>JBJMMB010000305.1:0-8737 GCA_045805005.1 Chloroflexia bacterium
GGCAGGTCTTGTGCCTGCCCGGTCTATTGACCTCAACGTTGGTGGCTGACGAACAGTGCAGGCACAAGACCTGCCCCTACAGATTTAATGGGCCGCTTTTTGCCGCCCCTTCTGTCTACCGCCGACTGCCGACTGCCGACTGCCCTCGCCTACCCCGCCCGCTTGTTCTGGCCCATGACCCGGTCGCGCTCGTGCTTGGAGAGGAGGCGCTTTCGTAGGCGGAAGGCCTTTGGCGTCACCTCCAGCAGCTCGTCCTCGGCCAGGAACTCGATGGCGTCGTCCAACGAGAGCACCCGTGGCGGCTCCAGGCGGATACCTTCCTCGGCGGTGCTGTTGCGCATGTTGGTCAGGTGCTTCTTCTTGCACACATTGACCTCAAGGTCGTTCTCGCGGAGGTGCTGGCCCACCACCTGCCCTTCGTACACCTCCACGCCCGACCCGAGGAATAGTTGCCCCCTCTGCTGGGCCCCGTTCAACCCGTAGGTGGCCGTCACGCCCGTCTCCCATGCGATCAAGGACCCCAGCTCGCGAGTGGCTATCGGCCCGGCGATCGGCCCGTATCCCGCGTACAGCGTGTTGACGATGCCCTGCCCCCTGGTGTTCGTGAGGAACGCCTGTCGGAAGCCCAGGAGGCCCCTGGTGGGCACCTTGTAGACATAGCGCGCAGTCCCGTCGTCGCGGTACTTCATGTCGATGAGCGTGCCGCGCCGCTGACCCAGCATTTCCACAACCACACCGGCCAAGTCCTGGGCTACTTCGACCTCTAATTGCTCGTAGGGCTCCATTCGCTGGCCGTCGATCTCCTTGAAGATCACCTCGGGCCGCGAAACGTGGAACTCGTAGCCCTCCCGGCGCATCGTCTCGATGAGGATCGCAAGGTGCAGCTCGCCGCGGCCACTCACCAGGAACGTATCCGCGCTGTCGGTGTCGGCAACGCGCAAGGCAACGTCTCGGTCGAGCTCGTTGAAGAGCCTCTCCCGAAGCTTGCGGCTGGTCACATAGGTGCCCTCGCGCCCGGCGACTGGACTGGTGTTCACGCCGAAGGTCATGCGTACCGTGGGCTCCTCCACCTTGATGGGTGGCAGGGCCCGCGGGTCGTCAGCGTCGGCTATCGTGTCACCGATGTTCACGTCCCCGATGCCCGCGACGGCCACAATCTCCCCGGCCTCGGCCTCCTCCACCTCCTGCCGCGCCAGCCCCTGGAAAGTGAACAATTGGGTGATTTTTGCCGGGATCATCTTGCCGTCGTGGTCGATGCGCATCACCTGCTGGGCCTTGCGCAACGTGCCGCTGTGCATCCGCCCGATCACAATCTTTCCTTTGTAGTCGTCGTAGCTGATGCTGGTAACCAACAGACTGGTGGGCTCGTCGAGGTTGGCATCGGGCGCGGAGATATGCTCCACTATGGCTTCAAATAGCGGTTCGAGGTCGGCTCCCAGGCGCATGTGGTTGGTGCCGGCTTCCCCCGTGAGAGCGTTTGTATATATGATGGGGAACTCGGCCTGCTCCTCTGTGGCCCCCAGGTCCAGGAAGAGGTCAAATGTCTCGTTGAGAACGTGCACAGGCCTGGCGTTGGCGCGGTCCACCTTGTTGATCACCAGTATGGCCTTGTGGCCCTGTTGCAGGGCCTGGCGCAGCACGAACTTGGTCTGCGGCATGGGCCCGTCCACGGCGTCCACCAGCAGCAGCACCCCGTCCACCATGTTCATCACGCGCTCCACCTCGCCCCCGAAGTCGGCGTGGCCGGGCGTATCTACGATGTTGATCTTCACGCCCTTATAGGTCACGGCGGTGTTCTTGGCCATGATAGTGATGCCTCGCTCGCGCTCCAGGGCGTTCGAGTCCATCACCCTCTCGGCAACCTGCTGGTTCTCCCGGAAGATGTGGCTCTGCTTGAGCATGGCGTCGACCAGCGTGGTCTTGCCGTGGTCAACGTGGGCAATGATGGCTATGTTGCGGATGTCTTCGCGCTGCATGTATTTCCTTCGCAAAAAAATACCCCGCTCTCGGGGCAAAAAGATAATATTTGCCGTGTCCCCCGCGCCAGGCGCAAGGTGACACAGTAATTATACCACATTCGACAGCCACTCGCCCTGTTGCTGGATTAGATACGCTATCAGGCCCGTCCAGCCCGTCTGGTGGCTCGCGCCCACGCCCCTACCATTGTCGCCGTGGAAGTACTCATGGAACGGCACGTAGTCCCGCCAGTGGGGGTCGTTCTGGAAGACCGGCTGCTCGCCGAAGACTGCCCTGCGCCCCTCGGCATCGCGGGTGAATATAGTCATCAGGCGCCGGCACAGCTCCCCGGCTATCTCTTTCAATGTGAGGTAGCGGCCCGAACCCGTGGGGCACTCGACCTTGAAGTCGTCTCCGTAGTAGTTGTGATACTGTTGCAAGGCTTCGACGATGATGTAGTTGACAGGGAACCAGATGGGCCCGCGCCAGTTGGAGTTGCCGCCGAAGAGCCCGCTGTTCGACTCGCCGGGCTGATACTCCACCACGTAGCGGGCTCCCCCCGTCTCGAACGTGTAAGGGTGTTCTGCGTGGTAGCGCGAGAGGGCGCGGACGCCGTATGGGGAGAGGAACTCGGTCTCGTCGAGCATCCGGCTCAGCAACCGCTTCATGCGGTGCCCCCGCAGCAGGGCCAGCAGGTGGCGCTGCTTCGTCCCCATTACGTCCCAGCGCGACACCAGGTTGGCCAGGTCGGGCCGGTTGCCGAGCAGCCACTTCAGCCTGCGCTGGAAATCGGGGAGCATGTCGAGCACCTCCGGCTCCACGGTGGTGACCGCGAAGAGCGGGGTAAGGCCCACCATCGAGCGCACCCTCAGCGGTAGGTGAATCTCGCTGTCGCCTATAAGCACGTGCAGCACATCGTAGCAGAACTCATCCTCCTCGTCCCACAGAGAGATGCCCTCGCCGCCGATGTTGTTGAGCGCGCCCGCGATGTTCAAAAAGTGTTCGAAGAACTTGGTGGCGATGTCCTCGTAGGCGTTGTCGTGGCGGGCGAGCTCCAGGGAGATGGTGAGCATGTTGAGGCAGAAAGCCCCCATCCAGCTCGTGCCATCGCTCTGCTCGATGTGGCCGCCGGTGGGCAGTGGCGCGCTGCGGTCGAACACCCCGATGTTGTCCAATCCGAGGAAGCCCCCCTGGAAGACGTTCATACCCTCCTCGTCCTTCCGGTTGACCCACCAGGTGAAGGTGAGGAGCATCTTGTGGAACGCCCGCTCCAGGAACCGGATGTCGCTCTTGCCGCTAATCTGCCGGTCGATCTGGTACACCCGCCACACAGCCCAGGAGCGAGTCGGCGGGTTCACGTCCCCAAAGGCCCACTCGTACGCCGGCACCTGGCCGTTCGGGTGCTGGTACCATTCCCGCCCCAGCAGGATCATCTGCTCCTTGGCGAACTCTGGGTCCACCAGGGCCAGGGGCACGCAGTGGAACGCCCAATCCCATGCGGCGAACCAGGGGTACTCCCACTTGTCGGGCATGGATATGATGTCGGCGACGTCGAGGTGCGTCCACTGGCCGTTGCGGCCCTGCCGCCTCTCCGGCGGAGGTGGCGGCTGGCCGGGGTCGCCCTTGAGCCACCTCGACACGTTGTAGTAGTAGAACTGCTTCGACCACAGCATCCCTGCGAGCGCCTGCCTTTGCACCAGCCGCGCGTCATCGGTCAACATCCCAGGCTGCAGCGCCGCGTAGAACTCATCCGCCTCCGCCTGCCTCTGCTCGATCACCTCGTCGAAATCGGCCCAGAGCTCCGTGTCCCCCGGCGTCCCCTCCGCCTCCTTCCTATCCGCCCTCCCCACAAAGCTCAAGCGCAATCGCACGGTTGCCTCACTCCCGGCTTGTATCGTCAGCCGGTAGTGCGCTGCTGCCCTGGTGCCGTTGCGCTCCGGGTTGATCGCTTCCGTGCGGCCCTCAACGACCGCCCGGTTTATCCCGTCTTTGACGTAGGGCGAGCCGTTGAGCACTCCATAAAGGCGCTCAAGGTTCGTATCGTTCTCCGTGAAGAGGAGCGGCGGCCCACCCTCGCAAGCGAGCCGGTAGCGGCCCAGGGTGGTGTGCTCGGCGTAGATGCTGCTTTCTTGGCTACTGCCCTGCAAATCGGGCTGCCACAGCCGGGGCCTGGGGCCCTCATCGCCCCAACTCCAGGTGTTGCGGAACCAGAGCGTGGGCAGGAGATGCAGTTCCGCCAGGTCGGGGCCGCGATTGGCCGCCGTGATGCGAATGAGTATGTCCGTGGGGCCGGCCTTAGCGTACTCTACAAACACGTCAAAGTAACGGTCCTCGGCAAAGACACCCGTGTCGATAAGCTCGTACTCCGGGTCCAACTTGCCGCGCCTGCCATTGGTCTCCACTAGGTCGGCATACGGGAAAGCTCGTTGGGGGTACTTATAGAGCATCTTCATGTAGGAGTGGGTGGGGGTGGAGTCGAGGTAGAAGTAGTATTCCTTCACGTCCTCGCCGTGGTTGCCCTGGGGCCCGGTCAGGCCGAACAGCCTTTCCTTGAGGATGGAGTCCTTGCCGTTCCACAGCGCAAGCGCGAAGCACAGGCGCTGCCGGTCGTCGCAGATACCCCCTAGCCCATCCTCGTTCCACCGGTATGCCCGGGAACGGGCGTGGTCGTGCGGGAAGTACTCCCACGCCGACCCATCGGCGCTGTAATCCTCACGCACCGTCCCCCACGCCCGCTCGCTAAGATAGGGCCCCCAGCGCCGCCAGGACGCCGAGTCGCCGGCAAGGCGGTCGTGTTCGATGGTCATACTCTTGGTCCTGTAGCCTACATTGCTTGTGCTCTGCCGAGTGGCGCTTGCAGGAAATAGTTGAGCGCGGTCCCCGCCTCCACCGCCGCGAGGTATTGCATTACCACCCTGGCGACATCTAGCACCCTACGTCGTCCCGCTAGAGCCAGAAGCGCTACTACCAAATGGCCCTGAGTTGGGCGCCTGCTGGTAGAGCTCACGAACAAATGCTCCTACAAACCCAGTACCTTTGTACTATTGTACCTGAGCTACATCCTGCCGTACAATAGGGAATTAGAACATTTGTACGTTAATAATTGCAAAGAGGACCAGGCAGCATCCCTATCGGCTCAGCCCGCGCAGGCGGGCCTCGTAAGTGTTGCCCGCAGATTTATCTGTCGGGCCAGGCGAACACCCCGACAACCGGACACATCCGGACACATTTTCCCGAAAACCCCTCGTACCGACAAAACCCGACAAAACCCGACACATTTCCGAAAATCGCCCGCCCAACCGGACAAGGCCGGACACATCCGGGCACTTTTTCAAAAATCCGGCCCATTCGACACCCCAAAAATCGACAAAACCCGACACTTTTCAAAGATTCGCAATCGACAGAAGCGCGACCTGAAAGATCACCGCCAGTTCGTCAGTATTTCCTCCCGCTTGAACATGCGCACGGCCATCGAGAGGACGGCTAGATCGAGGAGCACCATGATGATGGCGGTCACCATTACAACTCTGATGTTGGAGTTCACAACGCCGATCATCTGGCCCACGAGCACACCTATCAGGGGGAGGATTATAAGCGACCCCAACTGCTGGGCGGTGTTGGGATCTTTCACCCGCGAAGAGATGATGATCGATAGGCCCACCGTCAGCACGGTGAAGAGTGGGGTCAACACGACGATCGACACTAGCCAGGTAGGGCCAAGGATCAGCTTGGTATAGACGTCATCATTCACTACGAACTTGGCCCCCATGGCGAAGAGGATGAAACCTACCCAGGTGGCGATGATGCCCGGCACTGCCGCCGCGATGGCCTTGGCGAAGAGTAATTCTTCAGTGCGGATGGGTGTCGCCAGCAGCGGCTCCAGGGAGCGGTTCTGCTTCTCGCCCACGATTGAGTGGCTGGCAATTGAGAGTGGCACCACCATGGGTATCATCTGGAACAGCACCAGGAACGAGCTGAGGAGGGCGAAGCGCAGGTCGCGCTGCAGCGTGGTGGTCTCCTTCAGCGAGTCGACCACGGCCTTCTGCTGCTCGGGGCTGAGCGAGCTCAGGTTTAGCTTGGTTATGTCGAACCCTCCGATCCAGCTCGACATAAGCAAGGCACAAAGCGCGATTATCACCAGCAGCAGGGGAGGGCCGAGGGTTGTGAAGATGACCACTCTGTTGCCGAGCAATTGGCCCCACTCGTTCTGTAAGATGGCAGCAACGCGGTCGTTGGACATGCTCTGCCTGCTCATGCTACTGCCTCCTTGACCGGAGATGCTTCCTCGGCCGCCACCCGGTTGCGCTTCGCCAGCAGGTCCAGGTATGCCTTTTCGAGGCTGTGCTCCACTTCGGCCACCCGGAGGATCTTCGTGCCCGCGGCCACCAGAGTATCCACCAGGTGCGGCGTGCCCTCGTCGGGGTCGAGCATAGAGATCAAGAAGCGATTGCCTTCCACCTCAACATCGCCCACGCCCGGCATTGCCCCGATGCGCCGGGCCAGCTCGCTCGTGGCCTGCGATGCGCTGGCAATGACCACCTCGATCTGGCGGCTATACAAAGAGAGTTGGAGTTCTCTCGGCGTGCCCACTCGCAGCAGCGTGCCCGCTACGATGGCTACCCTGTCACAGAGCAATTCCGCCTCGTAGAGGTTGTGCGTGCAAAGGACAATGGTCCGGCCCTGCCCCTTCAGCGAGGCCATGAAGTCGCGCACCAGTTTGGCTCCCTCCGCGTCGAGCGCCGATGTAGGCTCGTCGAGCACTAACAACGGGGGCTCGTGCAGCAGGGCGCGCACCATGCTCAGCTTCTGCTTCATACCCTTCGACAGGATGCCCGCGGGTTCGTGGCGCTGCTCCCAAAGACCCAGCAACTTCAGGTATCGCTCGATCTGCCGGTCAGCGTGGGGACGCTTGAGGCCGTACAAGCGGGCGTACAGTTGGAGGTTTTGCAGGGCCGAGCGATTACCATACAGGCCGGGGGCTTCGGTGAGGATTCCCACCCTGGCGCGGACCTCGTTGGGGTCTTTGATCACGTCGTAGCCGCACACGGCGGCGCGGCCCGTGGTGGGGGCGATCAGGGCGCCGAGCACGCGCATTGTGGTGGTCTTGCCCGCACCGTTTGGCCCCAACAGGCCGAACACCTCGCCCTGCGGTATTTCCAGGTCGAGGTCGCGGATGGCCCAGTGCTCACCGAACTTCCTGCCCAGGCCCTCGGTGATTATCGCGAGTGTCAAATCGTTACCTCATGGAGAGTTGCTAGGTAGCTGTTGCCAGATATAGGTATGGGCATAATCCCGACTATTATAGCATTGGAGGGGCCGGGTAGGTCCGCTTGCGATACTAAAGTACTACAATTGCGGGCGGAAAATAATACTTCTTAGCAAGCAACCGTAGCCCAAAGGTCCCCAGGGAGGCGCAGCGAGCGGGCTCCAGGAGACCTTTGGCGCTCTTGTCTATTCGCGTTCGCGGGTGGCCGCTACCGGCCTGCCTGCATGAACCGCTTGTTGATCTCGTCCCAGTTCACGACGTTCCACCAGGCCGCGAGGTACTCGGGCCGCCGGTTCTGGTACTTGAGGTAGTAGGCGTGCTCCCACACGTCGTTGCCCATAATCGCGTAGCTGCCCTCGCTCATGGGGTTGTCCTGGTTGGCCGTGCTCATGACCGCCAGCTTGCCGTCCCTGCCGAGGACGAGCCACGTCCAGCCGCTGCCGAAACGCTTGACGCCCGCGTCGTTGAACTGCTTCTTGAGCTCCTCGAAATCGCCGAACGACTCTTTGATAGCGGCTGCGATGTCGCCGGTGGGGTCGCCCCCTCCGTTGGGCTTCATGATCTGCCAGAACATCGAGTGATTGACGTGCCCGCCTCCGTTATTGCGAACGGCCATGCGGATCGCTTCGGGGATGCTGTTGAGGTCGCGGATCAGGTCTTCGGCGGGTTTGTTCTGCAAGTCGGCGTGCTGTTCGAGGGCGGCGTTCAGATTATTGACGTAAGCCGCGTGGTGTTTATCGTGGTGCAGTTGCATGGTCTGGGTGTCAATGTAGGGCTCGAGCGCGGAGTAATCGTAGGGCAATGGGGGTACTTCAAACGGCATTGTTATCCTCCTGGTTATTTTGCTATTCTCGACGCGAAATCTCTCGCAGGACGCGTTCTACCTCGCGGAAGACATATCCCTTGAGCACCACTAATCTGTGCAACATCGACGGCAGAAAATGACGAAGTAGTGGACATCGTAATTGTACACGCGGCTCACAAACCGTCAAGGTACGAGATAGAGGGCGCGGCCCTGCCCTCACTACGTGCAGCATAATGCATACCACGCGCCGGACCTTTACAGCGCTGCACCCTGAATGGCAGACAGGATGTGGGCGTGCCACGACCGAGGAGGTCTGATTGCGACTTCGGTTTCGCGGCCTGTAGGATCCGTCTGAGGAGCAATGCGTAGCGCCAGTTGGTCGTTCAGCAGTATTTCTAAGCCAGCCCATTGGCTAATTGGGCAATCAAACGAAGATTCCCTGTCGGGGAACCACCTGTAGGCAGCAAAAGATGCTCCGGCCGTCGTAACGCCAGCTCTTATGCTAGGCGCCGCCAACCTGGGCATCCGACTGTGTACCTTCTCGAAGAGTGAGGTTCAGGCCATCATGTTTATCCCGCCGGTGATCCTTCCGCATGTGTTTCTGAGCGGGCCGCTATGGCCGGTCGTCGAGATGCCCGACTGGGCGGGCTTGGTGGCCCCGCCAGGCTGACGCCGCTTACCTGATCTATAGACATCTATAGACGCGCTCA
>JBJMMB010000306.1:0-8796 GCA_045805005.1 Chloroflexia bacterium
GATTCTGCCGGCAAGTGCTCGGTACTCGATACTCGATACTCGGTACTCGGTACCTGGTATTGACTGGAGCCTACCCGGCCCAGCGACACCGGGGAAGGCTGGGCCGCTTCGGGTGGGGGGTAGAGCATGGGGGCGGGCGTTGAGGCTCCGGGCGCGGGGAGGGCTCCTGCCACCGTCCGGTAGCCGGGCAGCCCCATAGGCACAGCCGCGCGAGGCCTATCAGGCACCACGAAGGTTTCGGCGATCTTGTCGTGCAAGCCCTGGCGGCGCGGGTCCAGCAGGATCATCATAAAGCCCCAACCCGCGATGGACAACGAAAAGAAGTAGCCGAGCATTCTGAGCATAGCCCGCCCGAAGCCGGGAGTGCCGCCGTCAGCCTTCACCACCCGCAGACCCATGAGTTGCTTGCCCCACGTTCGGCCTGAGGTGCTCCAACCGGTCAGCTCGTAGACGACGAGCAGCACCACGCCAAGCAACGCGAAGGCACACGCATAGGACCTGAACCAGTCAAACAGATTGCCGGTTTGTCCGGTGAGGCCCCACAGCACCGCACTCAGCACCAGGATGGCCGCGAAGAACCAGGACATGAAGAAGATGTCGATGAGCGTGGCGGCCAGCCGCGTCCCGAAGCCCCCGTAATAAGGCGCGTAACTGTCGGGCAGGGGTATCTCGGGCGGGGGCACCAGCACCGGCAGGTTGGAAGGCCCGGGGGGCGCGGTCGCCAGGGGGTTGTACCCGTAGGGGTAAGCGCTCTGGCCCTGTTGCTGGCCGTAGGAGGCCCCGCTGTAGGAGGGGTAGACGTAAGGTTGGGAGGCCTGGCCCTG
This sequence comes from Chloroflexia bacterium, assembly GCA_045805005.1. Taxonomy (GTDB): domain Bacteria; phylum Chloroflexota; class Chloroflexia; order QHBQ01; family JADMIH01; genus JADMIH01. The sequence goes on from JBJMMB010000306.1 coordinate 825, forward strand.
TTGCTGCTGAGGCGGCCAGACCAGGGGGCCGGTGGCGTATTGCCCGTAATAAGGAGGAGGCTGTGCGCCGGGCGGGGGCTCGTATGCCGGGGTGTCGATGGCCTCGCCCCGGAAGGTCTCGGGCACAGTCACGGCTCGGCGGTAGGCCACGACCACGAAAATCTTGTCGCCACTGCGAGAGTCGGTGCCTTGCCAGCCCTTAAGCAGGTAGCGTGAGGTATCGGTCCAGCGGGTTCCCTCGGGCGCGGGGATAGCCCGTATGTCCCCCATGGCCCGCTCCCACGGGTCCTCCGACCACTCGCCCATCACGGAGAAGAGCTGGAGCAGCGACGCGTCGCTACCCATAACCTGGAACGCCTCCGGACTGGCTACGCTCAAGACCTGGCGCGCGTAATCGATATCCGGGGCAGCACCCTGCTTCCAAACGAAAACTTGCGCGACGTGGCCGGGCACCTTATCCATGATTCTCCAAATCGGCTCCCGCCCCCGTATGCACGGCTATACTGTCCTGGGTTATAGCTGGAGTGAATAGAGGGACGGCACCCAAGAGTACTCGCATTGTAGCACATGCCACCCGGCCTAACAACTGCCATTTTGGGTTATATTTAATGGTATAAACGGCCTAGCCCTCCCTCCAGAAACAGCCGAAATAGGTATGACAGGTTATGTTAAACTCGCCCACCCGCCCTGGAAAGTCCTAATCCGTTTGGGTTAGGACCCCGTTGGAGATAGAGGCTACCATTCTATACCAATCGCGACTCATTGTATAATGGCTATATATGCGTTTCACCCCCCGATTTTGGATTGGACTGAAATCCAAAATCCAAAATCCAAAATCCAAAATCGCCCTGCTCCTTATTACATTGGTCCTGGCCGGATGCGACTTCGACCCCAAGCCCGTTGTGAGCATCAAGAGCACGCCGACCCGGCCGCCGGTACCCACTGCCACCCGGCCTGCCGAACGGAGCGGGGGCACCCTCTCGGCACGGATCACCGCCCCCGCCACCTCCCTCAACCCCTGGCTGGCGGCCAAGGACCCGAACGCGCAGGCTATAACGGGCCTGATTTTCAGCGGGCTCACCAGGCTCGACAACCACCTGCAGCCGCAGCCCGACCTGGCGGAAAGCTGGGATGTCTCCGATGATGGTACGGCTCTTACGTTCCACCTGCGCCAGGGGATCCGCTGGCACGACGGCCAACCCTTCACGGCCGACGACGTTATCTGGTCGTACAACACCCTGGCCCAACTGCCCGCGGGCACACCCGGAGTGCTCCATGTACAGGACACGGTTGTGTCGGTGCAAGCGGTCGACCCGCTGAGCTACACGGTGCGTCTCAACCTGAAGCGGCGGTACTCGCCTCTGCTGGCCGACCTCTCCGTGCCTGTGTTGCCGAAGCACCTCCTCGAAAACACACCCCTTGATAAATTAACGGCCAGCCCATTCAACAGTTCTCCCGTGGGCACAGGACCTTTCTCCTATGAGGGCACCCAGCCCAACGGCTCGGTCACGCTGAAGGCCTTCGCCGGCTATTACGGGGGCCAATCCTCAATCGACCGCGTGGCCTTCCTGGTAGCGCCGGACGACAAGGTCGCCGAGGAGGCGGTCAAGAACGGCACGCTTATGCTGGCGCAACTCCCGCCCGCGGCCGCCGAGCGCCTGGTCGGTGCGGAGGCCGGCGTCAAGGGAGGAGCCTACGACGAGAACGGTTACGATTTCGTGGCCTTCAACCTGCGGCCCACTCACGTCTTCAGCGACACCCGCCTGCGCAAGGCCTGGGCACTGGCTATAGACAAGCCCGGTATGGTCTTCGCCGCCACCCAGGGCAATGGCGACCCGGTCTGGACCGACGTGCCCGCATCCTCGTGGGCCTACAATCCCTCCGCGTCCAAATACGGGGGCAATCTCGATGAAGCGCGGCGGCTACTCACGGAGGCGGGGTGGGTAGACACCAACGGCGACGGCGTGGTGGAGAAGGGGGGCAAACCGCTGCAGGTCAACCTTTACGTCACCTCGGGGCACGACACCCGCCTGAAGGCCGCCGAGTCGATGGCTCAGCAATTGAAGCGTGTGGGCTTCTGGGTGAAGGTGCAGTCGGCCGACTTCAGCACCTCCATCCTGGCCCGCATCAGCCCCAACGCCAACCCGCCTTTCGATTTCGACGCGGTGATGCTCGGCTGGACGCGGCTGGGCGCAGATCCCGATCCCTTCGCCCTCTTCCACTCCAGCCAGATACCGACCCGCGCGGCCCCCGACTTGCTTAACTTCACAGGGTTTAGCGCGCCCGAATACGACTCGCTCTCTATCGAGGGCCGCTCGACCTATGACTACGCACGCCGCAAGGAGATATATGCCCGCACCCAGGAAATCATCGCAGACCAGTTACCCTACTACTTCCTGTGGGCTCAGAAGTTCGGGGTCGTCGCCGGCCCGAAGCTGCAAGGCGACATCGATTTCTCGTCGCCCATGTACCTCTGGAACGCGGACCGCTGGTGGATAAAGTAATCTCAGCAGGCAGTATGGAGGCACCCCAAACTGCCGACTACCGCCCCGCGCCCATCGTCACCGCGCGGGGCCTCACCAGGCGCTACGGCGATTTCACGGCGGTCGATAGGCTCGACCTGGACGTGGAGGCGGGCGAAGTGTTCGGCCTCCTCGGGCCCAACGGCGCGGGCAAGAGCACTACGATAAAGATGCTTGTGACGCTGCTGCCCCCCAGTGCCGGGAGCGCAACCATCGGCGGCTACAGCATCGATCGCCAGGCCGGGGAGGTGCGACGGCTCATAGGCTACGTGCCCCAATCGCTGTCGGCGGACCAGGCGCTTACGGGGTTCGAGAACCTGTGGGTCTTCGCCAAACTGTACGACGTGCCCCGGAGCGAGCAGCGGGCCCGCGTGGACGAGGCTATGCGCTTCATGGGCCTCCTGGAGGCAGCCAACAGGATGGTGAGCACCTATTCCGGGGGCATGGTGCGCCGCCTGGAGATCGCCCAGACGCTGATCCACCGCCCCCGTGTGCTCTTCCTCGACGAGCCGACCATCGGCCTCGACCCGGTGGCCCGCCGTGTGGTGTGGGAGCACCTCGAAGCCCTGCGCACCGAGTATGGCACCACGCTCTTCATAACCACACACTATATGGAGGAAGCCGAGGAACTGGCCCACCGGGTGGCCATTATGAACCGGGGCCGCATCGTGGCCCTGGGCAGCCCAGACGAGCTGAAGCAGCAAACGGGGGCCGCGGACGCGACCCTCGAAGACGCCTTCGCCCACTTCACGGGCGACACACTAGAATCAGGAGGCACCTTTAAGGATGTCCGAAACACGCGTCGCACCGCCGGCCGCCTCAGGTAGCAGCAGGCAACCCGTAAGGGGCATGAGCGCAGCGGGGGGCCATGCCTCGCCCCTACAGCCGCCACTGCCGCCTACCTATGCGCCCCGAACATGGTCGGGCATACAAAAGGTGGCGGCCATCACCGAGGTAGAGGTGCGCAAGCTGTCGCACGACCAGTGGGACCTCGTCACGCGGTCGGTGCAGCCTGTGCTATGGCTTCTCCTCTTTGGCGGGGTGTTCGGCAGGCTGCGGGTGCTCCCCGCCGGCATGGGCGGCTATCTCGACTTCGTGGCCCCCGGCATCCTGGCGCAGTCGGTGCTTACCATCGCCATATTCCAGGGCATCATGGTCATCTGGGAGCGGGACCAAGGCACCCTGCAAAAATACCTGGTTAGCCCCATGCCCCGCGCGGCACTGGTGCTGGGCAAGGGACTCGGCTCCGGCATGCGCGGGAGCTTGCAGGCCGTCGCCATCACCCTGATCGCGGCGCTAATGGGCGTGCACATCAACCTCAACCCGCTGGCCTGGCTGGGCATCCTGGCCGCCGTCTTCCTGGGCGCCGTGCTCTTCTCGACCATGTCGCTGGTCATAGCCGCCCTGGTGCGCACCCGCGAGCGAGTGCAGGGCCTAGGCCAGTTGATCCTCATGCCCCTCTTCTTCGCCTCCAACGCTCTCTACCCGGTAGCCATCATGCCGGCCTACGTCGCCGTCGTCACCACACTCAACCCCCTGAGCTACATGGTAGACGCCCTCCGCGGCCTCATGGTCACTAACAGCGTAGGCTCCCACTACGGCCTCCCCATCGACTTCGCCGTGCTCATCGCCGTCAACATAGCCATAGTCACCCTCGCAGCCCGCCTCTACCCCCGCGTTGTGCAATAAGAAGCAGAGATTTCCAGAAACCGCCAAGACGCCAAGACGCTAAGAGAATAATGCACCGCAGAGACGCAGAGAGCGCAGAGAGCGCAGAGTTTTAGGGGAATGAATTAGCAGGCCGGGACGCGCTTACTGGGTTGGGTGGCTGGGAGGCGTGGGAGAGACGGAACCACCAAGGCACCAAGGACACCAAGAGGGCACCAGATCATATAAGGTTTGGAACCGCAGAGGCGCGGAGGTGCAGAGACCGATAATAAGGGTCTCTGCACCTCTGCGCCTCTGCGGTTTCTAAAACTCCTTATTAATCTCGGCATCTTTGTGTCTTGGCGTCCTGGCGTTTTCTGGAAATCGCTATGACAACCGATCATGGCTTCCAGGGGACGACGTGGAGGGGGTCTTTGAAGGTGATCTCGGTGCCTCCGCCCTGCACTTTGAGGGGTTGGTCGGGGTGGCCCCTGGGGAAGACCTGTAGGGAGACTGTGTAGTTGCCGGGGGCGAGGCCGCCGGGGAGGCGGAGGTCGCGGTAGTCTATGACCTCTATGTTGGGGTCCCATTTGGAGGTGGGCCAGTAACTGCTCAAGGGGCCGAGGGTCTGGTCCACGACCGCTTTGCCGGTTGGGTCCTTTATTGTGACGCGCACGTCGTAGTCGGTCGTCAGCTTCTCGTGGTTGCGCCAGTAGAGGGTCAGCGGAAAGTACGAGGCATCGGGCTGGGTACCGTCCTTCCCGCGCAACTCGTAGATGTACCCCAGGAAATCGAGTCCATGCTCGAGGGATTGAGGCTCGAAGTGGTCGGGGTTGGGGAACCAGCAATTGGGCTGGCCGTTGAACGATATGCCGTACACGGTAACGCCGTTGAACTCGCGGGTGTCGAAGGTGAGCCAGTTGTACTGGAACCACTGCTGCACCTTGTTGGTCGGGTCCTCCTGCTGCTGGCGCGGCGGCGAGGTGATGAGCCACACCCTCTCGTGGCAGGAGACCACCCTGCGCAAAGTGTCGTTCAATTCGGCATCGCCAAACCCCTGAGTAAGGAGGCTGGGCACCGTCTCGACGGGCACAGTGGGGACCTGGCCCGGACCGCCCGGCCTGTAGTAATAGTCAAGGGCCGTGCGCATATAGCCGGGGTAGACGACGATCACGTCACGGAGGCGGAGGTGGTCCTGCACGTAGGACACCGCCCCGCGCCAGTCCTCCTTCTGCATCTGGGCCGAGTAATTCACGCCCGCCAGGGCGAAGGCAGTTGGCGCGGCCAGCAGCAAAGTCGCTACCGCTACGAGCGGCACGCTGAGCCGGCGCAACGCCAGCAACCCGGCAGAGGCCATAATCAGGTAGGGCGGCAGCGCCATGATCAGGTACCTGGGTTGAAAGAGCGGCAAGCGCAACGTCACCAGCCAGAAGACCAGGATGGGCACCAGCCAGAGACTCAGTATGAGGATTTTGGATTTTGGGCGGCTAGTGGTTACGAACCATGAGCCGACCCCGACAACGGCCAGCAGGCAAAGGGTTATGGCACTGATGGCTTCCCAGGGAGCGTCGGCGCGGTTGACGGCGAAGGTGACGAATATGGTCGAGAGGATGTCCCCGAGGCCGGTGGGCGTGTACCAGCCGCCCACGTCGGTGCCCGCGAAGAGCGCGGCGGCGCGCAGCCAAAGTATGGGGAAGATGGGCGTGACTACTAAGAGGACAGCCCAGGTCCAGCGTACCCATCTCGATTTTGGATTTTGGATTTTGGATTTTGGATTAGGGGCGTCCGACGGGCCTGATGAACCCAAGGGGTGGGTTCCGACGGGAGGCTGAGAATCTTCGCTTTGGGTTGCCCGCTTTGCGCCTTGAGCTATGAAAGGTGTGGCCGCAAGTTGGGCGAGGAACACGAGACCGGCCATGCTGTGGACGGTGAGCATGACCCAGGTGACCAGGACGTAGGCGAGCCAGAGGCGGGCGCTGTTGGTGTCGAACGCCTTCAGGTATAGAAGGGAGCTGGCAAGGGCGAGAAGCACCAGCAGGGAATACATCTTGGCGTCCTGGGAGTACCAGATGTGGAACGGGTTGAAGGTGAGCAGAGCGGCGCTCAGGACACCCAGCGCAACTCCACCGACCCGCCGGGCCAGCGCGTACATAAGAGGGATAGCGGCCGCCCCTGCCACCGCTGATATGCCCCGCACCAGCGCCTCCTCGTTGTGCCCGAACGTCAGGTGGCCCAGCTTCGCAACCAACGGCACTGCGTTGATGGCCCCCAGCCAGAAGTGGAGCATCACGGTATAAAGAGGCCCGTTCTCCCCCGCCTCGGTGAAGCCCTGCGCCAGCGTGGAGAGAGGCTGCTGAGCGCGCTGGACCAGGTCCGTTTCATCAAACCAGAGCGACTCGGCCCCGAGATGATAGCGCCGCAACGCGAAAGCCACCAGGGTCAGCCCGGCTACCCACACCCAGGGCCTGGCGATAACCGAGAACCACGTAGCGGCCACCGCGTACCTGGCCCCCAGCGCGCGGGTAGAAGTCTGAGCGCTCACTGAAGTCTTAACCGCCGAACGTCCTTCCTGGTTGCGAGCATGAGTCCATTATACTGAAGGTGGGAGAATGTAGGGAGGTTTGGGGAATAATCGCACTATGGGTATGGAGGTATAACACCCTATGAGTCTCGAAACTCTAATAACCGTCGTACCGCCGCCCGATCAACCAGTCGAGGCGGGAAGGGGAAGGAACTGGTTGGAGGTCGAAAGGTCCTTGGGCACCGAGTTTCCGAGCGACTACAAGGGGTTCATCAACCTGCACGGCTCTGGAGAACTAGGTAGCCTGTTAAGTGTTTACAACTCATTCTCTAACATTCCTATTCTGAATCTCCTTGTTAGAGGTCCTGAGGTCTTAGAAATATGGCGGACCAAGAGGGAGAGATACCGGGGGATGCGTATCCATACCCTCTGTACCCCGAGGCAGACGGTCTACTCCCTTGGGGACACGTCGATACCGGAGCGGAGCTATTCTGGCAAACGTCGGGCGGCCCAGAGGAATGGACCGTCGTCGTTGCTGAGGCTCGCGGTCCCGAATTCGAAGAATTCAACGATTCAATGACCGGATTTCTAACAAAGCTAATGCGCGGAAAGATCAGGAGTGTAATTGTACCGACGCCTCCGAAGAAATATCGGAGTGATTTTCTCCGATTGGGTGATACAGCCTGATATACGCTAGTCTACCACCCACCGCCCTCGCTCAACTCCGCCACCTGCCCCGCCAGCGCCGCGCAGTTGCGTTCCAATTCCACCGCATCCCGCGCTCCCAGGTCGAGCGTAGCCAGGTGGAGGCTTTTGGGGTGCCGCGCGGCTTTAGCTCCATGCGGGCCGCCTCCTTGAACTGGGGGTAGACCAGCACGCCCTGGCGGAGCCTGTAGCGGTCAGTGGCTGCACGCTAAACCCAAACTTTGGCTACGCCGGGCAGTACACAGACAGCGACTCTGGACTGCAATACCTACGAGCGCGCTACTACGACCCGGCTACGCAACAGTTCTTAAGCCGCGATCCGCTTGAGGCCCAGACGGGGCAAGCTTATGGATACGCCAACGGCAATCCTGTAAATGTCACCGACCCATCGGGTCTTGAGGGAGGCTTCTGGAGCCAACAGTTACCAACCGTGCCGGGCGGGATGGGACCGGATGGGGGAGGAGGAGCTTTCGAGGCCGGCGGTGGCGCGATGCGGGGCTGAGGTGTGGGGGATGATTCTGTCGATGCTAATGGTGTGGTCCTTCATGGCGGCAGGATGGCCGCATCTACGACACCC
>JBJMMB010000307.1:0-6900 GCA_045805005.1 Chloroflexia bacterium
AAAAACGCCGTCGCCGCCCCCACAATACCGCCCCCGATCACCACCAAATCCGCGCCCCGAGGCAGCGCTTGAGTAATATCAACCTTTCTACGCACGGCTTTCTCCCCCGACCTCGTAAAAGTAGTGCCGCCTGAGCAGCAGGAATTTCGACGCTGTCCATTATATATCAAGAAGTGATGCAAGCCCTCCCTGCCGGGGATATGGGGGATTGGAGCCCAACCTCTCCTTCCCCAACAATAGGGGTGCAGGGATCTCCCTGCCGGGGGCTTGGGGGTGCCCCCCTAAGTTCACTCTTTCCGTGTGGCACGTTGGTTGCAGATACTCCCACTCTGCCTGGCATCAGTATGCCGGGCCCGCGAACGACTACTTCAAGCTGAAAGGAACAAAGGGAAAGCATATGAGAAACTTCGCTCTTTTACTCGTACGCCTGACTGTGGGAGGCTTGCTGGCAGGGCACGGAGCGCAAAAGCTCTTCGGTTGGTTTGGCGGCCACGGCCTGGAGGGTACCAGCGGCTGGATGGAGTCGATGGGCCTGCGCCCCGGCAAGCCCTGGGCCCTGCTGGCCGGGCTTTCCGAGTTCGGTGGCGGCGTCCTCACGCTGCTCGGTTTCCTCAACCCGCTCGGCTCCCTGGGCATCACCGGCGCTATGGGCATGGCTATAGGCAAGGCCCACTGGGGCAAGCCAATCTGGGTCACAAGCGGCGGCGCGGAGCTGCCCGTCATAAATATAGCTGTCGCCCTCGCCCTCGGCCTGTCGGGCCCCGGCGACATCTCCGTGGACCGCTTGCTGGGCATCAAGCTGCCCCGCCGCCTCGTGCTAGTCCCAGGGCTCATACTCGCCGCCGCCAGCGTAGCCTATGGACTTTACATAAGCACCACACCGCAACCCGAGGCCCAACCCGAAGAGGCAGTGCGCGTGGAAACTCAACCGGATACCCAACCCGAGGCGCCCCAGGTCCCTGAAAACGTGGCCGGTGCCGAGCTGCAGGGCGGTCAGGACGCCACAGTTCCGCTGGGCTAACCTGCGGCCTCACAGCAGTGAGCGCTGTGTGTCCCGATCGAAAACATGTATTTTGGAGGTATCGAACGCCACGTTGAGCCTCTGGCCTGGCCTGGCGTCGGTCCGCTCGCTCACACGGGCCACGAACTCCTGCCCACCCACAACCAGGTGGAGGTCTACCTCGCTCCCAAGGTACTCCCTCAGCCGCACCTCGGCCTCCACCACCGTCCGTGGGTCGGCGTCGCGAGACAGGCGTGCATCGTGGATGTCCTCCGCGCGCAGGCCCATGACCAGCGGTCTGCCATCGCAATCGCCGAGGCGTGTGGCGTAGTGCTCGGGCACCGGCAGCCTGAAGCCCGGCCCACTGAAGAACAACCCCTCCGCATCGCTTTCCGCCGTTACCCGAAACATATTCATGGGCGGAGAGCCGATGAACCCGGCTACGAAGATGTTGGCCGGGCGGTCGAACAGCGCCTGTGGAGTGCCGGACTGCTGTAGGACTCCATTATCCATCACCCCTACGCGGTTGCCCAGCGCCATCGCCTCTACCTGGTTGTGGGTCACGTAAATAACGGTCGCTCCCGACCTCCGGTGCAGATCGCGCAACTCGATCCGGCTCGAGGCCCGCGCGGTGCCGTCCAACTGCGAAAGCGGGTCGTCCATCAGGAAGACCCTGGGCTCGCGCACCATTGCCCTCCCCAGGGCCACGCTCTGGTTGTGCCCCGCGGATAGCTCACTCCGCTTGCGTCCAAGGTAGCCCTGCAAGTGAAGCCTGTCCGCTACCCGCTCCACCCGCCTGCGGATCTCCCCCTCGCGCGCTGCCTGCCCGGCCTTCCGGTTTTGCTGATCGGGAGTGGGAGCGCTCTGCTCCCCTTGTACGAGGGGCAAGTCCTTGCGAAAGCGAAGCGACGTCGCCATATTGTCGTACGCGGTCAGGTGAGGGTAGAGCGCGTAGCTTGGGCTCTCGAAGACCATAGCGATATCGCGCTCCCTGGAAGGCAGCCGGTTGACCAACGTGTCGCCGATATAGATATTCCCGGAGGTAGGAGCCTCCAGTCCGGCGATCAGTCGTAACACCGTGGACTTGCCGCACCCCGAAGGACCCACCAGCACGAAGAAGTCCTTGTCCCGGATCTCCAAAGTAAATTCGTTTACCGCGGTTACGTCACCATATTTCTTCGTGACGTTCTGAAGAAACACTCTGGCCATTGGCTTGCTCCTCCCAACTATGCCAGTGCACATCCCCCACCGAGCCACCGCTAAACTGCTCTATCTGTTTGCAAAAGACTCCAACTCCCTCACCATATATTATACAACTCCACGCCTCACCACCTCATGCAACTCTTAGCTTGTAAAACGAAATGGTGGTAGGCAGACCTGGTTCTCAGCACCCCGAACCAACTCCCCCTACCACCCTTACGCCTTACGCCTTACGCCTTACGCCTTACTGCGCCTCCGCCTGCTCCTGGTAGAACTCGTTGATGTTGTCGTAGATGCCCTCCGGGAAGCGAAGCTCGCTGTAAACGTTGCAGCTATCCGGGTCATCGGGCGTGGGGCAGATGGGGAAGTCCTGCTGCGACTGCCACTCAAGGATGCGCTCGCGCCTGGGCGGGTTGTAGTCGTGGCCCTCCACCTGAAGCACCAGGGCGCGGGCCGAGGTCTCGTCCTCGCCGGGCTGCTCCGCAAGCAGGCTCACCAGCTTGTCCTCGTCGAGGAAGTGGCGGGCCACCATAGCGAATGTCAGCCGCCCGTAGTGCCCGACATCGGTGCCCTTCTCGAGGGCGTCGAGCAGGTGCGCCATCATAGGCGATTCGCGCAACTCTTTGCTCCGGTCGCCGGCCTCGCCTCTCCCTTTAGTGCGTGTTTGCTTGGAATTACTCATAGTTAACCTCAACTTTCTAGCTAGAACTAATGTTCGTAGAAATGGGAGCAATTTCCGTGCCAGCACTATCCACCCCAACACTATCCAACAGAGATGGGCCAATTCTCGTGGTTTCGGGCTGTGATAAGACTCACGAGAGTGCCCGCTGGCATGCATCCTGCTACAGTCTAAAGCGGATCCAGTTGTCCAGACTCAGCGCCAAAAGTTGTAACACCATAGAGGAGGACATGCATGAAGACTCGTATAACATGGTTAGTCGCGATCGCATTATTTGCCGGGGCCGTCGGCTTTGGGGTGAGGCCCGCCGCGGAAGCCGCGCCGGGCCACCGCAACCCGCTGGCTAACATCCCGGTAACAGGTACCGTTGCGAATGGTGGGACCTTCAGAGGCACTCTCGATATAACTAACTTCTACTCGGAAAATAACGCCCTGTTCGCTAACGGTCTCCTGGACGGGAAACTGTACGACGCGGCCGGCCACGAGATCGGCAGCGTAACAAATGAGTTGGCGCAAGGCTTCCCTGTCACCGTGGACGGTGCGGCAGGCCCGGCAGCACCGAATCCGCCGCCCGTCACCTGCAACATCCTGACCCTCGATCTCGGGCCTCTGCACCTTGACCTGCTCGGCCTAGTCGTTGACTTGAACGCGATCCACCTTACCATAACCGCCGTGCAAGGCCCTGGCAATCTGCTTGGAAATCTGCTTTGCGCCATCGCACACTTGCTCGACGGCAATCCGCTTATCGGCATCCTGGGTCAGATAGCAGACCTGCTCAACCGCATCATCGACCTGCTTGGAACACTGCCCTAGCCGTGTAGCATAAATACCTCAAAGGGTGCACTTACATTTGTGCGCTCCTGAGGAACCGAGACCCTACCTGAATAGTTTTCGCATCGGCGCGCCGGTAGGGAGTTCTCGAAGAAAACGGCAACGCGATCCACAACGTTTACAGGGAGTGCTGGCGCTCAGCACTCCCTTTTCTTATCCTTTCACCAATCCAGATTCGCCTGGGATAACATGCGCAATTCCCCTGGATGGCGTAATATATCACTGCATGAAAACGCGCCAACTTACCCCCTTGGTTGCTGCCCTCGCGGCGGCTTTTTGCGTGTTGCTTGCCGGGTGGCTCCTGCCCCTCCCCCGGCTGGTCGCGGGAGCCGACGAATTCGCCACCGGCCGCCTCCCCCAGGTTCGGGCCTCCGTCGCCTCCACCGGCGCCGCCTTCGCTAGCGCCCGCACGAAGTACCTGGACTACGTCGCCACGCACGACATGACGGCCCTTTCGACGACCCTGCAAAGCGCACTCAACGAAGCCTCCTCCTCCGGTGGCACCCGGCAGACCCTTCTTCCCCTCCAGGGCTCCACACAACAGGTGCAGGACTACCTCGCTCTCTTGCAAGCATACGCCCAGGCCGGCGAGCCCTATTTCGCGGCCCTCCGGACCTACGACGACACCCTCATGGCCTGGACCCGCTCCCTGGGCACCGACCCCGAGCAATACCGCAGAGATACTTTCCCCCTCGCCGACTATCTGCGACTCTATCCCGCCCCGGTCGGCGACCTCACACCCGACATACTCTGGGTCCACGCCTCGGAAGTGGCCTCGGAAACGCTCTCTTTACGCGAACACCTGGACGCGCTCGATGCGGCCGCTTCCACCGGCGGCAACACGCCGCATCGCGATGTAGTTGATCTCATAAGCGCCGACGTCACCCGCGTCTGGGACCTCGGGCGCTCGGTGGAGCGCGTCGAGAGCCTGCACCAGGGCTACGAGAAAGTCCTGCGCGAATACGACGCCCGTGTACAGGCATCAGCAGCCGCCGCCAACTCCACGAAGGTCCCCGCGCTCGCGAACGGGCTTAACCTCCTGGTCGGTGCGGTCGTCCTGGTGGGCCTGGTGGCCCTATTCGCGCCCCGCCGTGAGGCATAGGGGTGCAGGGGTCTCCCTGCCGGGGGTTTGGGGTGTCCCCACAATTCTCTCCCTAATCTTGATTAGAAGAAAATGACCACGACAAGCATAGACATACCAACACCGGCAGCCGAAGCCACCATCTCCTGGGCGGCCCGGCTCCGCTCCGAGCCCGCCGTCCTGGCGGCCCTTGCCCTCTCGCTTGCCCTCTACTACCTGGGGCCAGGCCCTACCTTCGTGGTTGGAGCCGTCGCCTTCTTCGCCCTCACGTTCTACCGCCCCGACCTACAACTGGCGATGGTGCCCCTGGCCGCGCCCCTCTTCTACCGCCCCCGAGCCATCGGTCCCTATTTCTTCTCCCTGGCCGAGTTCGTCATCGTCTGCGGGGTCGCCGCCTGGGCGTTACGTGACGGTTTGACCCTGGTTCGCACCCGTTCCATGCCCGCTTTGCGAGAGCTTGCCCGCAACCGTGGGGTGTGGTTGGCAGGGGCGCTCGTGCTGATCGGGGCTCTCTGGCTCCTGGTGCCCGACGCCGCCCATCGCAAGGTGGCCGCCTACGATTTCTGGCGAACTGTGCTCTCGCCAGTGCTCTTCTTCCTCTTGATACTCCGCTGGTTGCGCCTGGAGCGCGACCTGTGGAGGATGACCGGCGCCTGGCTGGTGGCCGCCGCCCTCGTGGGGCGCGAGGCGGTCGAGCAGTACCTGTTCGGCCAGACCACCCTCATGGAGGGAGTGGGCCGGGTGGTGTCCGTCTACCCGAGCGCCACCGCCCTAGGCATCTACCTGGGCAGGGCTCTCGCCCTGGGCATCGTGCTCGTCTTTCTGCTGCCCTCCGGCTGGCGCACCTGGAAGATCGCCGCCGCCGCTCTCTCCATCGTGATCGGGCTCGGCACCCTCTTCAGCTTTGCCCGCGGGGCCTGGCTCGGTGTCCTGGTGGCCCTGGCGGTCGTGGCCCTGATCGCCCGCAGCCGCCCCCTCCTCGGCACCCTGGGCGCCGTGCTCCTCCTGGGCCTCGCATCGCTCCCCTTTGTCCGCGTCGAGCGCATAACCTCCCTGTTCGACTTCTCAAAGAGCGAGAACACCGGCGTGGCCCGCACCCAGATCTGGGCCGCGGCCCTGCGTATACTCCGCGACCACCCCTTCACCGGCATCGGACAGGACCAGTTCCTCTACGCCGACCCCAAATACGGCGTGCCCCAGGCTCGCCTGCTCATCACCGCCCACCCCCATGACTGGATACTCGACTTCTCGCTGAGGCTGGGTCTGCCCGGCATCGCCTGGGCGATAACGGCCCTGGCCTACTTGTTCTGGCAGTCCATCGCCCTCTGGAGGCGCTACAAAGACACCGCCCTCGGGGCCCTCACCCTGGCCCTCCTCGCCTCCATGATAGACTTCGCCGTCCACGGCCTCGTAGACATGGCCTACTTCACCATGGACCTCGCCCTGACCTTCTGGCTAACCCTGGGCCTCCTCCTTGTCCTCAAACGCCTTGATACCCCTGATTAAGAAACCGCCAAGACGCCAAGACACCAAGAGTAATAAGAGGTTTGGAACCGCAGAGGCGCGGAGGCGCAGAGAACCAATAATAAGGGTCTCTGCGCCTCTGCGCCTCTGCGGTTCAATAAGCCCTAAGTGTGCGCCTGGCGGCCTGCCTATACACTAAAACCTTGGCGTCTTGGCGTTCTTGGCGTTTTCCGGGAATCTGTACGTTTAGCACGCCCCGGCCGGGAGGGCCACGGTGAAGATGGCCCCGCTGCCGGGGGGCGACTGCACTGTGATGATGCCGCCGTGGGCTTGCACGATGGCTCGCGCTATTGCTAACCCCAGGCCGGTGCTGCCCGTGGAGCGGGCGCGGGAGGGGTCGCCCCGGTAGAATCGGTCGAAGATGCGCGGTAGGTCGGCGGGCAGGATTCCGGGGCCCGTGTCTCGGACACGCAGCACCGCCTGGCCTGTGCTCGCGTCGTCCGCCACCGACAGGCGCACTTCGCCCTCGGGCGGCGTGTAGCGCAGCGCGTTGTCCACCAGGTTGATCAGCACCTGCTTCAACCTATCCGGCTCCCCCCGCACCATCACCGGCCCCTGAGACTCCACTACCAGGTGCACCTGCCG
>JBJMMB010000308.1:0-3720 GCA_045805005.1 Chloroflexia bacterium
ATGACCAAACAAAAAGCCGCCCGCGGGGTGCAGGGGTCTCCCTGCCGCGGGTTTGGTGGTGTCCCCCAATACTTCCCCTTCCACAACACGGGGTGCAGCGGGAACCCTGCCGGGGGTTTGGGGGTGTCCCCCAAAACTACCTTTTCCATGAAAAATCAAAAAGCCGCCCCGCAGGGCGGCTTTTTGATTTTTCATGGCCTAAGACCTATGGATTAGTGGTCGGTGTGCCCTTGGCTTGCGGGCGCTGGTGCGTATCCGTGCCCGCGGGCTCGACCTTTATCACCTTGCCCGTGGTCGCATCGACAATCACCCCGCCGTTGTTAGTGAAGTCCACGTCCCAGAAGATGGTGCCGTTGCTGTCTTTACCCAGGCCGCTGTGGGTAACGGTGTTGCCGGGGCTTGCCGTCAGCGCCGTCTGCTCGGCTTGCTGCTTGGTCACTTTGGCCTGGGCTGCCAGCGCTGCCTGGTCGGCCCCACGCGGGCCATGTCCGGCTCCATGACTGCCACGTCCTCTGCCGCCCTTGTCCTGGCCCGCCGCTTCGGTGGCGACGACCTTGCCGGTGGTTGTGTCAACGATCACCCCGCCACCATTGGCGAAGTCCACGTCCCACACCTGCGTGCCGTTGTTGTTCTGCAAAGTTGTGTGGTCGATGGTGTTGCCGGGGCTGGTCGCCAGCGCCGTCTGCTCGGCCTGTTGCTTGGTTATCGCCGTCGTGGGCGTTGGGCTCTTGCTACTCTTCGGCGCGGGCGTGGCTGTGCTCGTTTGCGCCGATGCGTCTCCCGCGCTGGTCAAACTGCCCAGCAGCATTCCAAGCCCCAGAAAAGCCACAGCCAATACGGAGCCCGCTATTACCCTTATTCTCATTTTCATCTCCTTACTCAATCCGGTGTTGTCCGCTACTTCACCGCGAATTCACGCAGCGGAGCGGGGTTCACTCCCCGCCATAGCCTCACTATACAGGCTCAGCATTAACCCAGGGCGAAAGAACTATTAAGGCAACATTAATGTACGGTTAGAAAACGGTGAGACTCCCTCCTATTGCCAAACCGTACCTTTCCCTGGCCCGTTCTAGTATTGTCGTGGTAAATTAGCTGGACAGGCTTTCCACGTTATCGCTCGACCGCACGCCCACGAAGAAAGGAAACGATATGTTAAGCAAAGCCCTACGCAGGGCCTCCCTCTTGCCCGCCCTGGGCCTCCTGGCCCTCGCCCAGGCCCTCCTTGCTGCCGCCCCCACCCAGGCGCAAACCGCCTCTCGCACCTTCCCCGAGACGGGCAAGACCGTCACAGGCAGGTTCCTTGACTACTGGAACACCCACGGTGGCCTCCCCCAGCAGGGCTTCCCCATCTCCGGCGAAATGCAAGAGCGTTCCGATACGGACGGCAAAACATACACCGTCCAATACTTCGAACGCGCCGTCTTCGAGCGCCACCCCAAGAACGCCGCCCCTTACGACGTCCTCCTCTCCCTCCTCGGCAACTTTCGCTACAAGCAGAAGTACCCTTCCGGTGCTCCCGGCCAGCAACCCAACACCACCTACGGCTCCATACTCTTCCCCCAAACCGGCAAGCACCTTGCTGGGCGCTTCCTCCAATACTGGCAGCAAAACGGCGGCCTCGCCCAGCAGGGCTACCCCATCTCCGAGGAGTTCAGCGAAAGGAGCGACCTCGACGGCAAGACCTACAAGGTGCAGTACTTCGAACGCGCCGTCTTCGAGCGCCACCCCGAGAACGCCGCTCCCTACGACGTCCTCCTCTCCCAGCTAGGCACCTTCCGCTACCGGGCCAAGTACTCCACCAGCGACATCACCCCCACCGCCATCGCGGCCGCCACCCCCACCACACACGTAGCCACCGAGCAGCAAATGACAGCCACCCTCCGGGAATGGGCCCTCGACACCAGCGCGACCACCCTCAAACCCGGCAAAGTCAAAATCACCGTCAACAACACCGGCACCATGGACCACAACCTGGCCGTCATCAACAGCTCTGGCCAAACCCTCGCCCAAACCCCCAACTTCCGCCCCAGCGAAGGCCCCAAAACCCTTGAAGTAACCCTACAACCCGGCACCTACACCCTCCTCTGCACCCTCCCAGGCCACGCCCAACGCGGCCAACTGACCCATATCACCGTCAAATAGCCAACCCCCTCTTCCCGAAAACCGCCAAGACGCCAAGACGCCAAGATTACTAAGGAGTCTGGCACCGCAGAGAGCGCAGAGGCCTTTATTATTGGTCTCTACGCTCTCTGCGCCTCTGCGCTGAATTCCTAGCCTTGCGAACATTGCGCTCTTAGCGTCTTTGCGGTTCGTCCCTTGCGGGTAAGCGCGTCCCGGCTTCTCTATTCAATAAAACCTTGGCGTCTTGGCGTCTTGGCGGTTTCTTAATAAGGGGTCTAGAACGTCGTCACCCCCGTGAACCGGCACCGACCGAAGCGCATTGTAGGCACAAAGTAGTTGGTGTTGTCCATCCCGTTGGCCGCCCACCAGTCCTGGCAGAGCTTCCCCTCGCCCGCTTCCTGTAGCGACGACAGCAAGTCAAGCACCCCCATCTCCAGGCGCAGGTTCTTCAGCGCGCCCACCACCTTCCCCTCCCTGATCAGGAACGTCCCATCTCTTGTGGTACCAGTGGCGATCACCCGCTTGCGGTCCGGGCAGTGCGTGTAGTGGAACCGCGTCACCCACACCCCGTACTTGACCCGCCCCACCATCTCCTCAATCGTCGCCGTGCCCACCGGCATCACGATATGGTCGGGCAGCGGCCCAGAAGGGAAATCGTAGAAAGGCTCGGCCGCGTGCCCCGTCGTCCTCGTGCCCGCCTCCTGGGCCATCTCGCTGTCGTAAACCGGCCCGCGGGCGACTCCCTCCATCACGAGGTCCACCCTCTGAGTGGGCATCCCCTCAAAATCTATCGGCATCGGCATGCACCTCGGGTCCAGCGGGTCGTCCCATATACTCACCGCTTCCCCGGCCACCCGCTCCCCAATCCGATCCGACATGAACGACTGCCCGTCCAGCACCTCCCTCGCCCCCATGCCCCAGATCACCGGGAATCGCACCATATCCGCCACAGCATTCGGGTCGAACACCGCCTCGTACTCCCCCGGCTCGATCTCCGCCTGCTCGCGGTTCGCCCGGCACTTCTCCACCGCCTGCCTGGCAACCTTCTCCGGGTCGATCCGCCCAGCGTCCCTTTCC
The DNA here is from genome assembly GCA_045805005.1 of Chloroflexia bacterium. GTDB lineage: Bacteria > Chloroflexota > Chloroflexia > QHBQ01 > JADMIH01 > JADMIH01. The sequence continues at coordinate 3,199 of JBJMMB010000308.1, forward strand.
AGCGCGTCCCCGAAGCCCGTGCCGCCCGCCCCCTCGACCAGCGCCTTCAAATAAGCTGTTGTGAATGCTGCGTGGGATCGCACCCCCGTGCTGCTCGCCACCGCCAACTCCGCTTCCGAGCTCCGGTACGTGCCGAACGCCGCGAACCCCGCTTCCGCCGCCAGGTCGATCACCCTCCCCACAGCCTCCGCCCGAGCAGCCGCCGGCAGCCCCGCGGTCGACTCGAAATAGCACTTCGGCACGTCCGCCCCCCGCTCCCCAGCCATCTCCGGCGTAGGCAGCGACTGGAACCGTGGGTTGGGCGACTGCATCCTCGCCAGCGCCGCCGCTTCTCCCACCATCCTGCGTAGTTCCTCGACATCCAGCGAGTTAGTGAAAACCCGAGCCGTGGCCCGCCCGACTGCCACCCTCACCGCCACCCGCGTGTTAGCCTGCGACACGCTCTGGTGCATCTCCGAGTTGGCGTAACGCGTAACCTCTGTCCGGTCCGCCAGCAGCACCAACTCCGTCTGGTCCGCCGTC
>JBJMMB010000309.1:0-4201 GCA_045805005.1 Chloroflexia bacterium
AGGGCCGCAGAGGCGGTCGAGGATAGAGGTGCGCAGCAAGAACGTCTGGACGCTCTCGGGCTGCTGTTGCAGAACTTCTTCAACCAGGTAGTCCATCACAAAATGGTGGCTGCCGGTGAAAGATTTGATGAAGCCTGCGGTATCTTTATGCCCCTGCATTGAAATCGCGGCCAATTGCAGCCCGGCAATCCAGCCTTCGGTGCGGGTTTCAAGCGCGGCGATGTCTTCCGCCGAGAGGTCCAGGCCCATCGCCTGGTTGAGAAAGTTGGCGGCTTCTGAGGGGGTAAAACGCAAGTCTGTCACTCGCACTTCGGTCAACTGGTCTCGGGCACGCAGCCGGGCCAGAGGTAGCTGTGGGTCCTCGCGGGTGGCTATGGCCAGCCGCATTTGCGGCGGCAGGTGCTCTAGCAAGAAGGTGATGGCCTGGTCAACCGGTTTGGCGTCAATAACGTGGTAGTCATCGAGGACAAGGACGAACTCCCGGGGGATGGTGGTGAGTTCATTGAGCAGAGTAGTCAGGATTGCTTCGGCTGACGGTGGCTGAGGGGCTTGGAGCACACCCAACACCCCCTCCCCAATATTGGGCGCAACGGTCCGTAAGGAGGCGATAAGGTAGGTCAGGAAGCGTGCGGGGTCGCTATCCCCTTCGTCCAGCGACAGCCAGGCCACCCTCCGCTCACCGGCCTGCAAACCGGCCACCCACTCGCTGACCAGCGTGGTCTTGCCAAAGCCGGCAGGGGCGGAGACGAGGGTCAGCTTGCGGTGCAGACCCTCGTTGAGCCGCTCGACCAGGCGAGGACGCAGCACCGCTTTAGGAGGAGGTGGCGGAATATAGAGTTTGGTGGCTAAGACCGGGGTAGCCATAGAGCAATTATAGAACATCTACCCAACCTTCACGTGTCGTCTCAGCCGTGAAAGCCATCAGAGATACGAGGGAGGTCTTTCGAATTACTTGACAGGTTCCTTCTTTTCGTTTATACCTTAGGTAATCTATAAATTAGCATCGTTGCTCACAGTTGTCTCAATGATTGAGGCTGGCTGTGGGCTATTTGTTTGGCTCACGCGGCCAAACAATAAAGAGTCACTACAAAACACAAAGAACGGGACACAAAGAACGGGACACAAAGAACGGGACACAGTAAAAACCGTAACAGATACGGAGGTAACGAATGAATCTGAAGAAAAGGATCGCCCTGGTGGCGCATGATGGCAAAAAGCAAGACCTTCTGGAATGGGCCATATTCAACAAAGGTCTTTTGGTGGAGCACGAGCTGTACGCGACAGGCACCACGGGCAGATTGCTCGAACAGGAACTGGACACCGCCGTTCACAAGCTGCAAAGCGGGCCGCTGGGCGGCGACCAGCAAATCGGGGCGATGATAGCCAACCAGGAGCTCGACCTGCTGATCTTCTTCTGGGATCCTCTGCAGTCGCAGCCTCACGAGACTGACGTGAAGGCGCTCATACGCATCGCGGTGGTGTGGAACGTGCCGGTGGCTTGCAACCGGGCCTCCGCCGACTTCATGATCGCCTCGCCCCTAATGTCGAATGAGTACCGGCGTCATCTCCCCGATTATGATAGCTACCTCGAACGAACCATTGAACGGCAAATAGAGGAGGCAGTCAGCTAGACCGGTCGAAGCCCCCGGCACGCGGACCCACGCGAAAGAGCCACGCAGGGCGAATGCCAGGGTTACCGCAGGGTTGATGTGCGCCGGAAATGTCGCCGATAGCGTAGATCATCGCCATGACGAGGAGGCCGGGCGCGGCCACTCTGGCGACGTAGTCCACCTGGCCGCCGCTCACGTCCTTGATGACCAGCCCTCCGGCTGCCACGAAGGTGAGCGCGAACATCCCGAACAATTCAGCCAGCAACGCCCGCGCCTCGTCCCTCGAATTGGGTGGGACTGTCTTCTCCTGCTTGTGGTCGGCTGTGTGTGCTTCGGCTGTGTCCTGCGACATAATACCAACACCTGACTAGGAATTCACGGTGTTACGCAATAAGAATGCCAAGAACCGGGCAGTGCTTCAGGACGCTCGCGCAACCGGGAAGGGGTTAGGGAGACTATGGAGACGTGATGGCACCGTAGACGATTTTGCCTATTTGCCCCCTGGTAGCGTTATTGCCGGGGAGGAACTCCAGGCAGGCCGTGCCACAGGAATAGCCGGATATTATCCCGTGGGCATAGGCTGTCTCTATATAGCCGTAGAACGGATCGGTAGCGGGCACATCACGGAAAGTCGGCGCGCCTGGTGGGGTTACTTCCCAGCCCATTGCCAGCACTACAACCTTTGTTAGCTGCGCCCGCGTGACGTTGTTCCCCCACCGAAACTCCAGGCACCCGCTGCCACAGGAATAACCGGATATGATACTGCGCGAGTATGCGGTCTCTATGTAAGGGTAGAAGGGATTTGTGGAAGGCACATCGCGGAAAGTAGGTGTGCCGGTGGGTGTTTGAAGAGGCCACTCTCGTGCCAGTACCACTATCTTGGATAGCTGCCCTCTCGTCGTGTTGTTGTAGGGCCGGAATGTACCGCCGGAGTATCCCGAAATCGCTCCATGGCAATACAAATATCGGACAGCCTGGGCGAAGTAGTCCGTCGAGTTCACGTCGCTGAAGGCCATTACGCATGGTGTGGCGGTAGTGCTGGGTATGGTGGTTGCCGTTGTACTCGCGGTTGGCGTGCGGGGGAAGGTAGATGATGGAGTAGCGGTGATGGTAGGCGTTATTGTAGGGATTACGCTAGGGGTTGCGGTTGGCGATGGGCTCGCGCAGGGGTTTCCATATAGCATTGTGACCGTATGGGCACTATTGTTAAGGTCTAGCCATGTTCCGGCGGCCCAGACCTGCCCGCCCGGAGCTACCGCCAGGTGATGAATGTTCGTCCCGACCTGGTCGGGTATCTGCCCCGGCACTAGGTTCCAGGCTGAGCCGTCCCAGTGCAGGAATAGGGGCTTGTCGTCTGCTCCTTCATCGACGTACCAGCCTCCGGCCCAAATGTCGCCGGTCGACCGAGCAGAGATCGAAAGCAGGTACAAATGCTGGTTTGTGGGGTATGGAGCGGGCACGATGCTCCAGCGGGTGCCATCCCAGTGGATCAGTGCGGGAGTGCCGGCGCCGTAGCCGGCGGCCCAGGCATCGCCGGAACTGAGCACGCTGACCTCGAACAGGTAATAGTAGCCCGTTCCGGCCGGGATCTCTACCTGGGTCCAGGCGGTGCCGTCCCAGTGGACTACCTGGGCTGACGATTGAGACACGGAATGGAGGGACGTGCCTACTGCCCACACGTCGTTATGACGGGCCGCGCCGACGGACGCTAGCTCGTTGAGGTACGAATTTGGCGCGTCAGGCACGGCTACAATGGACCACTGCGCCCCGTCCCAGTGCATGGCCAGGTTGTGCCGGGCGTTGCTGTAGTAATACCCCACCGCCCATACGTCATCAGGGGCTATCGCAAAGACACCGTTAAGTCTGTTTAGTACCGTTGACTGGTTGGGGCTCGGCACAACCGACCATTGTGCCCCGTCCCAGTGCAATACGAGCGTGCGGCTCACTTGCCCGTCCTGGTAATTGCCCACCGCCCATATATTGTTTGCCGACAACGCGCTGACACCCAGTAACTCGTTCGAGCCTCCTCCAAGGTTGGGGCTTGGTATCACCGACCACCGCGCCCCGTCCCAGTGCAGGGTCGCCGTGTTGTTGACGCCTGAAGGTAGTCTTTGCCACCCGACGGCCCACACGTCGTTTTCGGAGATGACAGCAAGCCGCTGCGGGTTGTACGGCCCGTTCGGGGCATCCGGGCTGGCGACGCGTCGCCAGCGGACCGTGCAGTCGGGGGTCAAAGTGGGCACCGGAGTCTGGGTCGAGGTGGCCGTGGGCGGGGTGCCGGTCGGGGTAGCGGTAGCCGAGGCGCAGGGGTCAGAGTAGCGCTCGGCCAGGGTTTGACCGCCACTGCTCGGGGTGACGTAGTACCCGGCTGTCCACACATTGTCTTCGGATAGGCGCGCCACGGCGTTGAAAGCATTGTACTGGTTGCCGGGGTTGACCGCCTCAACGACAGCGCCGTTGTGGATGGCGATAGCTAACTGCCTCTCCCCGACCGCCTGGTAACCGGCCATCCAAACGTCTGTAGCTGTGGCGGCGACGGACCAAAGCGCGCTGCCTGAGCTGCCCGCCGGGAGGGTAACTGTATTCCACCC
>JBJMMB010000310.1:0-9097 GCA_045805005.1 Chloroflexia bacterium
CGGCGCGTGGCGCCGTCGGCTTGCTTTATATCTGGTTATTCCCTTTCCAGGACCGGTTCGTCACGGGCGGGGAGGGTGACCGCGCCTGGGAGGCCGCTGGCCACCAGCTCTCTGCCCTCTTCCTAGAGGTCGTGCTGCCAGCCGTTGGTATGGGCTTCGGGGAGGGCTACGCCGGTGCCGGTGGGCTGACCATGTGCGGCGACCGCACCACCCTCGGCCATGGCCGGCTGCGGAACCTGGTTGGTCTTACGCAGAGCGATCTCGGGAAGGAAGATGGTAGCCACAAAGCCGACTCCCAGCAGGATAGCACCTATCAGGAAGGCCTGCTGGATGCCGGAGAAGAGGGCCGGTCTCATGGCGTCGGTTATCACTCCCATTATGCTGGGCGCGAACTGGGCAGGCACACCGTGGGATATGAGCTGGGCCTGGAGTTGAGCCGCACCCTGGGGGCTTACCAGGGCCTGCGGGTCGAGGTTGCTGAGGCCCTGCAAGAACTGCTCGGGCTTTAGCGTCGCGGCTATCGGGCCGGGCAGGGTTTCCTTAAGAGCGTTCAGTTTGTTCGCGAACTCTTGTGGGAACGCCTCGTGGAACTGGTTGTTCACCAGGCTGCCCAGCACCGCCACGCCCACCGTGCTGCCTACCGAGCGGAAGAACTGCACCGTGGCAGTCACCACTCCCACCCTGGCGATGGTGAAGGCGTTCTGCACCACGAGGGTATAGAGGGGGAAGGTTATGCCCATGCCAAGACCCAGCAATACCATGTACTCGATCGTGGTGAGGCGGTCCGTGGTCATGGTCATCGTGTAGAGCAGGAAGGCGCCCAGGGTCACCAGGCCCATGCCGATTACCCCCATGATCCAGTACCTGCCGGTGCGGGAGATGACCTGGCCCGATATTATGCTCGCCGCTACCAGCGATAGCATCATGGGGGTGAGGGCGTTGCCGCTGCTCGTGGCCGAGTCTCCCTGGATCGCCTGTATGAAAAGCGGGATGTAGAGCACGGCTCCGAAGAGGCCCATGCCGGTCACGAAGACCACGATGGCCGAGACCACGAAGATGCGGCTCTTGAACAGGTCGAGGGGTATGATCGCCGCGTCGTTGGCCCGTGCCTCGATGAAGAGGAACGCGGCCATGAACAACGCTGACGCGGCGAACATGCCTATCGTCAGGGCGGAGGTCCAACCCCAGTCGCGGCCCAAGGAGAGAGCAAGCAGCAAGGGGCCAAGGCTGGCCGTGAGGGCGAGCGCTCCCCACACGTCGATCACCTTATTGGTCGTGTGCCTGGTCTCGTTGGGGAAAGTGAAGAAGAGCACCGCCAGAGCCACCAGCCCTATGGGCACGTTCACGTAGAAGACCCAGTGCCAGCTAAGATTATCGGTGAGTTGGCCGCCGATCGTGGGGCCGATCACGGCGGCCAGGCCCCATACGGCACCGAACACGCCCTGCCACTTGCCGCGGTCGCGAGGGGGTATCAGGTCGGCGATGATGGCGAATGCGCTGGCGAAGAGTATGCCCGCGCCCAAGCCCTGGACGCCGCGGAACCCGATCAGCGAGTAGATGTTCCAACTGAGGCCCGAGAGTGCGGAGCCGAGAATGAAGACGGCGATGCCGGCCAGAAAGAACCACTTGCGGCCATAAGTATCGGTCATCTTGCCAATGATGGGCACCGGGATAGTGGACGTGAGCAGGTAGATGGTGACTACCCATGCGTAGTGGTCGAAGCCCTTGAGGTCACCTATGATCTTGGGCAGGGCCGGGCCCACGATGGTTTGGTCGAGCGCCGCCAACAGTATGCCGAGCAAGACGCTTACCATGATAATCATGAGTCTTCGATTGCTGACGGTGGGGGTTTCTTCCTGGGCCGATTCCCACGTTTGGGATTGAGTTATTTCCGCTTCTTGTCGTGCTATAGTTTGATTGGCCATTTCTGATGTATCCTCCTATGCCTCCAAACTGGGTGCTGGGGATTGGGGTTGGGTTGGAGCTGGGGGTCTATGTGCGACCTCAGCACCGGGTATATGGCACCCAGTACGAATCTAGATGCGCGCTCCGTAAGAGTTATGAGCCCTTCGGCGGCCACGGAAGCCGCGCTCTCGATGGTGGTCCGCAGGGCGCTCCCGGCCACCACGGATGTCTCGTTCCAGCGAATGCAATTCCCTCTCCATATCCTGGCTCGTCTCCGGGAGCAGCGAGCCGAGGTGCCGGTAAGCCTTCAGCACGTCATTGAGCTGTTCTTCTGTAAGCGGGCTGAGGAATTGGACCACAGCCCTGTGAAAGTGCTCTCCTATCTGGGAGGCGAGGCCGGTGCCGCGTTCGGTGATCTCCAATAGAACGCAGCGCCTATCGTCCAGGTCGGGATGGCGCTCGACATAGCCCTTGCGCACGAGGGCATCTATGATGCGGGACATCGTGGGGTCGGTAACGTTGTAGTTGCGGGCCAATTCGCTGTTCTGGTGCCTACCTTTGGAGAGCGCGTGGAGCACCCAAATCTGCGAATCGCCCATATCCCTGATGTCATCCGCCAGGTCCAGGTCGCGAGCCATCCGGGCCTTGACGAGCTTGAAGAACCTGGGGGCTACCGTGGAGACCACGGAAGCGGCCTCTTCGAGCGCAGCCTGACGCGAGGAGTTGGTCGAGCCTTCGCCGCCCGCCGCCTCTCCTTTGTCGTACATTATGATTACTTTATGTCTCATTTCTCGCCCTCTCTGTTCCATGTACCGTTGGATAACTTCTGTTCCTGTGATAGCTAAACCTCAGTATGGTTAGCTTCGCAAATGTTTAGCCTTGCTAACTATATATCACATTTGGAGCTCGCCGTCAACGAATTTGTGGAAAAAAGGGACCGAGGACGCACGGAAATACGACCAGAGATGTAGGTGAGGGCGGCCTTGCCGCGACCTCAAGCGAGGCCAGCCGTTTAGAGTAAGGGGAGATCAAGGCTGTTGACAACCCGGAACGGCGTCTCTATAATCGGGAGGACGTATGGGTAACGAGCGGTATTGCATGATAGGAGACCCTCTATGAGCCTTCGCTATAGACGAGGGGGGACTGTGCTTGTCCTGCTGGCCGTGGTGCTGGGGGGTTTGCCGGCAAGTGAGAGCGTGCGGGCGGCGACCGGCAGCCCGCCGAAGTCGGTGCCCGCGTGGCAGTCGAGGATGGACGTTCGGTGGGGTTTCTATGTGACGTACAACCCCAACTCGTGGACGTCCCTGCAGGCGAACGCGGGGTATCTCAATTACGTGTCGCCGTGGTTCTATTACCTGGACGCCGCGGGGCAGGTGACGGGGAAGGACCAGCCCCAGGTGGGGGCGCTGCTGAGGCAGGTGGGGGCGAGGAGCCTACCCATGCTGAAGAACGATGCCACCTATAATAACTTCACGCCGATCATCACCGACACCGTGAAGCAAGACGCCATCGTGAGCCAGATAGACGCGATCATCGGGGCCAACGGGTATGACGGCATCACCATTGACTTCGAGGGCCTGAACGGCGTCGACAAGGACTCGCTTACGGCGTTTATGGGCAAGCTGTACGCCAAGCTGCACCCGAAGAAGAAGCTCGTGGCAATGGCGGTGCCGGCCAAGGTGAGGGAGAGCACCGACGGGTGGTCGGCGGCCTATGATTACGCCGCGCTGAGCGGGGTGCTCGACTACTTGCTGATCATGGCATACGACTTCCACTGGACGACGAGCGACCCCGGGCCGGTAGCGCCGATGGACCGGCTGCGCGTCGTGGCTGATTATGCGGCGGCGAAGGTGCCGCGGGGCAAGATCGTGTGGGGCGCGGGCGTGTACGGGTACGACTGGGGATACAACCAGGACGCCAGCGGGAGCGATGGCAAGCCGGCGGAGTACCGCAACTTCGCGGAGGCTAGCGCGGCCGCGGCCACGCAGGGCGCGCAGAGCGGGTACGACGCGGGGGCGCAATCGCCCTGGGTGCGCTACATGCGAAACGGGCAGCAGCGGGAGATATGGTACGAGAACCGGCGGAGTTTCGACGCCAAGCTGGGCCTCATCAACGATTACGGCCTGGCGGGCTTCGGCATCTGGCGGCTAGGGCAGGAAGACCCTGGAGTCTGGCAGAGCATCGACAAGACCCGCCAGCCCGCGGCCTGCGACCAGATCGACCGGGTTTCGACGACCTCAACAAGGGTCTATTTCCCCGAAACGGGGCACAGTCTGAAGGGGACGTTCCTGGAGTACTGGCGGGCACACGGCGGGCTGCCAGTGTACGGCTACCCGATCACCGAGGAGTTCACGGAGGCGAGCCTCACGAACGGCCGGCAATACAAGGTGCAGTACTTCGAGCGCAACCGCTTCGAGTACCACCCAGAGAACAGAGCGCCGAACAACGTGCTGCTGGGCCTGCTGGGGGTCCAGGTGACAGAGGGCCGGGCGTTCCCGCCCGCGGGCGACCTGCTTATAGGCCCCGACGTGGTCTACTTCCCGCAGGTTGCGCACACCCTGGGCGGACCCTTCCTGCGCTACTGGCAGGGAAATGGGGGACTTGCACAGTTCGGCTTCCCCATCTCCGAGCCGGTGCTGGAGCTGAGCGATACCGACGGGGAGACCTACGCGGTGCAATACATGCAGCGCGCCCGTTTCGAGTTCCACCCCGAATATCAGGGAACGCCCGCCGAGGTGCTGCTGGGCCTCCTCGGGCGGAATGTAGTGCCCTGCAAGTAGGAAATAAGAAGGGTAGCAAAAGCGCATACCGGCTCAGCCGGTATGCGCTTTTGCTATGACCTGTGCTCGACTCTTGCCTGTGGTATAATCTTCTAATACCGTGGGTATCCGCATGCGCACGAAGGCGTACTTTTCAGGAGGACGTACATGGACGGAGGCACTGAGGAAGTTGTGGCTATTGACTTAGCCGAGATCAAGAGGAGACTCCAGGAGGAACGAGCGCAACTGCTGCACGACATCGATATCAAGGTTCACCAGGTCGCGGAAGATGGGGACGACCTGGACCCAGAGCGCGGCGGCGTGGGCAACCACATGGCCGACGACGCCAACGAGACTTTCGAGCAGGAGACGATGCTGACCCTGGAGCGGAGCACCAAGCGCCACCTGGACCAGGTGGACGAGGCGCTGGCGCGCATCGAGGCGGGCACGTACGGCAAGTGCGCGAACTGCAGCAAGCCAATCAACCCGGCGCGTCTGGAAGCCCGGCCAAGCTCGTTGCTGTGCATAGATTGCCAGCAGAAGCAAGACGCGGGGCGACTGTAACCGATTTATGGGAATAACGTCAATGCGTTCAAGTCCTGGGTCGGGACGCCTCCTGTTGATGATTTTGATGGTGGTGGCGGCCGCGCTGGTATTCGCCCTGGACCAGGCGACGAAGGCCTGGATCGCTACCAACATGGTGAACCATGGAGTCCGGCCCATCATCGCGGGCATGGTGAGGTTGCGCTACACCGAGAACACGGGCGCAGCCTTCGGGCTGTTCCAGGGCGGCACTCTGGCGCTGAGCATCGCCGCGGCCGCCATCATCGCCGTGATCGTGCTCTCGATCACCCGGATGGGCTCGGGAAACCCGCTTCTCATGCTCGGCTTAGCCCTCGTGCTGGGCGGGGCTATAGGCAACCTGGTGGATCGAGTGCGCCTCGGGTATGTGGTCGACTTTGTTGAGGTGACCGCCCTCCGGGCCGACTTCAGCGGCACCGTGTACACGTTTCCCGTATTCAATGTGGCCGACAGTGCGATCACGGTGGGAGTGATCCTGATCATGGCCGCCCTCCTCTTCGGAACGCACGACGCCCGTCCTCAGACGAGCGCTCCGCTTGAGGACTGAGCGGGGGCTGGGGGCTGGGTACCGAGTAGTAAGTACCGAGTACCGAGTGTAATACTGAGGAATCTTGAGAATAGTGCAAGAGCCGGGGGAACAGATAAACCAGGGGCAGGAACCCCCAACAGCCAACAGCCAACACCCAACACCCGGCACCCACTCAGCACTTGTGACGGTAGGGGAGCGGTTGGATAGGGCGATAGCAGGGTATTTTGGCGATATTTCCAGGTCTTATGCAGCCACGCTTATTGAGGCCGGCGCGGTCAGGGTTAATGGGGTGGTGGCGGGGAAGCCGGGGCAGCGGGTGAAGGTTGGGGACCTGATTACGGTTGAGATGCCCGCGCCGAGGCCGAGTGGGCTGGAGGCGGAGGATATTCCGCTCAGCGTGGTGTACGAGGACGCCGATCTGCTGGTGGTCGATAAGCCCGCCGGGATGGTGGTGCACCCGGCTCCAGGGCACAGCGGGGGCACGCTGGTCAATGCGCTGCTGGCGCGGGTCCCTGGGCTGGAACTGGATATGGGGGACGAGGCCAGGCCGGGGATCGTACACCGGCTGGATAAGGATACGAGCGGGTTGATCGTAGTGGCCAAGCGGAGGGCCGCGCACGAGGCGCTTAGCAAGCAGATGGCCGCGCGCACGATGCTGAAGGAGTACGTGGCGGTGGTGGAGGGCACGATGGTCCCGCCGGCGGGGGTGATCAACGCGCCGATAGCCCGCGACCCGAGGGACAGGCAGCGCATGGCGGTGGTGGCGAACGGCCGAGAGGCGCGCACGCGATACAGCACCGAGCACGACCTGGGACGCTACAGTCTTGTGAGAGCCACGCTGGAGACGGGGCGCACGCACCAGATACGGGTGCACATGGCCGCGATGGGCCACCCCATCCTGGGTGACCCGGTGTACGGCAAGCGCACCCTCAAGGACGCTGTCGCGCTCGGCCTCGGTAGGCAGTTCCTGCACGCCCGCAAGCTGGGGCTGATCCTCCCCTCAACGGGCGAGTGGCGGGAGTTCAGCAGCCCCTTGCCGGAGGAGCTGCGCAATGTATTGGAGCAGCTTGAGGGGGGCTGACATGGCGGACACGCCGCTAATTCGGGAGGCGCGGCCTGAAGATGCGCCCCGGATAATTGCTTATATCCAAGGGCTGACGGAAGAGCCGGACGTCGACCTGATATTTGAGCCGGGCGAATTCGACATCAGCGTCGAGGACGAGGAGAAGTTCATCCGCGCCCACGCGGAGACGGATAACTGCCTAATGCTGGTTGGAGAGGTGGGAGGGGAGATCATCGCGGTGATGACCTGCACCGGTGGGAAGCGCAAGGCCGCCCGGCACGCCGTGGGGCTGGGGATCTCGATCCACAAGGACTGGCGGGACCAAGGGCTGGGCCACCGACTCATGCAGAGAGCCGTGGACTGGGCGCGAGGCACGGGGGTCGTCAAGCGGGTGGAGCTTGAGGTGTTCGCCCGGAACGGGCGGGCCATCCACCTGTACGAGAAGTTCGGGTTCGAGTCGGAAGGGCGCCTGCGCAGGGCATTCTTGAAGAATGGGGAATATATTGATACGCTGGTGATGGCCTTGCTGTTGCCGTGAGTGTTATATTCACCGCGGAGACGCAGAGGGCGCAGAGACCTTTATTGTTGGGTCTGCGCACCTGCGCGGTTGATTAACAGGGAGAGGATAGTCAATAGATGCGCGTACTTATTACCGGGTCGAATGGGCAGATCGGGACCAACCTGGCGCTGCGCCTTTTGGATGAGGGGCATAGCGTTTTTGGGGTTGATAAGCGGGTGAACCCGTGGACCGACAGGTTCAGGTATATATTGCAGGACCTTTCGAGCAACTACCCGCCTTATGAGAAGGGCATCGGGGGGGTGGAGTACCCGGAGGTGGACCTGGTGGTTCACCTGGCGGCGCATGCGAAGGTACATGAGCTGGTGCGGCAGCCGCACAGGGCCATGGAGAACATCACCATGACCTATAATGTGCTCGAATACTGCCGCCTGGCCCGGCTGCCCATCGTATTCAGCAGCAGCCGAGAGGTGTACGGGGATATCCACCGGTACATCGAGGACGAGAGCCTGAGACCGCAGAGCATGGGCGAGAGCACGGCCCATTTTGCCTATACAGAGTCGCCTTATTCGGCGTCGAAGATCGCAAGCGAGGCGTTGATATACTCTTATGCCAGGTGCTATGGGCTGCGCTACCTGGTGTTTCGGTTTTCGAACGTGTACGGGCGGTACGACAACGACATCGAGAGGATGGAGCGGGTTATTCCCCTGTTCATCAAGCGCATCGCCCGCGAGGAGCCCATCACCATTTACGGGGAGAACAAGGTGCTCGATTTCACCTATGTCGACGACTGCGTGGGCGGTATTGTCTCGGGGATATACGCGCTGCACGAGGCGAAGGTGGAGAACCAGACGATAAACCTGGCATACGGAAAGGGCAACACGCTCATAACGATGGCCCGCTACGTAGGGGAGGCACTGGGCAAGGAGCCGAAGATCACCCTGGCCCCTCCCCTTTTGGGCGAGGTGACCCACTACGTTGCCGATATTACGAGGGCAAGAGAATTGCTGGGTTACACCCCAAAGGTGCCGCTGGAAGAGGGTATCCCGCGCACCGTCGAATGGAACCGCGAGTGGGCGCGGGAGCGGGGGGGCGAGATTTGAAGCCTGCGGCAGACGATGGACGATGGACGATGGACGATGCTGCAACCTGCTAGTTTGATGAACGTCATATTTTTGAAGGGCGCTACGATCTTGTTTTGATGAAGGTAAGCATGCCATTGAGAATAGGGCGACGGGTGGGGCTGTGCTTTTTGCCGGCCCTGCTGAGTGTCTGGGCCCTGGCGGGCGGGGCGGGGCTGCCGTGGGCGGCGGCGCAAGCCGGGGGGCGGTTCTACCCGCAGACGGGGAAGACGCTGTCGGCGGAGTTCGTGGGGTTCTACGACGCGAACGGGGGTCTGCCGATTTTTGGGTACCCGCTGACAGACGCGGAGATCGAGGGCGGGTTCAAGGTGCAGTACCTGGAGAGGGCGCGCATCGAATACCACCCGGAGAACGCGGGCACGCAGTACGAGGTGCTGCTGGGGCTGCTGGGGAACATCCTGACTGAGGGAAGGCAGTTCGCGCTTGCGGGGGCCGCCGACCGGGCCTCGGGCCCCGGCAAGATATATTTCCCGGAGACAACGCACACGCTATCGGGCCCGTTCCTCAGCTACTGGCAGCGCAACGGAGGGCTGGCCTTATTCGGCTACCCGATATCGGAGCCGGTGCAGGAGGGCGGGTACACTGTGCAGTACTTCGAGC
>JBJMMB010000311.1:0-4647 GCA_045805005.1 Chloroflexia bacterium
CCCCCCCCCGGGACCGATGGGAGACTCCGACCGTCGTCCGCTACCGCTCCCGGCGCTGGCGCTCATACCCCCGACCCCCGACCCCCGGCTAACCACGGCTTCCGAGTCGGTAGCAATGAATATGAGATTGTGCTGGGGGACGGCGAGGTTACGCCTCTGCCCTGGAGCAACGTAATAGCGAACCCCCGCTTCGGCTGCCTGGTGACAGAGAGCGGCCTGGGGTCAACCTGGTCAGAAAACAGCCGGGAGAACCGGCTCACCCCCTGGTCTAACGACCCCGTTGCAGACCCGCCTTCCGAGGCCTTGTACATCCGCGACGAAGAGACCGGCGCGTTCTGGACGCCCACCCCCCTTCCTGTGCGTGGCAACGAGCGCTACCGGGTGCGGCACGGGCAGGGCTATACCTTCTATGAGTACGAAGGCCATGGAGTGGCACATACCCTGCGCGTTTCGGTGGCCCCCGAGGAGCCCGTCAAACTGCTCAAACTGACTTTGAAAAACACCGGCGCCGCCCCCAGGAGGCTGAGCGCCACCTACTATGCCGAGTGGGTCCTGGGGGTGACCAGGGAGGGGCACGCACCTTACGTCATCACCGAAGCTGACCTCGAACACGGTGCAATCCTGGCCCGCAATCCCTACAACTTCGAGTTCGCCGAGCGAGTAGCCTTCGCAGCCACAGACGCCAGCAAGTATGCCTTCACGGCAGACCGCACCGAGTTCCTCGGGCGCAATGGGTCCCCACAAAAGCCCCGCGCCATGCTGAGGCGGACGTTATCGGGCCGTAACGGGGCCGGATTCGACCCTTGCGCCGCCCTCCAGGTGCCGGTAGACCTCAAACCAGGTGAGGAGCGTTCTCTCCTTTTCCTACTTGGCGAGGGCGACACCAGAGAGGGGGCCCGGCAGCTTTCCGGTAAGTACAGGGAACTGCCTGCCGCCGAGGAAGCTCACGAGGCGGCCGTGGCGATGTGGGACCGGCTCCTATCCGCCGTCCAGGTGGATACCCCCGACGGCACCATGGACGTCATGCTGAATCGCTGGCTTCTCTACCAGAGCCTTACCTGTCGCATTTGGGGCCGCACGGCCTTCTACCAGAGCGGAGGCGCTTATGGCTTCCGCGACCAGTTGCAGGATGTAATGGCCTGGGTCCACGCGGCCCCAGAGCTTGCCCGTGAGCAGATATTGCGGTGCGCGGAACGACAGTTCAAGGAGGGGGACGTGCAGCACTGGTGGCATACACCTACCGGGCGCGGCGTGCGCACCCGCTTCTCGGATGACCTGCTGTGGCTCCCCTTTGTAACTGCCTACTATGTGCAAGTTACCGGCGATACCGGCGTGCTCGATGAAGAGCGCCCATTTCTCGAAGCCCCTCTACTGCAGCCGGGTCAGGAAGACCTGTACCTGACGCCCACCTTCTCCGACGAGACAGGCACCCTGTATGAGCACTGCCTGCGGGCTATCGAGCGAGGCAGCACCGAAGGGCCGCACGGCCTGCCCCTCATGGGCGCGGGCGATTGGAATGACGGCATGAATCGTGTGGGCATCGAAGGTAGAGGGGAAAGCGTCTGGGTTGGCTGGTTCCTCTATGCCACGCTGGCGAGCTTCCTTCCCCTCTGCGAACAGCGCGAAGACAAGGAGCAGGTGAAGGCGCAGGTGAAGGCGCTTCGTGATCGGATGAAGCGGCTCAAGCAGGCGCTGGAGGCCCACGCCTGGGACGGCGACTGGTACCGGCGGGCATATTACGACAGTGGCCCGCCGCTAGGCTCACGGGAGAGCGATGAGTGTAAGATCGACTCGATAGCGCAGAGTTGGGCGGTTATCTCGGGCGCGGCCAGACCGGCCAGGGCAGAGAGGGCCATGCAGTCGGTCGGTGAGCGCCTGGCGCGCGAGGACGAGGGGCTGCTGCTCCTCTTCACACCTCCGTTTGATAACACTCCTCTCGATCCGGGCTACATCAAGGGTTACCTCCCCGGCATCCGGGAGAACGGAGGCCAGTACACCCATGCCGCCATTTGGACCGTCATCGCCCACGCCCTGATGGGTCACGGTGATGAAGCCTACCGCCTCTTCTCAATGCTCAATCCGATCAGCCATGTTCAAACGCCGGAAGACCTTGCACGGTACAAAGCCGAGCCCTATGTCGTCGCGGCGGACATCTACTCACATCCACAGCACATAGGGCGCGGCGGCTGGACCTGGTACACGGGATCGGCCAGTTGGCTCTATCGCGCGGGTGTGGAATACATCCTGGGTCTCAAGCGGCGCGGCAAATACCTCACAGTAGAGCCGTGCATACCGTCACACTGGCCCGGCTATCGCATAACGTACCGCTTTGGCACGAGCACCTACAACATTCAGGTGGAGCGCAGCGGCACCCCGGCCCGCGAGCCCGGAGCCGTGGAGTTGGACGGACAACCTGTGCCAAGGGGACGCATCAGACTGACCGGCGACGGTAAAGCGCACGAAGTGCGGGTGGTGCTTGCCGGCTCCGACCCGAAAGGAGAGGACTCGAGCCTCAAGGAATCGCCACAGCCAGCCGGGCTGCGTACCATCATCGATGCTGCACCGGGCGACCAGGAACGCGAGCCCTGATTGAATTAGCGCAGATGCCCCGCGGGCGATGCCCTCTTTTCAGTGGTTAGTGATCAGTGTGTCCGCTCTTTCTACACAATTGACAAGCTTTGAGCTTGATATCCCCTTCAGCGCAGAGCTTGTCAATTGTGTAACCTTCCTCCTTCTAACAATAACCCGCTACCTGGTGGCAGCGGGTTATTGTTTTTGGTGGAAAGGGGGAAAACGGGCACAGCGCGTTTGGTCTAGTAGCGCCTACTGACCTGCTTGACTCTGTCCGCGGATCAGGCTGGCGCATAAATATAGGGTTCTTTGCGGAGTTAAGGTTGGGCGCGTTATTACGGTGATCCAATGTCTACAAAGGCGGGTAGTTAGTGGAAGGCTAGAGACTAATTTCGCATCCCTTCCATCCTGGTTCATCTGCCTTTACCGCAACGATTAGCCCTGACCTAACTTCCGGCGGCTTGTAGTCGCCTTTAAGTATTCCTTGCCACTCTATGGAGTGCCTCCCGCCTCCCAATGTGGGCGCGGAATCTCAAACCGTCTCCGTGGCCGCGGTCTTGAGACTTTGATAATGAGCTGAGAAACCGATGGTGTACGTCAGTTGGCAGTGTTGCAACAACTGAGCAGGTCTGGTAGAGTAGGGTTCACCAACCACGGCCACTTGCAAATGGAGCCATGCTCATGCCCCACGACCGTCCACCTAAGATGTTCAAATACCGCCATTTTGAGCGAGAGATTATTCTGCTTTGCCTGCGCTGGTACTTGCGGTACTCTTTGAGCTATCGCGACTTAGAAGAGATAATGGTTGAGCGAGGCCTCTCAGTTGACCACACCACCATCTATCGCTGGGTCCAACACTACGCTCCTATTCTCGAAAAGCGTTGCCGTGCCAAACTGAGAGCCACCAACGACTCCTGGCGCGTAGACGAGACCTATATTAAGGTCAAGGGCCAGTTGATGTACCTGTATCGAGCCGTGGACTCTGATGGCAATACGATAGAGTTCATGCTCAGCCCCACTCGTGACGGACAGGCTGCTAAGCGCTTCTTCAGCAAAGCTCTCCGGTCCAGGCACACGGTACCTCCGCGTGTGATCAACGTCGACAAGAACCCTTCCTACCCCAAAGCGGTCGGTAAACTGAAGAAGAAAGGCACCCTGAACCACGATTGCGAGTTGCGGCCAAGAAAGTACCTCAATAACTTGATCGAGCAGGATCACCGTTTCATCAAACGGAGGGTGAACCCAGGAATGGGATTCTGGTCGTTCGAGACGGCATGGCGCACCCTTCAAGGTTACGAGGCAACCAACCAACTTCGCAAAGGGCAGGTAAGGGGAACAAACAGGGGAGACATCAGGAGCCAGGTTCGGTTCGTGACCACAGCCTTTGGGCTAGCCGCCTAGGCTCTCGTCCCCTCTCGCAGCAGTGCGCCTTGTTCGGGGCGGCTCTCAATTGTTGCAACACTACCTCCACCTGCGCACCACGAACCCGAGCGAGTCGACCTTCGCAACCGTCCGGCTACGGCAGCGGGTCACCGAGGGACCCGGCTCGCGGGCCGCTGGGATCGCAGTGGCGGTCAAACTCATCGAGGCGGCACAGCACCACTGCGGTGCCGTCAATTCCGCCCACCTCACCGCGCTGGTGAGAGCCGGCACGAAGTTCGAGAACGGCGTCCTGGTCGAACGAGCCAACAAATCAATAAGCGGTGACACTCAAGCCGCGTGACACACTGATCCAAAGGCCTTGACTATTCCTCTCGGGGCGTGAGGTGGCGCGGTGGCGCGGCAGGTAGTTGCACCGTGACGCGGAGCCCCCCAGCGTCCCGGGGCGTGAGGGTGAGGGTTCCATCGTGTGCCTGGGTGATGCTTTTGACGATTGCCAGGCCGAGGCCGACACCTGCCGGGTACCCGCTTGCGGGTGCGTCGCGCATCCGTCCAGTGCCGCGAACAAACGGCTCGACAAAGGTGGAAACTAACTGTGAGTTGAGCTTTTCGCCGGTGTTCTCGACAGTGAGCACCGCACTCTTGGGGTGAACGCTGGTTGTGACCCACACGGTGCCGTGAGGTAAATTGTGGACG
>JBJMMB010000312.1:0-2582 GCA_045805005.1 Chloroflexia bacterium
CGTATAATTTTGTAGCACGGCGATTGACGTGCGCGCGCCGAGGTGGCGGAATAGGCAGACGCGCTAGGTTGAGGGCCTAGTCCCCGTTTTAGGGGGTAAGGGTTCAAATCCCTTCCTCGGCACAACTGGTGGTTTTGTTCTGATTTTGTGTGAATTGGAGGCTCTAAGAGCCTCCGATTGCATTTTGGGCACAACTTTGGCACATCGAGTTAATGGTCCGCGTTAGCTACTCAAAAATCATTCACAGGGAGGCTGCCCATGGCCGGGCTCCCGAGTGGCACCGTTACATTCCTCTTCACCGACATCGAGGGGGGCACCAGGCGTCGGGAGCATGACCCCACGGCGATGCAGATCGCCCAGGCTCGCTATGAGACCATCCTCCGCCGCGCAATCGAAGCCAATGAAGGGTACGCCTACAAGATAGTCAGTGACACATTCCAGGCTGCCTTCTCCACGGCACCCCAGGCTCTGCAGGCCGCTCTCGACGCTCAGCGAGCTCTACATGCAGAGCCGTGGGGAGAGGCGGGCGAGTTGCGGGTGCGCATGGCGCTCCACACAGGCATTGTTGAGGAGCGAGAAGGAGACTACGCAGGTCCCATGCTCAACAGGGTGGCTCGCCTGCTGGCCGTCGGCCACGGCGGCCAGGCGCTGCTGACCACGGCCACACAGGGGCTGGTACAAGATTCTCTCCCCGCGGGGGTAAGTCTGCGAGACCTGGGCGAGCATTACCTCAAGGACCTCACCCGCCCGGAACACATCTTCCAGTTGGTCAACCCCGACTTACCCGCGGAGTTCCCGCCTCTCAGGACCCCGGAGGGCCGCCCCAACAACCTCCCCGTGCAGGGCACCGCCCTTGTCGGGCGGGACAAGGAAATCGAAGCCTGCTGCCTGCTCCTCAGGAGGGATGACGTATCCCTGCTGACCCTCACCGGGGTCGGCGGCGTCGGCAAGACCCGCCTCGCCCAGCAAGTGGGAGCCGACCTGCTCGACGATTTCCGGGACGGCGTCTTCTTTGTCGACCTCGCGCCTATCACTGACCCCGGCCTGGTGGTTTCGGATATCAGCGGGGCCCTCGGTATCCGGGACATCAGCGGCCAACCTCCCATTGACGCCTTGAAAGGCTATCTACTCGACAAGCAGATACTGCTCGTGCTGGACAACTTCGAGCAGGTACTGCAAGCGGCAACTATCGTATCCGAGCTACTGATGTCGGCACCACGATTGAAGGCATTGGTGACCAGCAGAGCCACTCTACACCTCTCGATGGAGCAGGAGGTCGTTGTGTCGCCGTTGGCCTTGCCCGACCCCAGGCAGTCCCTCGAACTGGGAGTGCTTTTGAGATACGAGGCGATTGAGCTGTTTGTTGCACGAGCCCAGGCGGTCAAGCCCGACTTCAAGCTGGAGGCCTCCAATGCGCAGGTGGTGGCCGAGATATGCCTGCGGCTTGACGGTCTGCCCCTAGCCATCGAGCTGGCGGCTGCCCGCATCAAAATACTCTCTCCGCAGGCTCTTTCGGCCCGGTTGGTGGGCACCCTGCAGTTGCTCTCCGGAGGTGCCGCGGACCAGCCGGCGAGGCAGCAGACACTGAGAAACACCATCGAGTGGAGCTATAACTTGTTGAACGAGGGGGAACAGAAGCTGTTCAGCTGCTCGGCCGTGTTCAGCGGTGGGGGCGCGCTGGAGGCTATCGAGGCGGTGTTCAGGGGAGTAGAGGTGCTGGATGGGCTGGCATCTCTTGTGGACAAGAGCCTGCTGTCCCAGAGAGAGGGGATAGCTAACGAGCCGCGGTTCTGGTTGCTCCAGACGATACGAGAGTATGCCCTGCAGCGGTTGGAGGAGAGTAGAGCGCCTGAAAGCCACTCGGCAGAAGCGCAACAGACCTGGCGGCGACATGCCGAGTTTTTCCTGGCCCTTGCGGAGAAGGCGGCGCCTCACCTGGCGGAGTCCGACCAGAGCGAATGGCTCGCCCGCCTGGAGGAAGAGCATGACAACCTGCGCTCGGCGCTGAATTGGTGGGTGAAGAGCGGCGAAACAGAGCCCGCCCTGCGCCTTGGCGCGGCGATATGGCGGTTTTGGTTTATCCGTGGATATCTGACCGAGGGGCGTGAGCGATTGGCGGAGCTTCGGGCCCTGCCCGTGCCCCAACCGGAGCCCGCGTCACACAAGTTGGCCCGTGCAAGAGTGCTGGGCGGCTCAGCGTTTCTGGAGTTCTACCACCCCCGCCCTGATCTTGAGGCAGCCCGCGCTCTATGTGAGGAGAGCCTGGCCCTCAGCCGAGAGATAGGTGATAAATGGGGTATCAGCCGGTCGCTTAGCAGGCTGGGAGTTGTCGCTTACTTTGATGAAGACTTCGCCAACGCAGGGGTTATGCTTGAAGAGAGTGTTGCTGTTGGCCGGGCGATTGGCGACATGGGGGGCATAGCCTGGTCACTCTATCTCCTGGGGCTGGTAGTCCGCGAACAAAGCGATCATACCAGGGCACGCTCCCTGACCGAGCAAGCCCTGGCAATTCAGAAGGAACTGGGCAATAAACATAACATGGCCTACTCGCTTGCCGCACTCGGGACTCTCGCGGCGGACGA
>JBJMMB010000313.1:0-16122 GCA_045805005.1 Chloroflexia bacterium
CCCGGGAGGGAGATCCCTGCACCGCCATGCGGAGAATCGAGTATTATGTATTGTGTAGGGGACGGGGGTGAAGGGTTCTGCGACCCAACCCTGGTGAGCAGGGAGAACTCAAGACAGAAAATGGAATAGAGAGTAGATATGGGACGACGGCCGGGGGATCGGACGGTGCACAGGGTGAGGGTAGCGCCGGAGGCCGCGCCAGGGGGTTCTGTGCGGCGGCTGCTTGACGGCGTGCGGATATTGGATGCCGAGGAGCAGATGGCCCCGGCGCTGGTGCGTTATGGGGGTACGGTAGCGGCACTGGCCGTGCTGACGTTGGCCTTGTATCCGTTGCGAGAGACGATCAGCCCCCTGAACATTGGGCTGACTTACCTGGTCGCGGCGATAGGGGCCACGACGTTCGCCGGACAGCAGGCTGGTATCCTGGCGTCTGTGCTCGGGTTTGTGCTCTTCGACTACTTCTTGATCCATCCCTACCTGACGTTTGCTATCAGCCAGCCGAAGGATTTGTATGCCCTGTTCGTCTTCCTCGGGGTCTCGACCCTGATAAGCTGGCTGCTGTCGGGGGCGCGGGAGCAGGCCAGGCAGGCGCAGCAGCGGGCCGAGGATATATCCAGGCTGTATGAACTGAGCCAGGCCATAACGGGAGCGCAATCGCTGGACGAGGTGCTGCCGAAAATAGCGGGCAAAGTTGCCGAGGTGTTCGAGGCAGGAGCATGCTGGATCCTCCAGCCGGACGGGCTGGGGCAGTTGTCGGTGAAGGCGCAGGCCCCGCCGGGAGCGCGGCAGCCGTCGAGGTCCGAGCTGGCGATGGCACAGTGGTCTTTCGGGCACAGCAGCGACGTGAGCCAGGGCAGCACCCCGGCGCCGCAGTTTCAGGAAGAGCGGGCGCGGAACGGGGGGAGCGATCGAGGGCAGCAGGTAGCAGCCTTTTTGCCCCTGCGGGCCGCGGATCGGACTATAGGGGTGCTGGGGGTCGCGGACAAGCAGAACGGCCGCCCTTTCACGGCGGCGGAACGGACGGCCCTGGCCACCTTCGCCGACCAGGCAGCGCTGGCCCTGGAGCGGCTGCGCTTGCTCGGCGAGGCACGGCGCGCGGAGATGCTGGAGCGGGCGGACAAGCTAAAGTCGGCGCTGATGTCGGCGGTGTCGCACGACCTGCGCACCCCGCTGGCCTCGATCATGACCTCGGTGACCAGTCTGCTGGAACCGGATATCGAGTGGGACAAGGAGACGCAGCAGGACTTCTTGCAGGGAATCTACGACGAGGCGCGGCGGCTGAACGCGCTGGTGGGCAACCTGCTGGATATGTCGAGGATCGAAGGTGGGGCCCTGCACCCGGAGAAGGACTGGTACTCGATCGGCGAGGTGATTGAATCGGTGGTGCAACGCCTGGAACCCAATCTGGGCGAGCACTCGGTGAGCGTGGAGATCGAAGACAAGCTGCCGCTGATATTGCTTGATTTCTCCAAAGTAGACCAGGTGCTGACCAACGTGCTTGAGAACGCGATCAAGTACACCCCACCGGACACGTCCATCGTAATCGGGGCGCGGCAGGAGGGCGAAAAGATCGAAGTGCGCGTGGACGACACAGGCCCTGGCGTGCCGTCCGAGGACCTACCCTACATCTTCGACAAATTCTATAGAGCAGGCAGCGGGAAGCGCGGCACCGGTTTCGGCCTGGGGTTGGCCATCAGCAAGGGGCTTATAGAGGCCCACGGTGGGCGCATGTGGGCCACAAACCGCGTGGGTGGAGGATTGGAAGTGGCGTTTACGCTGCCGCTACAGGGGTCGGGGGTCGGGGGTATGAGCGCGAGCGGGGGGCGGTCGGAGTCTGTCACCGAGCGAGTTCCCGACCCCCGATCCCTGGTGCCATGAGAGCTTTGCGGGTGCTTATAGTGGACGACGAGCCGGCCATCGCACGGGCGCTGCGGCCCGCGCTGGAGGGGCACGGGTTCGAGGTGGCGACGGCGAGCTCGGGGGCCGAGGCGATACCGCGGGTCGAGGAATTCGAGCCCGACCTGATATTGCTCGACCTGGGATTGCCCGACGTGGACGGGGTGGAGCTCACGGCCGTGATACGCGGGCAGATGGAGGCCCCGATTATCGTGCTGTCGGTGCGAGGAGCGGATAGGGACAAGATCGCCGCGCTGGATAATGGGGCCGACGATTACCTGACCAAGCCCTTCAGCATAGGTGAATTGATGGCCCGCGTGCGGGTGGCGATCCGGCGCATCCGGCCCGCGGCGTCCGCAGCCCCTCAGGAGCCGATAACGATTGGGGGTGTAACGCTGGATGCTGAACGGCACGCGGTGACCGTTAGCGGCGCTCGTGTGCACCTGAGCCCGACGGAGTTCCAGCTGCTCGAAACGCTAATGCAAAACGCAGGAAGGCCGGTGACCCACCGCACTTTGCTCTACAGAGTATGGGGCCCGGAATACGCTGACGACACGCAGTTGCTGCGGGTGTACATCGCGCAACTGCGTGGCAAAATAGAAGAACGCGCCGAACGGCCTGTTTACATCGTGACCGAGCCGGGGATAGGGTACCGATTTGTAGACAGCGTTTAGGGAGTGCTGGGGACTGGGTGAGGAGAGGTATAGGTTCAGTAGACACGAAAAGGCGACTTTGTCACCTGTGTGCTTGCCAAATCGTGCAGAATTTACTATAATCGCTGTCAACAACAAAAAAGGGCTGCCCGCCAGAGCCTATGACCCTGGAGACAACCGCTTGCCTAAAACTAAAGATCCGCTGAAGCAAGCCCTAACGTGGGACTGGGGCACTGCATATGAGTTCCTGCTGAGCATCGATACGGTTTTTCGCCCCAAGGCGCATGGGGTGCCCGCCCCCTGGGCGGCGGGGGTGCGCAAGCGCCTCAGCCCCCAAGGGCAGGTCGATTTGAAAGCTTTCTTCAGTCCCTCCTACGGCGTGCTCGCCTACGCACCCCTGCACTTGGTGATGGAGTTGGACCCGCCGAAGGATGTGGCCAAGCTCCTGAACTATGTGGAGGCAATACCGGAAGAGGACTTCTGCCGCCGGATGTGGATGCCGGTGGTAGAGGAGAACGAACAGAGCAAAATCATGGACAAGGCGCTGGCGGGCATGAAGCTTGCGAGCGCCGAGGTGGAGGAGCTGCGCAAAGCTCTCGGCCAGGCCCGCCTCGTGGGGGGACCCTCGCTCGCTGAAGTGCGCACCCTGCTGGCCGATATGGCAAACCCGGCGGCGACCAAGAAACGCTGGCTGGCCGTGATGCGCGAATACCACACAGCCTTCTTCGCGGACGAGGAGAAGCGGCTAGCGCCCGTGCTGCAGTGGACGCTGGAGGAGGCACAGGAGCTGTCACGCACGATGAAGGTGACAGACCTCATCGAAAAGATATCGAACGGGTTCACGATCAGCGAGGAATCGGACCTGAAGAAGCTGATAATGGTGCCATCGCTGTGGATAGCACCGTTCGTGGTGTACTTGCAGTTGGCCGACGACCAGATGCTGCTGGCCTGGGGCGCGAACGCGCCTGGCTACAGGCTGGTGCCGGGGGAGTTGGTGCCCCACGAGCCCCTACGGGTGGTGCGGGCGCTGGGCGACCCCACACGCCTGCGGCTGATGCGCCTGCTCGCGCAGGAGCCGCGCACACCCCAGGCTCTGGCGTACGAACTGAAACTGAGCCTCCCAACCGTGTCTCACCACATGGCCGAGTTGCGCGGGGCGGGGCTGGTCCGCTTCGAGGCTAGCATAGGCAAAAGAGGGCGGGAGAACAAGTACACTGTGCGCTGGGCCAGCGCCGAGCGAGCCTTCGAGGAGCTGAGGCAGTTTGTGGCAGGGCAGAGGGAGCAGGAAACGTAATGCGTAATGCGTAATGCGTAATGCGTAATGCGTAATGCGTAATGCGTAATGCGTAAAAGGTGTTATGCTTAGCATAGCAGATGGAGAGCACCAAACTTAGGGAAGCGAACCCTCCCCTCGTATCGCCGGTAGGTTTCACGTCTTACGTTTCACGTTTTAGGCTGCATGCCCCGGCTTTCGCCGCGCTCCTGATCACCGGTGCGATCTACCTTGTAGTGCTCCTGCCGAGCTCGCCGCAGGCTTTGACGCACCATGACGAGGGGGCCAAGTATTTGCAGGTGCGCAACCTGCGTATCACGCCAGGCGGGCTCGATTGGTCTATCAATTACCCGGCCCGGCGGTTGGACCCTGCACTGGAGTTCGTGCCGTTTCACCCGAAACAGCACTACGTGGACGGGCAGGGGCGCATCTATCTCCAGTGGCCGATTTTCCTGGGGTTGCTAACGCGTATTCCGTGGAAGTTGTTGGGCTTCTGGGGTTTATACGTTGTGCCCTTTGCGGCGGGGCTCGGAACGCTGTGGGCGGCTTACCTGCTGGCGCTGGCGGTGGGGGTGCCCGTGCGGGTGGCGTGGTTGGCGGTGCCGCTGGTGGGGCTGGCGACGCCGGTGGGGATATACTCGCTCCTCTACTTCGAGCACACACTGGCCGCGCTGTTTGTGACGCTGAGCCTGCTGGCGGCGGTGAGGGGGTTGCGAGACGAGGGAGCGCCGAGGCTGGGCATTTTGCTGAGCGGGGCGCTGCTGGCGATGGCGGTCTACTTCAGGTCGGAGCTTTACGTGCTGGCGCTTGTGATGGCGCTGGTGATGGCCTGGGTAGGGTGGAAGCGCCGGCGGTGGCGAATCGCCGCGGCATGGGTTGGCGCGTTCGCGGTGGCGCTCGTGCCTCTGTGGGCCTTCTACTCACTGAGCGAGGGCACGCTTCTGCCCACTCATGCGCTCTGGTATTTCACAGGAAGCGAGCCGGCTAACGGAGGCGGCCTGCCGCAGCCGGGGCTGCCGCCGCTACGCTATATCGCCACGGCGGGCTGGGGGGTGGTGCCCGCTTTTCTCTTCGGCCCCGAGAACGCGCCTTTCGCCCCCCGTTTCGCGCCCTGGGTGGAAGTGGCGGGGCTGGTGGGCGTGGGGTTGTGCGGTGTGGGCGCGTTGATGAAGGCCGCCTGGCGTGGCGTTGGGTGGAGCTTGCCCGTCTTCCTGGCGGGGCTTGTTTTGGTCTTGCTCGCCACGGGCGAGACGCTTCTATCCTCTCAACAGTATTACAACCTGCACGGCTTCCTGCTCGCGGCGCCGTTCGTGGCTGTGGCGCTGTGGCCTCCCGGCGGGGAGGGGGCTGCGGTGAGTTCCCGACGCTTCCTGTACGCTACGACCCTGCTCTATTTGGGGCTGCATGTGCTGGTGATAAGCGCCCTCAGCGGGTTAGGCCCCATCAGCCTGCACGAGTGGGGGCAGCGTTACCTCTTGCCCGCGTACCCGGCGCTGGGGGTGCTGGCGCTGTCAGTGGTCAGTGGTCAGTGGCCAGTGGTCAGTGGCCAGTTGACAGGGGTCGGGGGTCGGGGGGTGAGCAGGCGGGTGGTGCCGTTTGCTTTTTGTCTATTGGCGGCTGTGGGGCTGGGGTTTACGGTAAGGGGTTACGGGGCGCTTGGGGAGGAGCGGGCGCAGGTTGAGCGGTGGTTGGGGCTGACAGCGGCTATGCCGGCGGGGGAGCCGCTGGTAACGGATACGTGGTGGCTGCCGCTGAACCTGGCGGCGGGGTTCTATTCGCGGCCCTACATGCTGGCCGAGGGGGACGCCCGGCTGGCGAAGTGGGCCGAGCAGATGCGGGGGAAGGGAGTGGGACGCTTCGGGCTGGCAACCACCAACCCGGCGGTGTTCAACGGAGCCTGGACGCACGAGGTTGCGGGCCTGAGGGCGGAGGGGGAGCCGCGTGAGAGCTGGGGGCTGTGGCTGCAGCAGTACGCATTGGGGCCATGAGCAGGTAAGTACCTAATCATGGGGGTGTAAGGTCGCGAAATTGCGTACCCGGCAGCAGGATAGGATCCGGGGTAGGCCCGGGCAAGGCCGGTACAGGAATGGCTAGAGCCTGTTATGAGGTGAGATGTTGAACCTCATAACAGGCTCTAGCGATAGAGCGGGGTAGTACTCGCTACGGGAGCCTATGGGATGGGGCCGGGTTCGAGGGGATCTTCGTCCTCTTCGGCTGTTTCCGCTGTCACGTTGGAGGCCGCGGCCTCTGAAGGTAGGGCCTCGGAGCCGCTTGGAGCGGATTCGGTGTCGCCTGGGAGTCCGGTATCTTCGGTATCGCCCGCCTCTTCGGTGTCGCCTGCATCTCTGCTGGTGTCCGCAACTTCGGTGTCTGCCGTATCTGCGGTTTCGCCGGTGGTCTCCAGGTTTGCGGCGGAGGTGCTGGTTACGTCCATGAGGTCGATGCCGCCGGATGTGGTGTCTGCGGTGTCGGTAAGCTCAGAGGTTGAGGGGGCATCGAGGGACATGGCGGTGAGGGTGGAGGTGGTATCCTCGGTTTCCCCGGTTTCGGGGGCTTCGCTGACGCTGGCGTCGGGTTCGGACGTGGCGGCGAAGGCGGAGGGTTGGGAGATATCTTCGGCGGTTTCCATAGCGGCCGCGGAGGGCATGGAAGCTTCGGCCTCAGGAGCGGCTGTGGAGAGGTCGGGAGTGGCCGCGGCCGGGGGAGCCGGCGTTTCCTCTTCTTCCTCTTCGGCGGCTGCCTGTAGGGACTGAGCGCGAGCGGCGAAGGCGTGGGCCATGGCACTCAGGGGCTCGTCATCGGCAGTGGAAGGGATTTGTATCCCGGCACCAGGCTCGGGTCTCGGCTGAGACCGCTGGCTCTGCCGCTCCTGGCGTTCTTGACGCTCGGGGCGCTCCTGGCGCTCGAAACGCTCGATGCGCGAGGGGACCTGCGGCTGAGTTTCCATGGGCGCGGGAGCCTGGCGGGCCTGGGCGGCGGTATCCTCGTCCACCGCTCCGGCGCTCGTGCCCTCGGGCTGGGAAGCGCCTGGGCTCTCGGTGTCCTCGTTTACCCGCTTCAGGGAGAGGCCAATGCGCTTGCGGCCCGGGTCGATACGGATGACCTTGAGGTCGACCACATCACCCTCTTTGACCACGTTCTTGGGGTGGGCCACGCGGCCCTCGGCCAACTCGGAGACGTGGATAAGGCCCTCGATACCGTCCTCAAGCCTGGCGAAAGCGCCGAAGCTGGTGAGTTGGGTAATGGTGCCCCTGACGATCTGGCCTAGCTGGTAGTTCTCGGTGATGGTGGTCCACGGCTCGGGCTGGGTGCGCTTGAGGGAGAGGGCGATCTTGCGTTCGTTGGGGTCGACCGACAGGACGTAGACGTTAATGTGCTCACCGACCTTGAGCACTTCGCTCGGATGCGACACGCGCTTCCAGGAAAGCTCGGAGAGGTGGATGAGGCCGTCGGCGCCGCCGATATCGACGAACGCGCCGAAGTCGCAGATGGAAGAGACGGTGCCGGGGCGTATCTGGCCGTGCTCAAGCTCACGGAGGAGGCGGGAGCGCATGCTCTCGCGCTGCTCCTGCAGGGCCTGGCGCTCAGAGAGGATCAGGCGGTTGCGGGAGCGGTTGATCTCGATGATCTTGAGGGGGAGGGTCTTGCCCTGGAGCTTAGCCATCTCGGCCTGTTTGTTGGCCTCGCCGGGGGCCATCGAGGAGACCTGGGAGGAGGGCACGAAGCCGCGCACGCCACCAAGGTTGACCAGGAGGCCGCCCTTGTTGTAACCGCTGACCTCGGCCTGGATGACCTCGCCTCCCTCGAACTGCTTCTGGAGGTCGCGCCACGATTTCTCCTGGCGGGCGCGATCGAGGGAGAGTATGGCGTGGCCCTCGTTGTTCTCGGGCTGGACGACGGAAACGAGCAGTTCGTCGCCGACCTGCATGGCCTCGCGCTCGGCCTCGGTGAGGCTTTGGAGCTCGTGGCTGGGGATGATGCCTTCGCTCTTGGAGCCGATATCGACCAGGAGCTCGTCCCTGCCGACCTTCATGACGGTGCCTTCGATGACGTCGCCGTGCTTGAGGGCGCGGTACTGCTGCTCGGAGGCCTTGAGGAGGTCTTCCATGGAGGCGTTAGGGGCCATCTCGGTGAGGCGGGGGTCACGGGCGATGCGGACGACGGCAACCTCGCCATCTTCCTCAGCACTGGGGGCTGAGGACTGAGGGCTGAGCGGGGGTGAGGACGGGTCGGTGCCTGGTAGCCCGTATTCGGTGCTTTGGTCATCCGTTTGGGGCGCGGGGGGCGTAGGCGGCGCTCCCGTGGCGACTTCAGGCACTTCGGTGGTAGTGGGGGTAGTGGGGGCTCCTATGATGGGTTCGGGCTCACCGGTGGATGGCACGGTAGGCGGGGCGCCCGTAGAGGGCTCATAAGCGCGCATCTCGGCGGCTATGGGGGCCTCTTCGGGGGTGCCGCCAACGGGCACAGCAGGGTGGAAGGGCGTGAAGGCGTCGGCCACCTCGGGGGCGATCGCGGGTTCGCCAGGGGGGACTTCAGCAGCGCCGGTGCCGGCTGGAGGCAGGTCTCCCATGTCGGGGGCCGTCACGTCCATAGCCTGGGCCGGGCCGGCCTCAATATCGACCGCCTGAACGGGTGCGGCATCCCCGCCGTTGGCGAGGTCCGGGTCGGGGAGGGGCATGTCGATTGGGCCGGGCTGGATGGGAGCCTGGTCGCCAGCTTGCATGGCCTCGCCGTGCGCGTTATTTTCAGCACCACCTGGGCCCTCGGCTCTTGCAATACCGTTGGAAGCGCCTGTTTGATTATTATTCAAGGTGCCATCCTGCTCGGGCAAAACGTCCGTGGGCTGCGTGGGATGCTCTTCGTTCATTCAGATAACCATCCTTAGGGGTTGATTGGGTAAAATCGCTAGGGGAGCCGAGTGGGGGTGCGTGCCTTGCCCTGCGACTAGATACGCAGGTTGGAGGTTGCTCCGGGTTCTATGGAGCGTTTCCTTACTTAGCTCTATCTAACGATTCTTGCTTATTATACGTGAAGCGCGACAAAAACGCAAGCAGATGGCAAGTGTATATGGTATATTACACTATGCCTTGTGGCGTATCTTTGCACGAGTAAAAAGGCGTTCAAAATGGGCGATCGCATTTACCTATCATCGCGGGCGCGAGCCACCATTATCTGGATAACCGTGGCAGTTACCCTGGTTTTCCTGTGGCAGGTGCACGAGATATTGACGCCCTTTATCTGGGCTATCGTGACGGCGTACGTGCTGAACCCGGTGGTGGTGTTCCTGGCGCGGAAAACGGGGATGCCCAGGCGGATATGGGCCATATTGTTCTACGCGCTGCTGCTCGCGCTGCTGTTGTGGGGACTGGGCACGCTGCTGCCATTGCTGAGCCAGCAGTTCGCGCTGTTCCTGCGGGACCTGCCAGGCCATGTTCGCGAGGCGGGCAAGTTCGGGCGGGAACTGGGCCTGCTGGACAAGAGCGTGGGCAACAACGTGATCGACATTCTGGGCACGCAGATAAACTTGAATGCCTCAGACGCGGAGATCAGCAAGCAGTTATCTGCGCTGGTGTCGCAGCAGCTCGGGAGGAGCGCGATACCGGCGCTGGCGCGTGGTTTCGAGGGGGTGTTGAGGCTGCTGGTGTATCTGGTGTCGACCTTCTTCTTGCTGCTTGAGATGGACCGGATCGGCGACGGCATCGCGAGGTTGACGCCGCATGCAGGGCGAGAGGAGCTTGGGCCCTGGGTGCGGCGGATCAACCACGTGCTGGGAGCGTACATCCGGGGGCAGTTCTTTCTGGTGGTACTGATGAGCGTGACGTCTTACACGGCACTGAGCATACTGGACGTGCGCTACGCGCCGCTGCTGGCGATCTTCACCGGGTTGGTGGAGACTATGCCCTTCATCGGGCCGTATATCGCGGGCGGCGCGGCGGTGCTGGTGGCGCTGACCCAGGGGACCGCCCCGTTCGGGTGGTCGCCCATGGCTTTGGCGCTGGCGGTGGCGCTCACATACACCATCCTGCGGCAACTCGAGGACAACCTGGTGATGCCGTTCTTGATCGGGAGGCTGGTGCACCTGCACCCGCTAGTGATCATCTTCTCGGTGCTTTCGGGGGCGGCGCTCGCGGGCATACTGGGGCTCCTGCTGGCAGTGCCCATGGCGGCCACGCTGAAGATCGTGGCGACCTACCTGTACGGCAAGCTGAGCGAGGCCCCGCCGCGCACGGTGGCGACGATAGACGACGAGAATGACTGGGACGACGTGGCGTCGAGGATCCGGCAGGCGGCGCTGGTGAGTAAGATGAGTGGGGCCTCGCCGCCGAGCCTGCTGGTGTCGGTGCCGGTGCCGCCCGCGATACTGCTCGACCCAGTGCAGTTCCACAGGTTGAAGGCGCTGTTCGAGGAGTCGCAGGCCGACGCTGTGCTCCTGACATCGGACCCCCCGCTCGTGAAGCTGGCGCAGGAGGCTGGGATAGCGACCGAGAGAGAGCCGGCATGGTCCGGGGTGAGAGCCCCTGAGCCGGATTACGAAGAGAGCGAGCCGAACACCCTGCTGCGCAGGATGCGCAGGGACAAGGACGAGAGGGGAGAGCCGCTGGCGAGACCCAGGCTGTTCCAGACGCGGCCCCTGAGCGTGGCGAAGCAAACGGGACCGCTGAGCACACCGAAAGAGCTTGACGAGGAACGCCCGGTATGAGGGTGACGGCGCAACCGGTCGAAATCCGCATCGCGGAGGACGAGGACCTGCAATCGTGCCTGGCCCTGGACGATAGCTACGTGACGACGCACACCTGGCAGGTGGAGGCGGTGCGCGGGGAGCCGGGGCTGGCTCCTTTGCAGATGAACAGCAGCGTAATGCTGGGGGACTCGCCGGTGAGCATCACCTTCAGGCCGGTGAAGCTGCCGAGGGCGAGGAAGATCGCCGGGCCGCTGGCGAACGCCGCTCGGGACGGAAGCGAGAGCACGCACATCGCCCGGATCCAGTCGTGGCGGGCGGCAGACCTGGTACTTGTGGCGCAGCAGGCGACGAAGCTATGCGGATACCTTGTGCTGACGGTGGTGCCGTCCTCGGGGATTGGCTGGATCAGCTCGCTGGTGATCGCCAACTCGATGAGGCGGCAGGGGATAGGGTCGATGCTGCTGGCCGCGGCCCGGCGCTGGGCGCGCTACGAGCAGGGGCAGAACTTGAGAGCCTTCATGCTACAAGTCGGCACGAAGAACTACCCCGCAGTGGCCTTCTGCCGCAAGGAGGGGTTCAACTTCTGCGGGTACACGGATTATTCGTTTTCTAACGGGGAGTTGGTGTTGCTGTTCGCAAGCCCTGTGGTAATTTAGGGCGCGGCCCATATAGACAATAACAAAAGACCCAAAATCGCCTCCGGCGATTTTGGGTCTTTTGTTATTAGGAACCACGTCACCGCGAGGTGGAGCAAGTTGGGTTGCGAGTGGCGAGGCAGACTATCTTGGCGATCTGAGAGCGAGTGGCGCTGCCGCCGGGGCGGAAGTAGACGCCGGGGCAGGGCTGGCCGGGGGCTCCGCAGTCATAGCCGGAGATGATCCGGTGGCAGTAGGCAGTTTCCACGTAGGCGTAGAAGGGGTTGGTGGGGGGGACGTCGGTGAAGGTTTGCGCGCCGGGGTGTACGAGGCCCCAGCCCGCGGCGGTGACGGTGATCTTGGCGAGCTGGGAGCGGGTGACGTTGTTGCCGGGGCGGAACTCGAGGCAGTTGGGGCCGCAGGTGTAGCCCGAGACGACGCCGTCGTGTGCGGCGGTCTCAACGTAGCTGTAGAAGGGATTGGTAGGGGGCACATCGCGGAACGTGGGGGTGGATGGGGTGTAGATGGTGTGGTTCAAGGCGACGATGACGATCTTGGTCATCTGCGAACGGGTGGTGTTGTTGTAGGGCCTGAAGGTGTGGTCGCTGTAGCCTGAGATAGCGCCCCGGCAGTAGAGGCAATTCACGTAGTCATGGAACCAGTCGGTGGGCTGCACGTCCGTGAAGTTCATGGGGCAGGGCGTGGGAGTAATGGTGGGAGTGGGCGTGCTGGTGCAGGTTGGGCACGGGGTGGGCGTGCGAGTAGGGGTGCGGGTGGGGACGGGCGTGCCGCCCGAGCCCGTGATGCGCTTGAGGGTGGCGTTGCTGTTGCCGCCGCCCTCCATGTACCAGAGGGCCCCATCGGGGCCGGTTTCGAGGTCCATTGGAGAGACGACGCCCTGGACGATGTTAGTGGCAGTGACG
The DNA here is from genome assembly GCA_045805005.1 of Chloroflexia bacterium. GTDB lineage: Bacteria > Chloroflexota > Chloroflexia > QHBQ01 > JADMIH01 > JADMIH01. The sequence goes on from JBJMMB010000313.1 coordinate 12,063, forward strand.
AGGGTGCGCGAGGCGTCGAGGTAGAAATGGCGCAGGGCGGAGTTGTTGTAGCTGGACATGAAGAGGTGGTTGTGCCACTGCGGCACCTGGTTGCCGGAGTAGACCGTTATACCGGTGGGGGCGTCGCAGCAAGCTCCATTGGGCAGGAACCAGAGGGGAGGTATGGTGTTGTAGACCGGGCTGGGATTGGGATCGTCGCAGGGGTAGTTGGGCCGCCAGCCGTAGTTGTAGCCGCCCACAATCCGGTTCATCTCGTCGTCGCACAGGGGCCCGTTCTCGCTGGCGAATATGCGGCCGGGGGTGACGGGGTCAAAGGTGAAGTCGAAGCTGTTGCGCAGTCCGATGGCGTAGAGGGAGGGGAGGGCTCCGGTCTGAGTGAAGACAGGGTTGTCGGATGGTATGGTGCCGTCGGGGTTGATGCGGTGCATCTTGCCGTTCTTGGCAGTGACGTCCTGGGAGTTGGCGGGGTTGGCGTTTTCGCCTATCGTGATATACAGTTTGCCGTCGGGGCCGAAGTGGATGTTGCCGCCGTTATGGTTGGGAGCGGTCTGGGGCGAGGAGAATATGGTCGTGGGGTTGGAGCCCCCGCCGCTGTTCTCGGTAAAGCGGACCACGCGATTCTCGGTGGTGGAGCAGCCCGTTCCGACCGCGCAGGTGTAGTAGACGTAGATGTAGTGGGTGGTTGCGAAGTTGGGATCGATGGCGATGCCGAGGAGGCCGCGCTCGTCGGTGCCATCGACGCTGAAGGTGATGACAGCGTTACTCTGGAGGGTGCCGTTGGAGAAGAGGCGGACCTTGCCAGTGACTTTCTCGGTGTAGAAGAGGCGGCCCTGCGGGTCGAAGGCCATGGCGGTCGGGTGGTCCATGCCGGGGAGGATGCTCTCGATGGTAGCGCCGGGAGGTAGGGGCTCGGTGCCGTCGGCGGGGGTCGAAGGCCGAGCCGCGGCCAGGGTAGGGCCGGAGGCAGGGCTGCCCGGCCAGGATGCCAGGGCCAGGCCCGCCGCAAGGAGCAGCACTGCTAGGGGCAGGCGAAAACGAGCGGTTGGTCGAATGGGCATTTTGTTTCCTTCTATGGGCCTGTGACCGCAAGGTAAACGATCTTGCTAATCTGGCCTCTGGTGGCGTTGTTTCCCGGCCTGAACTCCAGGCACCCTGTGCCACAGTCGTAGCCGGAGATGATGTTGTGGGAGTAGGCTGTTTCTATGTAACCGTAGAAGGTGTCTCCCAAAGGCACGTCGCGGAAGGTCGGGGTGGAGGGAGGGGTTATCTCCCAGTTCTCCGCCAGCACCACTATCTTGGTGAGCTGGCCTCGGGTGACGTTGTTGCCGGGGCGGAACTCCAGGCAGTTGGTGCCGGTGCCGCAGGAGTAGCCGGAGATGATGTTGTGAGAGTAGGCGGTTTCTATGTACTGGTAGAAGGTGTCGGTGGTGGGCACGTCCCGGAAGGTGGGGGAGGGAGGGGTGTAGACGGGCCAGCCCTCTGCCAGGGTTACTATTTTGGTGAGTTGGCCCCTGGTGGTGAGGTTGCCGGGGCGGAAGGTGTTATCGGCATAGCCGGAGATAGCCCCGTGGCAGTAGAGGTAGGTGACGGGGTCGTAGTAGTAGTCGGTGGGGTGCACATCGGTGAAGGTGTTTGCGCAGGGGGTAGGGGTGGAGGTAGGAGAAGCACCGGAGGGCGTGTCGGTGGGGGTATTGGTTGATACCGGGGTGTTAGTGGGAGCGCCGGTGGGCGTGTTGCTGGGAGTGTGCGTAACGGTGCTGCTTGGGGGCACGCTGGGAGTGTAAGTGGCGGTGGGGGTGGGCGAGCCGGTGCGGGTGGGGGTAGAGGTAATGGTGGGTGTATTGGTTGGAGGGGAAGTTGGGGTGACAGTGGGGGTATTCGTGGAGGTGTTGGTGGGGCCGGGGGTGCCGCCGAGGCTCCAGGCGTTTATGTAGGAGCCGGAAAGCCAGTAGATGAAGCCGTTGGAGACGGCGAGGCCGCTGTTGGCGCTGCCCGCGCCCGTTGGGGAAAGGGTGCGAAGGGTCGAGCCGTTGGTCTCGTCCATAATGCGCAAGCCACCGGTGCCCATGTTGGCGAAAATAAGGCCATTAGCGATAGCCATGTTGCCGTGCATGGTGCCGGCGGATACCGAGGGCCAGCGGTCGGTGCCGGTGGCGGGATCGACGGCGTAGATGCGACTGTTACCGTAAATGAACACCGTACCGCCGCTGCCGAAGGTGGGGTCATAGGCGGGCATCATGCCGACGCTTGTGCCGGTCGATTTGGACCAGACCGGCCCGGCGCTGATGTTGTTGAGCACGTAGGCGTAGAAAATGCCATTCTTGTGGTTGGCCCCCACCAGCGTACGGTTTTGGCTGTCGTGGAAGATGACGGGGGTGGTGCCGAAATCCTGGTCCGCGCCCGGCGATCCCTCCTGGTGGAACTGTAGTATCGAGAGGGTGAGCGGGTCGAGGGACAACATAGCCCGCGTCTGGGCGCAGTTCGCGCCACAGCTATAGTCCTCGCCCGTAACGACCGCCAGGGTGCTGCCGTCGGGGCTGAGGGCGGGGGAGTTCCAGATGCCGGCTCCGGCGGTGCCCGAGGGCACGAAGTACTGGTTGTTTATTTGAGAGCCGACGTTCATATCCACGGCGCGCACCTCGCCGCGCACCGAGGGGTTATCGCAGCGGGAGGCTATTCCAACGTAGGAGCGGCCGTAGGCGAGCAGGGGGGATTCCCAGGGAAAGCCGCTGGAGCCCACATTCATGGGGTTGCGCCAGAGTTGGGCCCCATTCGTGGTATCGAGGCCGTAGAATGCGGAGTCGCCGCCGCCAACGGAGAGGATAGTACCCGAGATGGCGGAGGTAGAGCCGATGCCCACGTTGAAGCAACTGCTTACGTAGCCTACGGTGGTGCTCCAGACGGGGGAGCCCGAGATGGCGTCAAAGGCGAAGAAGTTGTTACCGGTAGCTGTGCTGCTGCCCACGAAGACCGTGCCGTTCGCGACGCTGGGCGCGCCGGAGGGGGGCGTGCCGTTGGAGCCGATGTTTACCTGCCATCGCTGCACGAGCTGGGCCAAATTACCCGAGTTGATGGTGGTCTCGTCGGGGTTGTAGTTGGTGCGGCTCACGTCGCGGCCATACATGGGCCAGTCGCCGGGGGCAATCGCCGGTACCGAGTATTTTGAGTTTTGATTGCTGGGTTTTGGATTTTGGATTGCCGCGCCTACGACGGCGGGCAGTAGACCGATGGATAGGAAGGTGAGGAGTGCGATGCAGAGGATGGTTAGGTGCCGGCGTTTCATTGTCCTGCTCCTTGCTCTTATTGGGTGCTGCATATGCATGGCCGGCATGGGTCTGTTGGGCGGGTGTTCATAGGCGACGGAGACCCGGGTTGGTTGGCAACCATACAGCGCCGGTTTGTTCCCCGGCGCTTGTGAGCGCCGGGCTGCCCAGCCCTGATTTTACCAGATGAGGGGTGAGAGCACCAGCAGGGGTGGGATCGATGGGCGGGGAATGTATAATGTGGGCTACGAAGCTGGCTCAGCAGCCTTGCAAGGAATAGGGTATGCAGTTTTTCGAGCTAACGCATCCGGCCTACAAAACGGATGCTGAGGATGATTTCTATAATCCGGTCAGAATAGTCGAGGACATAAAGTTACCGGGGCTGAGCTGTACGGCCTGCGGTGCGACCTGGGCAGGCAGCAGGCGGCTTTATTTGCCCGTTCGCGATGCTGCTTTGCGGAAGCGGTTGAGCGGCCCGCCTCTACCGGAGGAGGAATGGAAGAGGTTAGCCGACGCGGTGCGTCAAGATGCGGTACTGCCCCAGAGTTTTGAACTCATGCCCGGAGACGTATTAGGGACACCAACCGTTGAACTGCTGGGATCGCTCACCCCAGACTTCATGCACCCTTTTCCTGGGCAGTTAGTTGTACAAGGTAATGTGGTGAAGGCTCTAGAGTATGCGGGGTTGACGGGGTTCCAGCCGATCAGGATGGAGGTTCGGTGGAGCAAGAACCTGGGGCAGGTTCCTGAGAGCCCGCCGGAACTCTATGAGCTTCTGGTGACCGGAAGGGCCTGGC
>JBJMMB010000314.1:0-2371 GCA_045805005.1 Chloroflexia bacterium
ACCCAAATTCATGACACACACCAATAATGGCCTCAACAGTTCAGCGCAGAACTCCAACGGTTCGACCGCCCCTGAGCAGCGTGACAATGGCAATGGCAAGGGCAAGCCGGTACGCACCGGCAAAGCAGACCTCCATATTCACACCTCTCTGGGCGATGGGCTGGCCAGCGTCCAGCAAATATTCGATTTTGTCGAGAACTATACGGACCTCGATATTATCGCAATCACCGATCACGACGACGTGAGAGGCGCGATGCAGGCCCTCGAGCTGGCCGAGAAGCGGCACTATCGCTTCAAGGTGATTCCTGGTAACGAGATCACCACCCGCCAGGGCCACTTGCTAGCTCTGTTCGTAACGAAGGAATTTCCGATGTTGCGCTCGCTTGAGTCGAGCATGGCGGCAGTGTACGAAGCGGGGGGCATGCTCATCGCGCCCCACCCTCTATCCTGGTTGACAACCTCCATCCGAGAGAAGCAGCTCTTGGCGGCCAACGAGGGCAAATACCCGTTCCATGGCATCGAAACTTTCAATCCGTCGTACGCCGGCAGGGTGGCCCACAAGCGGGTGAAGGAATTGAACCAGACAGTGCTCAACTTGCCCGAATTCGGGGGTTCCGACGCCCACGCGCTTTCTATGATAGGCAAAGGTTACACATATTTCCCCGGACAATCCATAGAGGACCTGCTGCAAGCCATCACCGACAGGACCACCGAAGCGGGGGGCACTTTCATGAACCTCCGCGACCATGGCCAGATCGCGGCTCCCAACCTCTGGAAAAGCTTGATTGTCCACCCAACCTATAAGGTGACGCGCGCCGTTGGCAGGCGCATAAAAGGCAAGACGTAAGGAGCGCATGCCGGTGGACTTCCTGAATATTGGGCTGGTCTCACCCTATGACTACTCGAGCCAGGGTGGGGTTACCGAGCATATCAGGCACCTCTCCATAGAGCTCAAGGCGCTGGGGCACAGGACCAAGATTCTGGCCCCCTTCTCGTCAGAGAGAGCGGAGCTGCCCCAGGACGTGTATGCGCTTGGGGCTGTCACCCCGGTGCCCGCCAACGGCTCCATCGCCCGGATCTCCCTATCACCCGACCTTGGACGTACCATCAAGGCGATCCTGCGTACCGAACGCTTCGATATCGTTCACGTCCACGAGCCGCTTATGCCCGCGGTGCCTCTTCTCGTCCTGCGACACTCGTCGAGTCCGAACGTCGGCACCTTCCACGCCTTCGGGGATATGTCGGCGGCCTACGCGATGGGCCGGCCGATCCTGCGGCGGTTCTTCGACCGGCTCGATGGACGGATAGCCGTGTCGCCTTCGGCGTGTGAGTACGTCTCCCAATATTTCGGCGGCGATTACGAGATCATTCCCAACGGAGTGGATGCCCGCCGGTTCGGCTCGACGCTGCCGCCCGTCCCGTGGATGCGCGACGGAAGGCCCACCATACTGTTCGTAGGACGGTTTGAGGAGCACCGCAAGGGCTTGAGATGGCTCTTGCAGGCGATACCGCTGATCGAGCCCTATTTCGCCGACCTGCGGGTTGTGGTAGCGGGCGGCGGCGACCCCGAAGAAGTGGCCGACTGGCTTCCCTTGAGAGACTACACGCGCCCCGGCCGCACGGTCTACCGGTCTGCAGGCTCGGCCCTGGAGGTGGAGTTCACGGGCTTCGTACCCGACCAGGATCTGCCGAGCTACTACCAGTCTTGCGACGTTTTCTGCGCGCCCTCCACGGGCGGAGAGAGCTTCGGGGTGGTACTTCTTGAAGCTATGGCCTCCGGGGTGCCGATCGTGGCAAGCCGCATCCAGGGTTACGCTGATGTGCTCACGCACGGCCGGGAAGGCTTCCTAACCGACCCTAAGAACCCTGCCGCGATCGCCGCGGGCATCATACGCCTGTTGAGCGATCCTGACCTGAGAGCGGTGATGGGCCAGGCCGGTAAGCGCACCGCTTTGCAATACGATTGGCCCATCGTAGCCGGCCGCGTGCTGGCCTATTACGAGCAAGTAATGGCGCGTGCCCGCCGCACCCAGGTAGTCAAGCAGCCAAGCTCATGGGCCAAACTTCGCCGGGCCGCGCAGCAGTAGCAACAACAGCCCTCCTGCGACCATGCCCACCGGCCGCAAGCAATCGCGACTCAGGAATCATGTTATAATAGCCTCTTGTGTAGCGACCCCATATTCGACCCTGTGGTCCGAACTTCCTCGCGACTCGACATTGGACGCTGACTCTCGACTCTACCGGTGGCAGGAGGGGCTATTTGTTAACTCAATTGCTGCAGGCGTGGGCACGCAGCATGGCGCGGAGAGCCGCGCAGATTTTTGTCAAGACACCCATCACGCCCAACATGTTGACCCTGTTCGGGCTGGTG
>JBJMMB010000315.1:0-7965 GCA_045805005.1 Chloroflexia bacterium
CCGGGCTGTGCCGAGGGTGTCCGATCTGCCCGCGCTGGTGGCCTCGACCGCCGGCAAGATCGAGATCGAGACGGTGGGCGACGTGCGCGAGGAGAAGCTGATTGAGAAGCTGGTGCAGGGTGCCGTGCTGGCAGCCTGGAACCGCCGCTTCTCGGTGAGCGAGTTCGACGACGTGATAACGCGCTTCCACAACGGTCTCACCCTCGACGTTTCCGACGTTATGCCCTCGATGGAGTACGTACACCAGGCATCAGATCTGAAGGGGATGCGCAACGCCATCAACAAGCTGGACGCCCAGGGCAACCCGACCGCCGTGGCGGCCTCCGTGGAGTTCGTGTTGGAGGGGCTACACCTGAACCGCCGGCTGAACAAGGACCGCTCGGCGGAAGGGGTAAGATACCGGCGGTGAGCGATTTTGGATTTTGAATTATGAATTTTGAATTGGTCTATTGTAATTCATAGTTCAAAATTCATAATTCAAAATTATGTTTTGTGAACGCCTGACCCTGGACGAGTTTCGGAACTACACGCGGCTGGATTTGCAGTTGCCGCCGGGGGTCAGCGTGTTGCAGGGGGATAACGCCTCGGGCAAGACTTCTTTGCTCGAGGCGGTTTATCTGCTGGCTACCACTCGGTCCTCGCGCACTACCTCTGATCTGGAGCTGATAAATTTTGCTGCCCCCAATGACATGGGATCGCCGCCGTTTGCGCGCATCACGGCGCAGGTGGAGCGGGCGAGGGGGCCGCTGCAGGTGGAGATACTTGTGGTGCGGGATGAGGCCGCGGAGGGGCCGGGAGGCCTGGCTGGGTCGGCGCAGGCGCGGAAGCGCATCAAGGTGAACGGGATACCGCGGCGGGCGCTCGACCTGGTGGGGCAGACTAATGTGGTGCTCTTCACGCCGCAGGACGTGGATCTGGTAACAGGGCCACCCTCGCTACGCAGGCGGTATATGGATGTTACCATCTCCCAGATGGACAACCGCTACGTGCGGCTGCTGTCGCAGTATATGAAGGTGCTGGCGCAGCGCAACTCGCTCATCAAGGGGGTACGGGAGCAGGGGCGCAACCCTAACTCCAGCAGCGTGTCGGAGGAGATGGCGTACTGGGACGACGAGCTTGTGAAGCACGGGGCGTACGTGGTGCTGAGGCGGGAGGTGTTCGCGACGCGCCTGTCCAGCAAGGCAGAGGCGATCCACCACCAATTGGCGGGCACAGATGCGACGAACGGTAACGGCGACACGCGGCAGATGCTCCGCGAGCGCCGCCCGACCGCTGAACTGCGCTTCAATTTGGCGTACCAGTCGGCGGTGGCCCCCGAGGCCCGCAAGGCGCTGCTTCCGGAATTGCTGTCGCAGATCGAGGCCGAGGAGAGCCTGGCTTCGCTCGCGGGCGACGAGTACACGGCGATGCCCGACCCGTCGGCGCTTCGCGGGCGCATACCGCACGTGGAAGCGCACGTAGGCCACATCGCGAAGGAGTTCAAGAAGCAATTGCTGGAGATGCGCCAGGTGGAGGTGCGGCGTGGGGCCTCGATGCTCGGCCCGCACCGCGACGACCTGCTTTTCCAGCTTGGGGAGCTATCGCTCGGGGCGTATGGGTCGCGCGGGCAGCAACGGACCGCGGTGCTCGCGCTGAAGCTGGCCGAGGTGGACCTTATGACCACCGAAGTGGGCGACACGCCCATCCTCCTCCTCGATGACATCCTCTCGGAGCTTGACGCCCGCAGGCGCGGCTACCTCCTGAACACCCTCGGCGGGCAGAACTACCAAGCGCTCATCACCAGCGCCGACCTCTCGGGTTTCGACCCGACTTTCCTGGAGCGCGCTACTCTGCTTGAAGTCAGGAACGGCGAGGTGCTCGCACCGGCGGCAGTGGCGGGCGCGGCGGAACGGCCGGCGGCAAAGAGGTCGAGGGGGAAGCGTGAAGGATGACGAGCGGCCAGATGATAAGCCTCCATCGCTGATGGACCAACAGCCTGACGACGGCCAAACGGTCGAAGGGCTGGTGCATACACTCGCAACAGAAAAGGGCGCGACGAGGGATCAGGCTTATGCTGCCCTGGTGGCGATGGGTTCCCAGGCTGTGCTTCCGCTCATTGGCACGCTGGGGGATGAGAACGACACCATCCGCTACTATGTGGTCGGGGCGCTTGGCGACATTCGGGACCCGCGAGCGGTTGAACCTCTCATACAAACAGCGCTCAATGATGAAGACGAAGAAGTGCGCAGCAGAGCTATTGAGGCGCTTGTTGAGATTGGCGACGTAAGGGCGGTCGACCCTTTACTTCACCTACTGCAAAACAGCCAGGAAAGCTTGATACGGTGCTTTGCTGCCAAAGGGTTGGGGGAGTTTCGCGACGGCAAAGCGGTCGAGCCGCTCATTGATGCTCTTCTACACGATAGAAGCACCTCTGTGCGGGAGAGCGCAGCCCAGGCGCTTGGAGGACTAGGCGACAAACGTGCCGTAGAGCCACTTATCCAGGCACTGACGTCAGACTTGAGCGATGTCGAGGAAACGGACGACGCTTACGAGTTTGGGCTAATCTGGTATTCGGCCTGGAGCCTGGCTTACATAGGCGACCCGAGGGCGGTCGAGCCTCTAATTCAGTTGCTGCTTGACCACGCTGACGACTTACAGGGCATGTTGGTGATTGACACGCTAGGCGTGTTAGGAGATAGGCGCGCCGTGCCGGCGATAGAGTGGGTTTATAGTCACGCGACGCATGCCGATGAAACTATGCATGCCTCGTTTGAAAGACGCGTTGACACGGCCCTACAGAGGATCAAGCAGCGGCAAGGGTGAGCAGACGTGGTCCTTCCGCAAAGATCTCCCATCTTCATAATCACAGGCACACCGGGCGCGGGTAAGTCCTCGGTGGCTAGTGAGCTGGTGCGGCGGTTTCCCTTTGGGCTGCACGTGCCGGTGGATGATTTGCGGGAGTGGGTGGTGTCGGGCCGGGCGGACCCGGTGCCTGATTGGACGGAGGAGACGAGCAGGCAGTTTCGGCTGGCCCGGCTGGCGGCAGCGGAGGTGACGCGGATCTACGCGGACGCCGGGCTCGCGGTGGCGATTGACGATGTGATCACGCCGTCTGAAGCTAGGGTACTATTTGAAGTGCCGCTCTCGGGGTACGCGATAAATAAGGTGCTGCTGAGGCCTAGCCTGGAGGTAGCACTGGCGCGGAACGCCGGGCGGACCAACAAGACGTTCGATACGCAGGCGCTGGAGCAGACGATTCGGCGGCTGCATGGGTGGACTTCGGAAGCGATTTTTGCGCGTGCGGGCTGGATGATCGTGGACAGCACACACCTGACGTTGGAGCAGACGGTGGACGAGATTCTGTCCAGGGTGGGCGAGGCGGGCGACTAGTCGATAACCTGGAAGTGTTTCGCGCCTATCTCCAGGAAACCGTCGTCCTCTTCCTCCCAGTTGGCGTAGGCGATCCGGCGGTCCGGCCCCTCGCCCTTCCACTCGGCGAGGGCGTATTGCATCTTATCCTCGGGGCGGTTCGATTTCACCCAGGCGACTTCGTGGAAGTCGGTCAGGAATAGCGGCTCACTGGCGCCTTCGACGGTAACGCTTACTTTTTAGCCGCTGCTTTCTGCCTCGTGGATGCAGTCGTAGCGGCTATGGCGAGTCATGCGGTCGAGTGTGCCACGTCGAGTGATCATCAAGTTCCCATACTCGTCGAGGTCGGAACGAAGAAGCTCCGACTTGCGTATATTGAACACGATCGGCATCGCATTCACGAACGTGTTGGAAACGCGCCATCGTAAGAATTGGCGAAAGGCGGTACCCATGAAACTGTCGCCATCGCGGCGTGCCCTCATCACTTGTTGTCTGCTGCCCGCCGTGCTCGGCGCTTGTGCGGATGCAAATCCCAGCGCAACGCCCGCGCGCCCGCCGCTGCCCTCATCGACAGCAGGTCCAACTGATGCTCCCGGACCGAGCGGCGGTCAGGTGGTTGAGTCCAACCCCACAGGCGCAAGCGCTAACGCCGCCTACCAACCTGGGCCGTGCACCTTCCGAGAGTGGCTGGTGAATGACACCATTTGTGGTACGCTAACCGTGCCAGAGGACCATCAGCAGCCGGGCGGGCGCCAAATCAAGCTGGCGGTGGCCATTCTTAAGAGTAGCAGCGACCACCCGGCACCTGATCCGGTGGTCTTTCTGCAGGGTGGCCCGGGCCTGAGTGTGCTCACCAACAGGCCCGAATTAACTGTCCCATCCTTCTACCCACTACTAGCGTCGCGCGACGTGATTTTGCTCGAACAACGGGGAGTTGGGTTGTCGCAACCCGCACTGGATTGCCCGGAGATCGACCAGGTGCAGGCGGCTGATAAAGGAGGGCCGCGGGATAACACCGACCCGGGGCCTTACTTGCCGGCGGCACTCGCCTGCCGAGATCGCCTGGCCAAAGCGGGGGTGAACCTGGCCGACTATACTACAGACCAGGGGGCGGCCGACGTCGAAGCCTTGCGCCAGGCACTCGGCTACAAGGAGTGGAACCTGTTCGGCATCTCGTACGGAACGAGGCTCGCCCTGACGGTGATGCGCGATTTCCCTGCCGGCGTCCGCAGCGCTATCCTCGACTCGCCGCTGCCCCTCCAGGCAAGCATTTCTAACCGTCCTCGGGATGTCGCCGCAGCGTTCGACACATTCTTCGCCGCCTGCGCCGTCGACGCGACCTGCAACCGCGCATATCCGGATCTGAAGCAGGTCTTCAACGACACGGTGGATATGCTCAACAAAGAGCCGGTGCAATTCAGCATCAGCCAGGATCACCAGGTTGGCATTACGGGCGATATGCTCATGGGCATTACATTCGAGGCACTGAGCATAGGCCCAATGATCACCCAGATGCCCAGGGCGATATATGCGGCCCGCAAGCGCGATTTGACTCCCCTTGGCCGGTTCGTCGGGTCGGGCAGCGAAGGCGATGCTCTGTTGTTCTCGGTCTGGTGCAGCGAACAGGTGCTCCCGGCCGGTGAGGAGAAACTGAGAGCGGCTGATAGCGCTTACCCTCAATTGCACCATATGTTCAGCCAGCTAGATATTTTAGGGATCTGCAAGCAGTGGGGCGTCCCTGCAGTTCCGACCCCCGAGCAGCAAGCGGTGAGAAGCGCGATCCCGACCTTGATCCTTTCGGGCCGATTTGATCCCAGAACACCACCGTCCAACGCCGGGGAAACGGCCAGGACCCTGAGCAACAGCCATCTATTCACCTTCCCTGGCGCAGGCCATGCAGTTAGCCACGACCCTTGCGGGATGGTGCTGGCCGCTGCGCTAGTGGAAAATCCGGCAGCGGCACCAACTGCAAACTGCTTCGCGACGCTGACCGGCCCCGCCTGGGACGTCGGTCCGTGAAGAGGATCGGAGCCATGCCGCCCGGCGGGGCTCTCTATGGTCACGGCGACTTTGTCATTGGTGCGCTCTACATTGCGGATATAGCCGTCGTGGATGTCCCACCCGCCGCAGTATGCTGTCAAGTCAGCGAGGGGATTATGGGCCATGCGGGCAAGGGCTACTGCGAGGGCTCGGTGTGCATCTCTGCCGTGACTTTGGTTAGGCCCGTGCGGTCGAGGCGCGCGGTGATGGTTACCAGTTGCTTGTCGCGATTGGGCAGTTCCCGGACGAGTTTGAGGGTGTTGTTGTCCGCGCTCCATACCTGGAAACCGTAACGTTTGACGAGGAAATCGCGGTAGTAGGAGAGGACGGCATCGGGCACGTCGGCGGTTTGGAACTCGAAATTAGTGAGGAGCAACCTGTTGCCATCGGGTGTGATGGGGGTGGGGCTGGCAAGGCCGGGAGTTTTGGGGGTGTGGTCCACAAGCCCCTCGGCATAAGGGTAGACGGGCAGGCCGGAGAGGGTGGGATAGGAAGGTGTTTTGAGGAAAGTGCCGAGAACCCCGCCGCCGAATAAGCAGCATAGAAAGTAGGCCACCAATACCAGGGGCACCAGGCGCTTCGACCTTGCGGAGGCTACCGATAGATGCTTCATTTTGGGGGCTCCTGCATTTCATGCGAACCGGCGCCAGCCGTTGGAGCGGCTGTTGGGTCATAGTATAAGGGGGCGGGGGGTTGTGGTCAATCCCGATGCAACCCGGGAGCGTACAAAGATGGGGGAGCAACAACAAGCTAATTGTTCTATAATGTACTATCCGCAAAGTCGAAAATTGAAGTGAGGTTGGGCCGTGCTACATAATCAACATCAAAGATATTTTGGGACCAGGAGACTTGTGCCTGCGACCGTGCAGTTGAGGTCGTCCGCGGGGCCGACGCCGGGGCGGCACGCGGGAAGAGAGGCCATGGAGGAGGTGTGCGTGGCTAACATCGGACCGCGGCAGCGCAGGCAGCGGCTGTCGTTCGGGCTGGTGTCGCTGGCGGTGGGAGTTGGGCTGGCCGCGGTGCTTATTGTCTTGCACGCCCCTCCCCTGTTGCGGCTGGGCCTCTTTGTGCCGTTCGTGCTGGGGACCTCCGGGTTCTTCCAGGCTTATGAGAAGACCTGAGTGGGCTTGGCGGGGCGCGGTGCGCGCAACATGGACACGGGAGAGGAGCAAATCGAGGACTCCGAGATGCTGAGGCAAATCCGCAGGCAGGCGCTGAAGGTGAATGTCGAGTCGGTGGTGGCGGCGGCCATTTTGACGGGACTGTGCTTGCTGATTCCAGCGTGAGGAAACGCGGCCCGGCGGCTGAAGCCGCGGGCAACACTTACGAAGCCTCCCTTCGGAGGCTCTCGCGGGATAGCCGGGGTATTGCTGCTAGGCCAGGAAGGCGGACTTTGCTTCTGAATAGTCCGCAGCTTAAGTTGTGGGGCGGGGGTGTGCAAACATCCGTTTAGGAGGGAAGCATTAGATGGCGCGGACGGAGTTCGTATCGTTTACCACGGGCGGGGCGCGGCTGGACGGCTACCTCGCGCGGCCCGAGGGCGAGGGGCCTTTTCCGGGGGTGGTGGTCATACATGAGGGCACGGGTTTCAACGAGAACATCAGGGACGTAGCGCGGCGGCTAGCGGGGGAGGGGTACGCGGCGCTGGCCGTGGACCTCTTCTCGGGTCGCAACCGCGTGGCGTGCATCTTTCGCCTGATGAGCGGCCTGCTGCTCAACCCGCTGGGGCACGGGGGCATTAGTGACCTGAAAGCCTCGCTTAGCTTCTTGGCCCGCCAACCGGGCGTGGATAACAGCAGGCTGGGGGCGATAGGATTTTGCATGGGAGGGGGCCTGGCCATCGCCTGGGCCTGCACGGACGACCGGCTGAGCGTGGTGGCGCCTTATTACGCCATCAACCCCCGGCCCCTGGCGGCGGTGGCGCGGGCCTGCCCGCTCGTGGGCTCGTATCCCGGCAACGACTTCACGGCCTCCCATGCGCGCAAGCTGGACGCCGAGTTGGACCGGCAAGGCGTGGAGCACGATGTAAAGATTTATCCTGGGGCGAGGCACTCGTTCTTCAACGACCAGGGGAGCAGGCACGACCCGGCGGCGAGCGAGGACGCCTGGCGCAGGACGCTGGCGTTCTTCAAGGAGCATTTGGATTAGCAGGGCTAGGGGCAGGGGGGTGGAGTACCTATAGATAAAGGTGGGGGAATATGTGGGGGACACCCCAAGCCCCCGGCAGGGGGAACCCTGCACCCCTTTTGGTGAGATGTACATGGATAACGCGTTTTACGATCCGCTGGTTGAGGCGGCTGGGCCGATTGCTGAGGAGTATGGGACGTCTACGTCTATATCGGACGTGATAGGGCTGCTGCTTCAGGCGGGCAGGGACGAGGCGCGCGTGCGCCGGGCTCTGGATGCGGCGGCGGGTTCGGAGGAGGCGCGGGCCGCTCGGTCGGAGGGGAGGCAGTTCGATTTGGTGGAGTGCGCAAGGGAGTTGCTGAAGGGTGGTGAGTGATTTAGGGTTCGAGCGCGGTTAGTCATTTTGGTACCGAGGCAGTGGTAGGGGCAGGTCTTGTGCCTGCCCTTTTC
>JBJMMB010000316.1:0-33171 GCA_045805005.1 Chloroflexia bacterium
CCCGTTCATCTGCCCCGCTATGCTGTTTCGTTGCGCGGTGACGCCCATGAGGAAGTTCTCCAGGTCCTGGTAGACGTGGTCGTCGGATGGGCTGCCGCTGTTGAGGGCCGTTGTGGAGATCTCCAGGCTCTCGAGCCCCAACTGGCCCACGCAGGCGTTGATCTGCTTGTAGATCTGCGCCATGTTGCGCACCGTCTCGTGGTGGGCCCGCAAACACTGCAAACCATAGCGCGTACTTGTGTCGTTTGATCCGGTTCATGCTCTCTCCTCCTGGCTGGACCGCGTGTGGAGCGCGCCCTGGCTCTCACTGGTCCAGGTGATTTAGGACGCCCCGGCCTCCGATGGCCGGGAGTGGATCAAGTGCGGCGTCTTGCCTAGACGTTTACTGTTAATCTGCTATTAACCACGTGTTAAAGTTTGCGCGTACCTTACCGGTACACTTTCGCCCAGGGAGACGCCAATCTGACGGCACTATTATACATCCGGCAACAATGAGTTGTGCCTACATAACAAAAGCACCCGAAATCCGCGGATTTCGGGTGCTTTGTATATTTCCCCCTACATAAACCGCTTGAAGTACTTCAGAATCCCCTGGTCCCAGGCTATGCGGTGCGTGACGCCGGTCCCCGTTTCCAGCTCGTCTTTGTGGTCGAGGTACCACTGATACGAGCGTATAAGCGCGTCCGCGTTGCTGAATTTGGGCTCCCAGCCAAGGGTCTTCTCGATCTTCTCGGTGGAGACGAAACTGTCCTTGTCGGCGGTGCCGTACACCCACTTGTACAGCGGGGACAGGTGAATCGCCTCGAAGAAGGCCAGGGCGGGCTTGATGAGGCCCGCGGGGGTGCTCATGACGCGAGCGCCCGTGCCCGCGTAATCACACATTTCGCCCACGTCCTCGCGCACGGTGTTGTAGCGTTTGGCGCCCACGTTGAAGGTGTCGTTGGCTTTGTCGGCGGGGCAGGTGGCGGCCAGGTAAATAGCATTCACCAGGTCCTCAACCTCCAGCAGTTGGTAGTGATTGTTGCCGTTGCCCAGCACCGGGATGCGCTTGCCGCTCTCCACCCAGTCGTAAAGTATCTGGAACACGCCAAGCCGCCCCGTCCCGATGAAGGTCTTGGGGCGGATGATGGGCACCACCATGCCCTTGTCGCGGGCCACCAGGCACATCTCCTCAGCGCGAATCTTGCTGTTACCGTAGGGGCCGACGCCTATCAGTTCGTCGGTCTCGTACAGCGGGTGGTGCTCGGGCACGCCGTACACGGCTGTGGACGACACATACACCACCCTCTCGGCTTTGTTCTTGCGGGCGGCTCGCAGGGTGGTGATAGTACCCGATATGTTGGTGGTGTAGATGTCTTTGGCGGCCCAGAGGGGCAGGGCTGCCGCTGCATGTATCACCACGTCCATGCCCTTGAGGAGCCGGTCCATCGCGTCTTGGTCGCGCACGTCCGCGTGGTCCCAGGTGACGTTGCCGGGGCCGGAGCCCTCGTAGTCCTCCTCATGGAAGGGCGCGACATCGAGCAAGAGCATGTCGTTCCCGCGCCTGCTCAATATGTTGGCGATGTGGTATCCCAGGAAGCCGGCTCCGCCGGTAACTGCAATCTTCATGTTGGTTGTTTGGTTCTCCCTTCGGATAATAATGAATTGTTACTGAACGATGCAGTGAAGCGCCGCTTCACTGCATCGTTCACAAAACTATGCCCAGTCCTCGCCTAGCTCCCGGCGGGTCCTTACCTGGCCCTCGAATATTACAACGCGCTCCTGGACTTTGTCTTCACTGATAGCCCCTTCGGGGTCGATCCACGGCTCACCCAGGCGTGCGTTCTCTTCGGCTATGCGGTCTTCGTCTAGCTTTTCAAAGAGGGGAACGGGAGTCCCCAGGGCCTGCCCCACCGGGAGCCGGGGAGGTGCGGCCCAGCGCTCTTTGTGCACGTCGCCGCCGTAACCCAGCATCTCGTGCAGCTTCTGGGCCGAGAAGGGGAGGAAAGGCGCGGTGAGAATCTTGAGCGCGTCGATAACTATGAGCCCGACGTAGAGAGAGGTGGCGGCCCGCTCGCGGTCGTTCTTAATCACCTTCCACGGCTCTGACTCGTCCAGGTAGCGGTTGCCTTCCGCCGCCAGGGCCATTACCTCTCGCAGGGCCTCCTTAAAGTGGCACGCCTCTATCTGCGCACCCACTCGCTCGAACGCGTCCGCCGTGCTCTCCAGCATAGCCCTGTCCTGGGCGGTAAACTCGCCCGGCTGGGGGACCTTGCCCTCGAAGTTGCGCGTGGTGATGGTGAGTATCCTGTGGACCAGGTTGCCGTAGGTGCCCACCAGCTCGTTGTTGTTGCGCCGGTAGAACTCGGCCCACGAAAAGGCGGTGTCGCGGGTTTCGGGTGCGTTGGCGGTCATGAAGTAGCGTATGGGGTCGGGCTCGTAGCGGTCGAGGTAATCTGGAAGCCAGGGTACGCCACCCCCGCCCCGACTGGTGCTGGCCTTATCGCCGCTCTCACCCGTGAGGAACTCGTTGGCGGGCACGTCGTAAGGAAGCATCAGGCCGCCGTAGCCAATCAACATGGCGGGCCAGATGACCGTGTGGAAGGAAATGTTGTCCTTGCCGATGAAGTAATACGACTTGCTGGGCAGCGGCTCCCCCTCCTCCTGCAACCACCACTCCTTCCAGGCATCGGGGTCGCCCTTCAGTTGCGCCCACTCCACCGCCGCCGATAGGTAGCCCTTGACCGCGTCGAACCACACGTAGATGCGCTTGCCCTCGTAGCCCTCGATAGGCACGGGCACGCCCCACTCAATGTCACGTGTGTAGGCCCGCGGCTTCAGGCCCTCTCTTATCCAGTTGAGTGTGAAGGCCATCACGTTGGGCCGCCAGAAGCCCTTGTCCTTCTCAAGCCACTCGAGGAGAGGCTTCTCCAGCTTGGGGAGGTCGAGGAAGAAGTGCTCGCTGGGCAGGAACTCGGGCGTGGCGCCGCAGAGGCGGCAGCGTGGGTTTATGAGGTCGATGGGGTCGAGGGGCCGCCCGCAGTTGTCGCACTGGTCGCCGCGGGCGTTGGGGAAGCCACAGTGCGGGCAGGTACCCTCCACGTAGCGGTCGGGCAGGAAGCGCTTGTCGACCGGGCAGTACGGAGCAATGGCGGTGTCTTTGAAGACGTAGCCCTTCTTAAGTAGGGTGAGGAAGAAGTCCTGCACCACGCGGTAGTGGATGGGAGTGGTGGTATCTGTGAAAAGGTCGTAAGTGAAGCCCATCCTGTGCCATAGCTCGGTATTCAGGCGGTGGATGCGGCGGGCCCAGGTGTCGGGGGAGACCCCGGCCTGCTCGGCGGCCACGGTGATGGGCGTGCCGTTCATATCGCTGCCGGAGACCATGAGCACGCGGTTGCCCTTCATGCGATGGTAGCGGGCGAAAATATCGGGCGGCAAGTAGGCCCCAGCGACGTGCCCCAGGTGGCGCGGGCCGCTGGCGTACGGCCACGCTACGGCAACGAATATCTTTTCGGGTTTGTTCTCTCTGTTCTCTGCCATGATTTCCAGCTTTCGGCGCTCAGTTCTCAGCCATACGAATATATGAGTATGGGCGAAATATCACCAAATATCTATTATACCGCAGGTGGGAATTTCTAGCGCAGATCCCGATACTCAACGAGTCCGCTTCTTATATAATCCCCGGAGGTCGTTGATGCGCACCTTCACGATGTCTTTTATCATACGGAAGGAGTCTTTGAGGGGATTAACCTTGGTGCCGGGAGCGTAATACCAGCGTACGGGCACCTCTTTGATTTTGTAGCCCCATTTCAAACCCAGGTAGAGGACCTCTACGTCGAAGCCGGTGACCATGGCCCCTTTGATGTCACCCGCCTTGTCGCCGTAGAGGTGCAGGCCCTTGAACAGAGTGTAGGCGGCCTCGCGGCGGAAGGCTTTGAACCCGCATTGGGTGTCGTTGAACTGGGGAAGGGCCACGACGCGCACAATCGTGTTGAAGATGCGGCCCATGAAATGCCGGTACTCGGGCTCGTCGTAGCGGGCGGCCCCGAGGCCCTCGCGGGAGCCCATTGCCACGTGGTATTTGCCCTCCAGGTAGGGGAGGAGCTTCTCGACCTCCTCGATGGGGGCGGAGAGGTCCGCGTCGGAGTAGAGTATGAAGCGGCCTCTGGCCCGGAGCATGCCCGTGCGCACGGCATAGCCCTTGCCGCGATGGGGGTTTCGCACCACGGAGAGATGCGGATGCTCGGCGGCCATCTCCTCCACTACCTCGGCGGTGCGGTCATCGGAGCCGTCGTCCACGACCAGGGCCTCGTAGGTGTAATCGCACCCCTCCAGGTAGCTCATAACCTTGAGGAGCGTGGTGGGGAGACGATGGGCTTCGTTGTACGCGGGTATGACCACCGACAGGTGCGGCCCCTGGGCGGACTCTTCGGGCATCAGCATCGTCTCGGTCCTGGTTACAGTCTCCATGACCCGGGAGAAAACCTCCACAGTATAACTACGCGCCCTAAAGGCGCGTGTTCGAGGCAAGTATACCACAGGGGCATAGCGCCGTGCAACGCCTGAATGGGTGATAAATCTCTAAATTTGGCATACCTTTGCACCTTCTCTTACCGGAGGAAGAAGCCCTGCGCGGTGGGGTCGTCGGGGTCGATTAGCCATTGGCCGAGGCCCGTTATATAAGCCTGCCCCGAGATTTCCGGGATGACGGCCGCGTACTCGCCCACCGTGGTTTCTTCGAGGGCTCGGCCGGTGAAGGTCGTCCCTATGATGCTCTCGTTCACGAGGGTGTCGCCCAGGGCCAGTCTGCCCTGAGCGTGCAGTTGAGCTACGCGGCCTGCGGTGCCCGTGCCCGTAGGCGAGCGGTCAACCTCCCGGTCGGCGAACACGCAAACGTTGGCCTGGTGGGAGCCGGGCAGGCGAGGTGAGCCGTCGATGATGGTGCCGTAGATGCCCCGCAACTCGGGTTCCAGCGGGTGGACCACTTCTACCACGGCTTCAACCGCACGTTTGACTTCGTCGCCGAGCTGGATAAGCGGGCGGTAGTTCTCGGGGCGAACGTCGAGCCCCGCGTGCGCGCCGTCGAGATATGCGTAGAAGGCTCCGCCGAAAGCTATGTCCACCCTTAGCTTGCCGAAGGTAGGCGTGGTGACCTCCAGGTCGCGGCGATAGAGGAACGAGGGTACATTTCGAAAGCGGGTGCGCCCGGCCTTGAGGCTCCGGGAGTCCCACTCAACGAAGGCATCTACGAAGCCCGCGGGGGTATCAAGGCCCACCCGTGTCTCGGGCTCGACGGGCTCTACCCAGCGGTTGGCCACGGCCACCATGGCCAGGGCGATCACGCCATGCCCGCACATAGTGCTGTAGCCCTCGTTGTGCATAAAGATAACCCCGAGGTCGGCTTGGTCTGTCACGGGCGGCGTGACGTAACAGCCGTACATGTCGGCGTGGCCTCGCGGCTCGTGCATCAATGCCCGCCTCACCTGGTCCAGGTTCTCCGCCACCCAGCGCCTCTTCTCGAGAATCGTCGCCCCCGGTATGACGGGCACTCCAGACGTCACGATCCGCAGGGCCTCACCCGCCGTGTGGGACTCGATGGTGCCTATGACTCGCTCGAATTGCATTGAAACCTCCAAACCCCCTTGGCTACCGGTATTAGCCACAAAGTACTACGTAATTTGCAGTAAACTAGGACCAAAGTCCTAGGACTTTGGTCCTAGCTATTGACTTGTCATAATGTGTCTGATATACTGCTCACGCGTGGAATACAGTTGCTAGCTAGCCCAAAAGTACTACTCCGTCCTGGCCAATGGTATAGCAACCCGCTGTAGAACGCAAACCAGGAGCAAGCGCAGAAGTCCGATACTGCGCTACAACAAAATACTACCCCGCCCTACGTCGCAGCTAAGTCAAATGATGCGCTGCGTCTGCCCGTAGCTACCCGGGGACTCGAAACTATGTGGGGAGCGTGACAGCATGAATCTTGATCTCTTGGAGAAAGTGGCACGGCAAACTCTCAGGGGGGAGAAGCCGAAAAAGAACATTGGCCTGACGCCCGCGGAGCACCGCTCGGTGAAATCTCTGTCGTGGCAGATCGCTGCCAACGTCAAAGCCGATGGCGGCCTCGGCACCGGCACTCTGTCGTTCGTCAAGCCCAATAGGATCTGGCAGTAGTTCCTTCTCACCTGAGATAAGAACTAGATCTCTCCCAACGCCGTCACCCACTGGCGGCATTGGGAGAGTTTTCCATTGAAAGAGGGGCGCTCGTTCACCTTGCGCATCTCAACTTCGAACCATAGCCCACTTATCCGAGCACGCTCATGCCATCGTCTAACACCTCCACTCACGAACCATCACCCACCGCTCAACCCACCTCCGGCCTCGATATGGCTGCCCTCATCGCCGCCGTGGACAGCGAGCTTACAGATACCCTCGTCCGCTACTCCGGGCTGATGCCCACCTCCCTCATCGATATCGGCAAATTCGCCCTCGCCGCGCCCGGTAAGGTGTTCGCCTTCGATCCCGCCCGCGTGCAGGACTTTGATGCCCTCCCTCGCTGGCCTCTCTTCGTCCTCCTGAGCTGCCAGGCCGCCTCCCCGCCCGGCACGCCCAACGCCTGGCGGCAGGCACTCCCCGCCGCCGTCGCCGTGGAAATCGCTATGGCCGCCGCCGACATCCTCGATGAGCTGGTGGACGACGACCCCAGCCCCCTGGTCCTGGAGTACGGTCCCGGTCAGGCTCTCAACACCGGCAACCTTATGCTCGTCATGGCCCAGCAGGCCCTAGTTTGGAGCGCTCGTAAGCGTGGCGGTCCCATAGCCCTCGCCGCCCTCGACGCCCTTCAGGACATGCTCGTCCAGGCAGCCACCGGCCAGCATCTCGACATGCTCTACGACCGCACGGGCCCCGACGAGGTCACCCTCGAGATGAGCGCCGAGATGACCTCCCTTAAAGCCGGGGCCCTCATCTCCGGGGCCTGCCGCATTGGCGCCCTCATGGCCGGGGCCGAGGACCCGGTCGTCGAGACCATCGCCCGCTTCGGCAAAGAGCTCGGCTCCATCGCCCAGCTTACCAACGACGTGCAGGATGTCCTCCCCCGCTCCGTCGAAGCCGCCTTCGACCGCAAAACCGACCTCCGCAAGCGCAAGCGCACCATCCCTATCGTCTTCACCCTCCGCGACGACGTCCCCCAGCCCAACGCCCTCCAGCGCGCCTACGCCGCCGGTCCCGATGCCCCCATTGACGAAGACGAGCTGCGCCAGGCAGTCATGGCCGCGGGCGGTATCCAGTTCACCGGCCTCATCCTCGAGATCCACCGCCAGCACGCCCTGGAAGCCCTGGACCACCTGGAAGGCCTCCGCCCCGGCTCCCGCGCCATCCTCGCCCCCCTGCTCGGAGATGAGCCCTGCGACCCTTCATCAACAAAATAGACGGTGCGACCCTTCATCAATAAAATAGACGGGCCGGCGGTGCCGGCCCGTCTATTTTATTGATGATTCTAAACCCTGACCTCGCCCAGCGAGCTCTTATACAAAATCTCGTGCTCCCGCACGCGGAACCCCACCGACTCGTACAGGCGGTTGGCCCCCGTCAGGTTCTCCGAGTCCACCCCGAGCAGTGCAGTCGTCATCCCCGCGCCCTTCAGTGAATGCAGTCCGTGCAGCAGCAGCGACCGCCCGAGCCCCTTGCCCCGCCACTCTCTCACCGTACCCAGCAGCGCTATCCAGCCCTCCGACCGACCCCTCTGCCTGTTGTCCTCTTCCTTGATTTCGCACATGCAGAAGCCCGCTATCTCGCCCGGCCGCTCTGCCACCTCTGCCACCCACGAAAGTTCGCTCCGCGTCTCCGGCCTGCCCGCCATGTGGTCCCACATCTCCTCGGGGAACGCGTGGAACTCAAAGTGGTCCACGAATGAGCTGTTGTAAGCCCGCAGCGCCGCCTCGTTATCCTCCGGCAGCCGGTATGTGCGTATATTCACCCCCTCGATCGCCTGCGGCTCGGCTATAGGCCCCTCCAGCGAGCGCTCCATTATCCAGTGCTGCCGCACGTCCTTTAGTCCTACCTCTACAAGCACCGGCTTCAGCGAAGCGTTCCTTTCAGAGCACATTGTCATGGCGTACACCTTCGATCTCGCCTCGGTAGCGGGATCAACTTCCGCCCCGCGGGCTATCCCCATCAGCCTGGCAAGGAGCACCCGCTCCAGTCCCTTCCCCCGCGCCGCCGGGTGTACGTACAGGTTGAACTGGTATAGTCGCTCGTCGTTCTCGACGTCCTCAAATTTCATTATCCTCCCGTACCCGGCAAACACGCCCTCTGGCATTCCCTCCACCCCGGCTCCATCCACAACAATCACCTGCCGGGGCGGATCGGAATGAGGCATCGCCAATCCCCTCTCCATCTCCTCAATGCTCATCGTCCGATCGCGCTTGTCAAAAGCAAACGTAGCGTTCGCCAGGGTCACGATCCCCGGCACGTCTCCGTCCCGGTAGGCTCTGATGTTCCACCCTTCCACCAATGTCCCCTCACCCGGCGTGTTCGAAGTTATTGCTGACATTCCTGTTACCTTCCTTTCAAGATTCAATTGACTAAGAAGAGAGTGTAGAGGCTTTCCCCCTCTCACACTATTCCCTCTAACAGCCTAACTCGCAGGCTCGCCCTGCACGGCCACCGCGGCACCCGCTGTCTGCGACTCCGCCTTTGTCGGCCCGCCATACCCCCTGAACACCCAGGCCGCCGCGAACCCGGCTACCACTATCACCGCCCCGCCCGCGACGAACACATTGCGCACCCCAATTGCCTGCCCCAGCACGCCTGCCAGGCCCATCGACACCAGGCTCGTAGTCGAGATCATCGTGTTCAGCGAGCTCGATATGCGCCCCCGCACCTGGTTGCTCACGCTCGTCTGCATGATTGTGGACACCGACGCCTGCAACGGCGTTACCAGCAGCCCCACGGCGAACACCACCGGGAATATATGCCACACGCTGCTCACCAGGGCCAACAGGCTGATAGCCGCTCCGATTCCCACCAACGACCCGCTGATGATGCCCGTCGGCTTCAATCGCCTCGCCAGCACAACCACCAGGCTGCCACTCAGGATCATCCCCGCAGTTTGCGCGAGCTCGACGGCCCCGAACCAGGTCGCAGGCACCTGCAAGTCGTTGATGATCAGCGGTATCACCAGCACGTTCACCGCGCCCATGCCCAGCATTGCCACCCCGACAGCCATCAGCGTCCCCGACAACACCGGCGTGCGGGCGATTATCTTCATCCCGTCGGCCAATTGTCCGAAGATCACCCGCACCGTGCCGGGTGTGCTCTCCCCGGCCGTGCCACGCGTCTGCACCCCCGCTATCCTGCTCACCAGCAGCACCGAAGCGAAGAAGGTCAGCGCGTCCACCGTGAACGCGGGCCAGAAAACCTCGAAGGTGCCTATCAGCACGCCCGCCGCCGCCGTGCCCAGCAGGCCGAATATGATCCTGCTCGTCTGCTGCACCGAGTTGGCCGCCATCAACCCCTGGGCCGGCACGATGTTCGGTAGCAGCGCGCTTCGCGCCGGGGTGAACAGCGTGCCTATGCTGGCCTGCACGAAAGCGATCACGTATAGCAGCCACACCAGGTCGGGCGAGGCCACGAACATGAAGCCCAGCACCAGCAGCCCGCGCAGCAGGTCCGATACAATCATGATCCGCTTGCGGTCCAGCCGGTCCACGTAGACGCCCGCCACCAGCCCGAACGTTATCTGTGGTATTGTCAGCACGATCAGCATCGTGGCCAGCGCCGCCGTCGAGCCGGTCAGCTTGTTGATAAGGAACAGCAGGGACAGGCTCGTGAGGCTGTCCCCGAAATCGGAAATCACCTGGCCCAGCCACAGGAACCGGAAATTGCGGTTCCTCATCAGGTCCTTGAAGCCCACCGCCTCAGCCGCCTCGGCCCCGGCGGATGCGGAAATCTGATCACTCACCTCGCTTCTCCTTTTTGTGTGGTTTATGCAGTGGTGCTTTCAAGACGCTGGGGTAGAACGCCAACATAATCGAGTACACTTTATCGTCGGGGTTGTTCGTGTCCACGTTGCCGAAGTCTTCCAGCAGCGCCTCGAACCGTGACACGAACTCCTTCGCCTTACTCTCCGGTATCTGGTTCAGCGTGCGGATGAACATGGCGGTGCGCTCTCCGGGCTCGCGTTTACTGTTGAAGTCGATGAGCCCCGCTTCCGCGCTGTCGGTGATGTCCCGCCTCACGCTGTCCAGCACCGTCCCGAAAAGCTGCTCCGCCTCCTCGCCCATCTTCGGCCCTGATGGCGAAAGGAGCGACCGGTCGATATCGATGCTGTACGCCGCCAACTGGTACTGCTTCTCGATGATCCCCGACACGATCCTCGTCCCTGTCACCTTCACAAGCCCGTGCTGCTCCAACAAATTCATGTGGTAGTACAGCTTGGTAGGCGTAGTCTTCAGCTCCTTAGCAAGCTGCTTCACCGTCCGCGCCCCTTGCAGCATCGTCTCCATAATCCGCAACCGCAACGGGTCCGACACCGCCTTCAACGCCTCCAAATCCTTGATAACCATCCGGTCCGCCGGCTCGAACTCCACTTCCATTCGAATCTCTTCCCCCATTCATCCTCCCTTGACCTTTCAACAATCCGTTATTATTCATCTCAAGATTATCATTCAATAAAACTTGAATGGATCATAGCAGATGAATACCCCTCTGTCAATAGGCAATTTCAGCAATACCCCAAAAGATGTACCTGCTTCCCTTCTCTCGCTCAACTCCACGTACAACTCTCCTTAAAAATTAGTACTAATGTACTATCTGCACTCCACCCCATCCTGCGGTACCATAGACCTGAAGCACCTTAACAACCCAAGATCCAGCCGCCAACAAGGCTACGGTCCCCCTCCCACACGAAGCCCATACCGCCCCACCGCGCGCCACCCCTGACTCTCTCCCGGTAACCTCCCACGCCGCCCTGCCAGCCCGCGCAGGCGGGCTTCGTTCAGGTAGCCCGCAGATTCATCTGCCGGGCCAAACGCCGGGCACACCCCTCCCGCTGGGCACACCTGGCGGATCCAAGAAACCCAGGTTAGACCAATATCTAGCACTTCCCATTTTGCCTATTTCACGCGTGAGAATCTCCCGAAATGCTCAAAATGCTGAATTGCCCCCACCCCACCACCTTGACCCCAACTCCCCACGCTCTTACAATATCGCCATCGTCCATCGTCCATCGTCCACCAGGAGAGCCCACCCGCATGACGCCCACACACCCCACTCCCGGCAAGCCGCCCCTACGCAAGGTGGTCGTCGTCTTCAAGACCCACTTCGACCTCGGCTTCACCGATCTGCCTGATCGCGTCATGGAACAGTACACCGGCCCCATGTTCCGGGCGGTCATGGATGTGATGGACGCCACCGCCTCCGAGCCCCCGAGCTTCCGCTACAGGTGGACCCTCCCAGCCTGGCCCATGCGGCAGTTTCTCCACAGTCCCGAGGTCCCCGAGAGCACTCGCGCCGAAGCCAGGGCCCTCGTCGAAGATGGCCTGCTCCGCTGGCACGCCTGGCCCTTCACCACCCACACCGCCTTCTGCGGCCTCGAAGACCTCGTGCGTGGCCTGCACGTTTCCCGCTCCCTGTCCGAGGAGTTTGGCGTCTGGCCTACCGGGGCCAAGCAGACCGACGTGCCCGGCCACACCTGGATACTACCCTCCCTCCTGGTCCGCGCTGGCGTCAGGTTCCTCCACCTCGGCTGCAACCCCGGCAGCCACTCTCCCCACGTCCCCCGCCTCTTCTGGTGGGAGGGCCCCGACGGCTCCCGCCTTCTCACCTTCTACTCCCCAGGCGGCTACGGCAGCCCCATCGTTCCCCCCGACGACTGGCAGCTCGATACCTGGCTGGCCCTCCAGCAAACCGTTGACAATGTCGGCCCCCAATCCCCCGAGGAGCTCGCCCGCATTCGGGCCGAGATCGAGCGCGCCGCCCCCGGCGCCGAGGCCGTTTTCGGCGAGCTTGGCGACTTCGCCGATGCCCTCTTCGAGCGCCCCGAACAACTTACGAACCTGCCTGTCGTGCCCTGTGACCTCGCCGACACCTGGATACACGGCGTCGGCACCATGCCCCGCCAGGTATCCCGCGTCCGCGCCCTCCGCGCCCAAATCCTCGCCCTCGAAACCCAGGCCGCCCTCGCGGATTGGCCCGGCCCCGGCCACCCAGGCTCCCCGTCCGGCCCCGATTTCCCCCTGGCCCGCAAGATCGCCCCCGCCATAGACGCGGCCTACGAGCAGCTCATGCTCTTCGGCGAGCACACCTGGGGCCTTGATGTGAAGTCCACCATCAAGCGCGCTTTCGGCGACGACTTCGAGCCTGCCCGCCGCACCCAGCCCTACAAGCGCCTGGAGGAGTCCTGGTCGGCCAAGGCCGCCTACGTCGACAGGGCCGAGCAAGCCCTGGTCCCCGCCGTCGAAGCCGTGGCCACGATGCCGCAGCACGACCCCGCCCCCGCGCCAACCGCGAGCCAAATTCCTCGTCCCGCCCCCGCCTCCAGCAACGTCCTCGAAAACGCCCATCTCCGCGTCGAGGTCGATCCCGCCGCCGGGGCCATAGTTTCCCTCGTCCACAAGCGCACGGGCCGCGAGTGGGTTGACCCCTCCAACCCAGAGCCTTTCGCCGCCTACCGCTACGACCTCTACTCGGCCTCCGACATAGCCGAATACCTGCGAGCCTACGGCCTCTTCTTCCAGGACTGGTTCGTCCAGGACTTCGGCAAGACCGGCTACCCCGAGGACAGCACCCATCTCACCGCCTACGCCCGCGATTTCGCCCTCTCCGGCGCTCCGTCCACCGGCTCCTCCCTGCAAATGACCAGAGGGATCCTCCACCCCGCCCGCCTCGGCCCCATGTCAGCCCCGGACCAGCAGATATCGATCGACATATCCCTCCCCGGCGATCTGCCCTACCTGGACCTCGAATACCGCATCACCGGCAAGGTCGCCACTCCGCTGGCCGAGAGCGCCGTCGTGCCCTTCCCCCTCAACCTGCCCAACCCCACCTTCCGCCTGGGCCAGGTCGGCTCCGTCATCGACCCCATTCGCCACATCGCCCCAGGCGCCAACCACGACCTCTGGTGCGTCGACAACTGGCTCGACGCCTCCGACGACCGCTACGGTCTTGGCCTCATACCCATCGACATGCCCCTGGTCTCCATCGGCAGCCCCGGCATCTTCGCCTTTCACCCCGAGCGTGTACCCGCCGAGCCTCTACTCTACTCTCACCTCTTCAACACCCAATGGGGCACCAACTTCCGCCAGTGGCACGAAGGCGACTTCACCTTCCGCGTCCGCCTCGTCCCCCACGCCGGCGACTGGCGCAACGCCCGCCTCTGGACGAGGACTGAGTATCCCGTAGGGGCGAGGCATGCCTCGCCCTCGCCACCCAACTCCCCCAACTCCCCCAACCCCACTCAGTCCTCAGTCCTCAGTCCTCAGTCCTCAGTTCCCCTCCGCCTCTCCGATGGCCTGGTGCTCCTCTCCCTCCGCCCCAGGCACGATGGCGCGGGCCTCATAATCCGCTTCTGGGATGCCCTCGGCCTCCCCCGCGAGGCCACCATTGAGCTCGACGGCCCCATATCCGCCGTCAGGCGCTGCGACCTCATGGAGCGCCCCCAGCAGCAACTCCCCCTGGTCAGTCTGCAGTCGGCAGTAGGCAGTCAGCAGTCAGGGCTCCTACCTGAGATGGCGGACACCACGAACCGCCTACTGCCAACTGCCTACTGCCGACTGGACATCGCCCCCCACGCAGTCGAAACCCTGCTAGTTGAATTTACATAATGAAAATCATAATGCTCGCCGCCCTCACCATCGACGGCAAACTCGCCCGCAACTCCGCCCACTTCGTCGACTGGACCTCCCGCGAGGACAAGCGCATCTTCTCCTCCACCACCCGCCAGGCCGGCGCCCTCATCCTCGGCCACAACACCTACAAGACCTTCCCTACGCCCCTCCCCGGCAGGCTCCACGTCGTCATGACCTACAGCCTCGCCGGCAAAGAAAGCGTCCCCGGCGAGGTAGAGTACACCTCCGACCCTCCCGAGCGCATCGTCGCCTCCCTGGAAGCGCGCGGCTACACCGAGGCCGTAGTGGGCGGAGGCTCCCAGGTCAACTCCCTTTTCCTCCAGGCCAACTTGGTGGACGAAATATGGCTCACCATAGAGCCAGCCATCTTCGGCCTCGGCGTCGACCTTCTCCACGGCATCCAGTTCGACCTCCAGGCCAAACTAATCCACCTGGAGCGCCTAAACGACGCTGGCGCAATCCACCTGCGCTACAGCTTACGCTAGAATATTCCCCAGATTAAGTAATCCCGCCCCACAAATTAAGCAATTCTGTCGATGCGCCCGCGTCGAAAAGCCCCTAAAATAATCCTCGCATGCCGTTGTACTTCTTGCCATAGCCGGGGTGACCCGTGTTATCTGCCGCCCGCATGCCCTTGTCGCCGGAGTGGGCGACGCTCCACCTTCACCTACTATGGCAGTAAGGAGAAAATAATGTCATACCACGTTCTCTCCGGGCGCTTCGCATTCTTCTACGGGCCTCAAGCCCAGGCCCCGGCCAACTTCCCAACCGGTTCCGTCGCCGGTTCGGTGTGGCAGCCTGTGGCCAATACCGCACAACCCACCTACACCGTGCTGGTCCTCGAGTTCGACAGGGGTGAGGTCGGAGCCACCGGCGTCAGCGACCTGAGCCACTTTGAAGGGAGAGTGGGCAGTACAGCGAACCCGAACGACCTGGGGGACCAGAAGGTCGTCCTGGTGTCCAACTGGGAGCCCGGACCGACGCCGGGCAGCATAGTTCCGACCGATGGAGGCCACATGTACTGCGACCCCGGTCTGGATAAAGGCGCGCGCTCGGCGCTCCAGAACATCCTCTTCGGGAGCACCACCACCAACATGTTCTACCTTTTCAACGCCCTGTCGCAGTCGTTCGTAGAGGAGGCCACCGTCACCTACTCCGCCGGAGCGGCCCATCTTACAGACCTGGCGAAGAGCGATACCATAACCATCAGCGGGGTCGGCACCCTCACGATCCCATAACAGCAAGCTGTAAGGGCGAGGCATGCTTCGCCCTTACATCAGCCCCTAACCCCAACTCCTAACCCCTGCCTACCGCCTACTGCCTACCGCCTACCGCCTACCGCCTACCGCCTACCGCCTACCGGCTACCGAGCCCCAGCCCCCGGCCTCATCCACCACCTGTTCGAGGCTCATCCCATGACCAGCGGCCCACGCCTCCTCAAACCCCTCCTCGCCCATTGTCGCCCGTGCCGCCGTCACAATGCGTTCTCGTTCCGCCTGGTCCGAGGGTTCCAGCGTCGCGCCGATCGACTCGATCATGCCATCCACCGCCCCTACCAGGCCGGCCGCCTGCCCCGTGCGGTTCCGTGCCTGCTCGATCGCGGCCAGCCCCAGCAGGGCCACCGCAATTCCCTGGTTGCTCCCTAGGTCTCGGAGCATCTCCAGGCTCTCTGCATAGTACAGGCGCGCGGCCTCAAAATCACCCATGTCGCGCATCACGTGCCCAAGGTTGTTGAGCGCCATGCCGATGCTTTCCCGTTCCCCAAGCGCCCGGTACATGCCCAGGCTCTCCTCAAGCAGGGCCCGCGCCGCCTCGTAGTCGCCCTCGTGGCGCTCCACCTCCCCCAGGCTGTTCAGTGAGCTCGCTATCCCCGTCCTGTCCCCCAGCCTTCTTTTTATCGACAAGCTCCCTTCATATAGGGAGCGCGCCCTCGCGTAGTCGCCCAGGTTTCTGCTGATGTGCCCCAGGTTATTCATCAAGATGGCCGTCACCGCCAGGTCTCGCAATTGCCGTACCAGCGTCAGCCCCTCCTCCAGAAACACCTTCGCTTGCTCATACCCGCCTACGATTGTATGCAGGTGCGCCAGGTTGTTGAGCGTGCCCACCATCCCACACTTGTCGGCCTCCTTCCGCCTGAGCGCCAGCCCCTCGTTCAGCACCTCTTTAGCCCTGCGATAGTCGCCCTGCTGGGTGGCCACCAGCCCCAACCCGTCCAGGCAATCCGCTATGCCCCCCGTATCCCCAACTTCCCTGTTCAACCCCAGGCTCTCATTGAAAAACGCTAACGCCCGTCTGTGGTCGCCCTGGTTGAAGGCCAAAGCCCCGGCTCCATAACATATTGCCGCTCGCAAACCCGCCGGCAGCACCTTACCCTCATCCAATTCCAGCGCGGCCTCCACCCACCGCCTCCCCTCGTTGAGGTAACCGCGCACGTACCAGAAGCGCCAGAGCGCCCCCGCCAGCCGCCCGTACATCACCAAATCATAACTGGCGTTCCAATCGAGGGCCGCTCGCAGATTATCATGCTCTTCCTCCAATCTCTGCAGCCACTCCGCCTGCTCCGGTCCCCTGAGGTGCGGCTTCGCCTCCTCGGCCAACCCCAGGAAGAACCGGCCATGCGCCTGCCTGACGGCTTCCTCTTCCCCCTCTTCCGCCAGCCGCTCGCGCCCGTACTCCCGAATGGTCCACAGCATCGTGAACCTCGGCTCCACCGCCGGTGCCTCCACCCTGTCCCCTCCCAACAGCGGCCGTATCAGGCTCTTATCCACCAGCGATGACACCACATCCAGGACATCGGCGGTCAAAGGCGTCAGGGCGCTAACAGAGGATGGACGATGGACTATGGACGATAGGGTTGTGGAACTGGCATCCGCACCCTCATCGTCCATAGTCCATCGTCCATCCTCTGCCGCAGGCCCTCGTCCGTCGTCTGTTCCCCCGCCCACCGCCTCTACCGCCTCCAGCGTGCCTCCTCCCACGAACACAGCCATCCGCCTAAGCAGCTTCCTCTCGTCGCCGTCAAGAGAATCGTAGCTCCAGGCGATAGCCCCCCGCAGCGTCTGCTGGCGCGCCGGCAGATCCCTCATTCCCATCGTGAGCAGGTCGAGCTTATCATTTAGGCGCGCCCTGATGGCCTGTGGCGTTAACACCTTGCTGCGGGCGGCTGCCAGTTCAATCGCCAGGGGCAGACCGTCCAACTGCCTGCATATCTCGGCCACTGCCGGCCCGTTGTCCGCCGTGAGCGCAAAGTCCTGATTGACCGCCTGCGACCGCTGCGTGAACAGCTTCACGCTATCGTAACCGGCCAGTTCCTCCAGGCCGGGCACATCATGGGGGCCGGGCAGCGCCAGCGGAGCCACGACGAATTCCTGCTCGCCATAAACATCCAATCTCTGCCTGCTGCTTGCCATCACCTTCAGTCCGGGGCAGGCCGACAACAGTTCCACCACGAACAACCGCGCATCTATTATGTGCTCGAAGTTGTCGAGTATCAGCAGCAACCGCTTGTCGCGCAAGTACTCCGTGAGCAATTCCAGCCCCGGCCGGTTAGGCTCCTCCTTCACCTCCAGCGCCTGTTCTATTACCGGAACCACCAGGCTGGCGTCCGGCACCGTCGACAGGAACACAATAAAGACCCCATCCGGGAAATGTGCCGCTTCCTCTGCTATGTCGGCCCCGACCTGCGCGCTCAGCCGCGTCTTACCAATGCCGGGCGCTCCCGTCAGAGTAAGGAGCCGCATGCTCTCACGCATCAGTAATTCCCGCACCCTCGCCCGCTCTTGCTCCCGCCCTATAAATGGCGTTCTCCACGCCGGCAGGTTGGTGACGGTAGCTCCTCTAGGAGTCGCGGTGTGGGCCTCTCCGGCTGGCTTCGACCCCCGACCGCCAACCCCCGACCCCCGGAGCAGGCGCTCCGCCCTGGCGAACTGTACGAGCGCGGGCCGGTCCTCCTCCGGCACCCCCAGATGCTTTGCGAGCAACTCGGCCATCTGTTTGGAGGCGATGCGGCGCCTGGTCTCGATCGAGCGAATGGTATCGGCTTTGCAACCTACCAGGTCGGCCAGACCTTCCTGAGTGAGATCGTGTTCCTTTCGCTGCTGCTGCAACCACACACCAAACGACGGCAATGGCGATACTGCCTTGCTCATAAGGCTGCTCCCCTTGAACCCTACATTCCAAGTCGGCACGGAACAAACCACAACTCAATGACAACTTCAATTACGAAGCGTCCACCAAGCGTGCGGCTGACCAATTATAGCACAACCGTAAAACGTAAGGTGGTAAGTGTACTTGGTTGGTAATCCCGTTCCAAC
The DNA here is from genome assembly GCA_045805005.1 of Chloroflexia bacterium. GTDB lineage: Bacteria > Chloroflexota > Chloroflexia > QHBQ01 > JADMIH01 > JADMIH01. Next base: position 18,143 of record JBJMMB010000316.1, read on the forward strand.
TACGTCCACATCCCTTACGTTTTACGTTTTACGCCCGGTCCCCCTACATCTGCACAACCGCTGCGTTCCGGTGCACCCACCCCTCTTTGCCGCCCGGCAGCGACACGCGGTAGTAATCCCCCTTGCGCATCGTTGAGTGCAGGAACTGGTCCCGCAACAGGGTCGCAATTACCACCCCGCCCCCTGGCTTGTCGTATATGTTGACGGTCGGCTTGCTACTCATCAGCAGCACCTGCCAATCGCCTGTCTGCGCCGACATCCTCGGCCCGCTGGTTGGCGCGGGGAAGGCAGGCGCGTTCAAGTCGATGTGGCTATCCACATGCCCGTAGCCATATGTCCTGGTCCCTCGCGGGCTGCCGTAGGCCCACTGGAGGAAGTTCATGAGGCCCCCCGCGATGCCCGAGGCCACCTTATCGGTTGCCTTGAACATCACCTGCCGGTCCGCCGCGTTGGTCATGAACCCCATCTCCACGATGGCTCCCGGCGTCAGGTTCGAAATCCTGTAGTTGGGCCGCCACGACGCATACGAATAGTAGCCCCTCATGTTGCGCGTGACGTTGCTGTCCTCCGGCAGGCCCGTGGCCCCCCGGTACGAGTCGGTAAGCATCTCCACCAGCCTGCCGTCCTGCAGGGCCACCTGGCTGCGCCACCGGGTGCTGATCTTGAACCCCCTCGCCGCGGCCGACGAGTTGCCGTCAGCGTGCACAGCTACGAACGCGTCCGCCGTGTATCCGGTCTGGATCGTGGCGGGCAGTATATCCACCACTACACCCTTCCCGCGCAGGATAGCCGCCAGCCGTTGGGCCACATCATAATTGAGGCCCACCTCGCTCCGCCCCCCACCATACGCCCCCGTGTGGCCCGACAGCCGCGAGAGCGCCTCGGGCAGTTCACTGTTCTTGTAATGCCCAATCTGCACAGCCACCCTGTACGGCGCGGGCGTGGCAGGAGGCGCGGAGGCCGAGTAGCTTTCGACCCCAGTCGTTATCGTCCCGGCCGAGGCGCGAGTAGAACCCAAAGGCACGGATGCCATAGAGAGTACGAAAAGGAAAATAAGTATGCGGCCACGCGAGGGCGTAAACATTCAGCGCTCCAAATTCCAGGGACGAGCATCAGCGGCGCGGCGTCAAACAATCGCAAGTGGCGGGGGTCATAGGGCAGGCGCCCCCACCGCGCCACATTATACCAGCGCGCTCCCCACCCGCGCAAGGGCAGTTGCCGACGTCTGTCGCCTGCCTGCTGCTGCCTGCACAACAGCCCCCTGTTGTGGTATAATTTCCCGGCCGGCCACATCTCCCGGCTCTTCGCGAAGCGGGCCAATAGCTCAATGGCAGAGCAAGGGGCTCATAACCTCTGGGTTGGGGGTTCGACTCCCTCTTGGCCCACCCTTTATTATCACCATCGCAAGAAGCTAAATGCCGCCCCAGAGGGCGGCATTTAGCTTCTTGCGACTCGCCCTAGCATACTTGACTCGTCTGTTGTATACTACTCCAACGCGGCATGCTCATGAGGCACTCCTATGGTGTGTAGGCAACCAGACGGTAAAGACGTGTATCCGCTCAGGAGAGATTGGGCTCTCCGCCGCCTTCGCACGTTCCCACCCTTCTCACCCGTATTTCCTGGGGGCATGCTATTTGCTGTGGGATGCGGTCGCACCGGGCGCGTGTTGAGGGCAACCGTCCGGGTGCCTGTTTCTTACTTCACCTGATTGCCACCTACCTACACCTATACAGCCAGCCAGGCAGATTGCTGTCAGGTCACTCTCCCGGCCCTGGGATTGGCTTGAGACCCGCATCTCGACCCAGTTGGTCGCCCCGTCGCCGCGCAGGCCGATATCCTAGTTTCATGGAGGAAAGACATGGCAAAGAAATGGTTTAACATACTGGCTCTTCTCGTTGTTCTCTCACTTCTACTCGCGGCTTGCGGTGGCGAAACCCCAACCGCCACCCCCGAGGCTGCTGCTACCGCCGCCACGGCTGACACGCCCACCACCGCGGCGGCTGCCGATACTCCTACCACTGCCGCTGCCGCCGATACTCCCACCACCGCGGCGGCTGCCGAGACCCCCACCGAGGCGGCCATGGCGGGCGAGACACCCACTACGGGCACTGCGGGTGGCGGAACGACAGGCCCAACCGATTACAGCAAGATTGGCCAGGAACTGGCCGATGCGATGACCGGTAAGTATAAGGGCACAACCGTCAGCATCTCCCACGGCCTATCCGGCGACGAAGAGGCCAAGTTCAAGGGCACCTTCACCGACTTCACGAGCAAGACAGGTATCAACGTCAAGCTTGTCTCCGGAGGCACAGTAGAAGTCATCAACACCAAGGTGCAGGCCAACACCATCGAGGATATCGTCAACTTCCCTCAGCCGGGCACCATGGCGGGCTATGCCAAGCAAGGCAAGATCATTGACCTCAACAAGGTTATCAACCAGGATTGGCTCAAGCAAAACTACAAGACGGGCTTCATCACCACCAACACCGTCAAAGATGCCAGCGGCAACGATATCCTGGGCGGGGTCTTCGAGCGCATCAACTTCAAAGGCGCCGTCTGGTATCCCAAGAAAGCCTTTGACGCCGCCGGTTACAAGATTCCAACCACCTGGGACGAACAGCAAAAGCTGATGGACCAAATCGTGTCCGATGGCGATACCCCCTGGTGCTTCGGTATCGAAAGCGGCGGAGCCAGTGGCTGGCCGGCCACCGACATAATCGAGCAGCTCATGCTCCGCACCACATCCCTCGACAACTACGACAAGTGGACCACCGGAGCCCTGCCCTTCACCGATCCCGTCGTCAAGAACGCTTTCCAGAAGTTCACAGACATCTGGGTGAACCAAAAGTATGTCTATGGCGGTACCAAGACCGTCGCTACCACGAACTTCGGCAACGCGGGTAACCCTATGTTCCTCGATCCGCCCAAGTGCTGGCTGCTCGATCAAGGCAACTTCATCACCACCTTCTTCGAGAAGAACAAGCCTGGTGTGAAGGCGGCCGTGGATTACGACTTCTACCCTCTGCCTGCGATTGACACGTCAATCGGGGCCCCGCAGGAGTTCGGCGGAGACCTGTTCAGCATATTCCACGACCGCCCCGAAGTGCGGGCCGTTGAGCAGTACTTCACCACCTACGAGTCGGTCCAGCCCTGGATCAAGGCGGGCGGTAGCGGCGCTATTTCCCCCCACAACAACGCCATCGCGTCGGATTACACCGATCCCCTCACCACCAAGATGGCCCAGGCGGTCCAGAGTGCTCCCAACGTTCGTTTTGACGGCTCCGACCTGATGCCTGCTGAGGTAGGCTCCGGCAGTTTCTGGAAGGGCGTCACCGACTACGTAAACGGCAACACCAACCTCGACCAGACACTGGACGAGATCCAGAAAGGCTGGGCGAACGTCAAGAAATAACCCATAACCGCGCGGTAGGGCAAACCAGGGCCTAAAACCTGGTCTGCCCTACCCCCATAACCCCTCCGGCCCTACGGGGTTGCGCTCTTGAGTAGTCACAACTAGCCGGAAGTGTTGCAGGCCACAGATCGGCCTGAATACACAAGATCTGAGGAGATCTGAAATGGTCCAACAAACGAGTGAGGCTAAACTCAAACAACCGACCATACAAGCCACCCAGGATGGCCTCAACGGAAGACAGTTCCTCCTGGCCCTCCTTGGCATGGTGGTCGTCATTGGGCTGCTCTGGGTGGGGTTCATCTACTTGAGGGATACCAAGAGCGTCAATATACTGAATGCTCTAATCGCCATCGTCTGGGGAGTCGGTGGAGTTGCGGCTCTCTACGGCATTACGAATACCCTGATTGAGTCTTTCCCGGGGAAAACGCGGGACAGGCTCCGTCCCTTCCTCTTCGTTCTACCGGCGGTAGCTATTCTGTTCGCCTTCTTGGCCATACCTACCCTGATCACCCTCTATCAGAGCTTCTTCAATAACGATACCACCCACTTTGTCGGTCTGAGCAACTATATAGCCACATTTACCGATCACTCGATGCTCGAATCGTTCCGGAACAACGTGATCTGGTTGTTCGCGGGCACAGCCTTATCTGTCTGCCTCGGGCTCTTGATCGCCGTGCTGGCCGACCGCAGCAGCTTTGAGACAGTTGCCAAGGTGATCATCTTCATGCCTTTGGCCATCTCCCTGGTTGGTGCCAGTGTGATCTGGCGGTTCGTATATGCCTACGCCCCTGCCGGCCAGCCGCAGATTGGGATACTCAATGCCGCGCTGACCTCTTTTGGCTTGCAGCCCCAATCCTGGCTGACGCAACAACCCTGGAACACCTTCTTCCTGGTCCTGGTGCAAATATGGGCGGGAACCGGCTTTGCCATGATAATCTTCTCGGCCGCGCTCAAGGGCGTACCTGTCGAGCTGCTGGAAGCCGCGACGCTCGATGGAGCGAATGAAATCCAGGCGTTCTTCCGGATCATCATCCCCTACATCCAGGGTACCATTCTCACCGTCACAACTACCGTCGCCATCGGTACCCTCAAAATATTCGATGTGGTCTTCGTGATGACCGGTGGGCAGTACGGTACCTCGGTAGTAGGCACCGAGTTCTACCGTCAATTCTTCACCAACGGTAACTTCGGTTACGGCGCGGCCATCGCGATTGTGTTGTTCATCCTTGTAACGCCGGTGCTGATCTACAACCTGCGCCAGCTTAGGACTCAGGAGGGTTTCTAATGGCAAGTGCAGCAGCATCTGGAAAGCTCACCGCCGTCGGCTCGGGACGCAAGAAAACCAGCAAGTGGCTGGTGAACCTCGTGCTGGGCATCCTCTGCTTTATATGGGTGGTGCCCACCCTCGGTCTGCTGGTCTCTTCCTTTCGCGAGCGGAGTGACGTCGTTTCGACCGGTTGGTGGTCCATTCTGCCCCACCAGGAGTACGTCACTTCCAACCAGGTCCAGCTAACCAAGGGTTTACCTCTCGACAAGCCGATCCAGGTCGAGGGTGTCACCGTCACCAACCAGCAACTGAGGGACGGGTACAAACTGCCCGACGGGCGAAAAATAATCTGGGCTAACAGCCGGGGCAGACTTGTGAACGTGCAGGCCCAGCAATGGACCATGAACGCCAACTTCACCCTGGACAACTACAAAAACGTCCTCCTCGGGCAGCAGTACACCTACCAGCAACCCGACGGCTCCACCAGGACCGAGCAGGGCGAAAACATGGGGAACGCCTTCATCAGCTCCCTCACGGTCGCCATACCTGCTACCGTGATCCCCATCGCAATAGCCGCCTTTGCCGCGTATGGGTTCGCCTGGATGCGTTTCCCGGGCCGGCAGTTCTTTTTCGCGATGGTGGTGGCTTTGCTCGTTGTGCCCAGCCAGGTAGCCCTCATTCCTCTTCTGAGGGCGTTTAGCAGTCTGCAGGTCAACGGCACCTATCTGTCTCTGTGGCTGGTCCACACCGGCTTTGGCTTATGCCTTGCGACCTATCTGCTCTACAATTACATAAGTTCTCTGCCCCGAGACCTTTTCGAGTCGGCTTTCATCGACGGCGCCACCCCATTTACGACCTTCACCCGCTTGGTCATACCGCTTTCGGTGCCTGCCCTGGCATCCTTCGCGATCTTCCAGTTCCTGTGGGTCTGGAACGATTACCTGAACGCCCTGATCTTCCTGGGAACCAGTCCCGATACCCAGGTCGTAACGGTAAAACTCCAACAGATGCTCGGGTCGCGCGGCCAGGACTGGCACCTGCTGACGGCGGGAGCGTTCATCTCGATGCTCCTCCCACTGACCGTCTTCTTCGCGCTCCAGCGCTACTTCGTGCGAGGTCTGCTGGCAGGTTCGGTCAAAGGCTAGACAGGCCCGGGTGCTGGGTGTTGGGTGTTGAGGGTCATAGGCAGACCCCAGCACCCACCATCCAACACCCAACACCCAACAAAAGGAGACTGTCATGGACGGTGATACGCGAAATGAGAGGCCCCTGTTCCAGGGCGTAGACGAGTTTGAGAGGCAGTACGCCCCAGAGGAGTTGCCCGCCAACGACCCCGAGTTTGCCCGCGTGCGGGTGGAGGGCGATTTCGACGATTTCGACACAGTGCCAGACACCGAGGAACCCCCCAACCCCGCGCCCGTAGCCAATGTAGGCACGACCCCAACCGGGGAAGCCGCTCCCCCCAACATCGCCCACGAGCCCACCCGCGGTGCCCCAGGCGACCCACAAACCGATGCCGGCTACCCCATCGGGAACGACGAACAGGATAAGACTCACTAACAAGCGCAAGCGTGACCACGGGCACAATTCACCTCAATAGTAATGCCCTTGCGGGTATGGCTACATACACCATTATCCTGCCCGACCCCGAGAAAGCGGGGCCCGGGCCCTATCCGGTGCTGCTCCAATTGCATGGCATGCACGACGACCATACCGCCTGGCTCCACAAGTCGAGGCTATGGGTCTACGTCGAGCGGCTCCCGCTGATTGTGGTCATGCCCTCCGGCGGCAACTTCTGGTGGAGCAACCTGCGAATGGGCTCGAACTCCGGATCAGGCATGCCCGACATGGCCCTCGATTACGAGGATTACCTGGTGCACGACCTCCCCGAACACATGCAGGCCAACTTTCCGGCCCGGCCTGGCACACGTTGGGCCATCGGAGGGCTCTCAATGGGAGGCTTCGGGGCTATCCGCCTGGGATTGAAGCACCCCGACCGCTTCTGCTCGATTTATGGCCACTCCTCCGCCCTTCCCACCCAGCGCGAGCTTGCCGAGCGGCTTCCCATGCTCAGCCCCGAAACGCTCGCTGACATGGACTGCTATGTATGGGCCTCCAAACGCACGCCCGCCGACCTGCCCCGCCTCGGGTTCGACTGCGGGACGAGCGACTTCCTGATCGCGCAGAACCGGCGATTTCATCAGCACCTGGAGCGAGCAGGCCTTCCCCACTCTTTTAAGGAATACCCGGGTGGGCACACCTGGGACTACTGGGACACGCACGTCCCCGAGGCGCTGGCCCAGCACTGCGAGGTGCTGGGTATCGCGCCGCTGCCTACTACACCTCCCGCGGGCACGGAAGAGTAAGACGGTTGGCGATACTCGCGTCCGAGCACGCCTGGGTGCTGGAGACAAAGGCTTCCGGCTATGCCTTCGGCCTCAACGAAGCCGGTCTGCTCGCGCACCGCTACTGGGGGCCCCGGCTTCCCCGCCTTGCCGACTATCCCGCGGCTCCCAACCCGGCCTTCTGGGCTTCCTTCGAGAGCCCTGCCCAGCGCACCCCCGAAGAGTACCCTGGCCACGGCGGCATCAAGTTCATCGACCCCTGCCTGAAGGTCACATTCGCCAACGGGGTGCGTGATGTGGTGCTCCGTTTCGCCGGGTACGACCTCCGCGACGGGCCGAGGGATACCTCCGAGCTCCAGGTCCACCTGAAGGACCGCGATTACCCCCTGCGCGTGACGCTCCACTACCGCGTCCATGAAGCTTACGACCTGGTCGAGCGCTGGGCCACCGTGGCCAACGACGACACTGCTCCCATCTGGATAAGGCGTGTCTGGTCGGCGCAGTGGCACATGCCCACGGGCGTCGACTACCGCCTGACCCACGTAAGCGGGCGCTGGCTCGACGAGATGCATCTTCGGCGCGAGCCCCTTACCCACGGCGTCAAAATTCTCGAAAGTCGCCGCCTTACTACCAGCCACCAGCACAACCCCTGGTTCGCCGTCGACGCCGGCACCGCAGGCGAGCGCGCTGGCGAGGTCTGGTTCGGCCTGCTCGAGTGGAGCGGCAACTGGAAGCTCTCCGCCGAGGTCACCGAGTACAAATCTACGCGGGTGAGCCTCGGCATCAACGACTGGGACTTCGAGTGGCGCCTGGATCCCGGCCAGAGCTTTACCACCCCCAGCAGCTTCGGCGGCTTTACCACCGAGGGCTTCGGCGGCATGAGCCGAAGCCTCCACGACTTCATCCGTGACCGGGTGCTCCCCCACGGGCAAGCGCCGCACAAAGTCCTCTATAACTCCTGGGAGGCCACCGAGTTCGATGTGGACGAGCCCACCCAGGTTCAATTGGCCGAGCGCGCGGCCGCGTTGGGTGTGGAGCTGTTCGTGCTCGATGATGGCTGGTTCCACGGCCGCACCGCCGACAATGCCGGCCTTGGCGACTGGTGGCCCGACGAGCGTAAGTTCCCAAACGGCCTCACGCCCCTCATCGACCGCGTCAACGCGCTGGGGATGGATTTCGGCCTGTGGGTCGAGCCCGAGATGGTCAACCCTGACAGCGACCTGTACCGCGCCCACCCCGACTGGGTGCTCCATTTCCCCGGACGCGCTCGCACCGAGGCGCGCAACCAGCTTGTCCTCAACCTCGGCCGCCCTGACGTGCAAGAATACCTCATCGAAGTGCTCGACCGGCTCCTCGCGGAGCACAACATCGCATTCGTCAAATGGGATATGAATCGCAACGTAAGTGAACCGGGCTGGCCCGACGCCACAGGCGAAGCCCGAGAGCTGTGGGTGAGATACGTCCACGGCCTCTACCGGCTCCTTCGCACGTTGCGCGACCGCCACCCCAACGTGGTCTTCCAGAGTTGCAGCGGTGGCGGGGGGCGGGCCGACCTCGGCATGCTGCGCTTCGCCGACCAGGTTTGGGTAAGCGACAACACGGAGGCCACCGCCCGCCTCCATATCCAGGAGGGCTATTCCTACGTCTACCCAGCGAACACGATGGAAGCCTGGGTGACCGATATGAACCCCGACAACCTATCGCTCGCATATCGCTTCCACGTGAGTATGTGCGGCGTGCTGGGGGTGGGTGGGCACCTCGCACAGTGGACGGAGGAGGAATGCGCCGAGGCGGCCAACTGGATCGCCCTCTATAAAGCGATTCGCCCCATCGTCCAGTACGGCGACCAGTATCGCCTCGGGTCGCCTCAGGCGCAGGCCTTCTCCGCCGTCCTCTACGTCAGCAAGGATAAGTCGGAAGCTGTCCTTTTCGCATTCCGCACGCACATGCCGCCGCCCGCCGCGCTGCCACCTCTACGATTGAGCGGCCTCGACCCCGACGCCCTGTACGCCATCGAGGGCCTCGAAGAAGCTCGAAGCGGCCAGGCCTGGATGCACGCCGGAGTGCAAATCGATCTCAGGAACTTTCAGAGTACCATGCGGCAAATCAGCAAATCATGATGAATCACCCCCACCGCCCGCGCTACCACGTCTTGCCGCCCTCAGGCTGGCTGAACGACCCTAATGGGCTGATCCACTGGCGTGGCGAGTACCACATGTTCTACCAGTACAACCCCGCCGGAGCCTTTCATAGAGACGTCCACTGGGGGCACGCCGTCAGCGAAGACCTGATGCATTGGCGCGACCTGCCCATCGCCCTCGCGCCCACACCGGGCACGGCCGATGCCGGCGGTTGCTGGTCGGGCTGCGCCGTAGATAACGCCGGCGTGCCTACTATCATCTACAGCGGCCACGACGGCACCCGGCAGCTCCCCTGCCTCGCCACAGGCGACGAGGATCTAATCACCTGGCAAAAATATCCCGGCAACCCGGTGATAGCCGGGCCGCCCGCCGGGCTCGATGTAGTCGCGTTTCGCGATCATTGCGTCTGGAAAGAAGATAGCACCTGGTATCAACTGGTCGGCTCGGGTATCAAAGGAGTGGGGGGCACAGCCCTTCTCTACCGCTCCCCGGACCTGGTGCAGTGGGAGTACATGCACCCCCTCTACCTTGGCGACGTAACGGAGGTGGCGCCCCTATGGACCGGCTCAATGTGGGAGTGCCCTGACTTCTTCTTCCTTGGTGAGCGCCACGTGCTCGTCGTATCGGTCTGGTACGGCGGGCGCATATACTATCCCGTTTACTTCACGGGAACCTACTCCAACCATCGTTTCACTCCCGAGCAACCGCACCGGCTCGATTTCGGCACCAGTTTCTACGCCCCGCAAACCCTTCGGGACGCCCAGGGCAGGCGGATCATGTGGGGCTGGCTGATCGAACAACGGGACGATGGAGACCAGCTTGCCACCGGGTGGTCCGGCGTGATGTCACTGCCTCGCGTCCTCTCGCTCAACTCCGGCGTGCTTGAGATGCGACCTGCGCCCGAACTCGAGATGCTGCGCCGCCAGCATTACTCTCTACAAGATGCCCCGCTAGCCGAAGGATCGCCCTCTCTACCCATCGACGTGCGGGGCGACGCGCTGGAGATCATCGTTGAGTTCGAGCCCGGCGACGCGACCGAGGTCGGTATCTCGGTGCGCTGCTCGCCCGATGGCAGCGAGCAAACCGGAATCATATACGACGCGCTACACCGGCGCCTGGTGCTGGATGCCTCCCGCTCGAGCCTGAGCAGCACAGCCCACCTTGGCAGGTACGCCGGGCCGCTGGTGTTGGCTGGCGGGGAAACAGTGCGGCTTCACATATACCTCGACGCCTCCGTGGTCGAGGTATTCGCGAACGATAGGGCGTGTGTTACGGGCCGGATTTATCCCAGCAAAGACGACAGCCTGGGCATCCTGTTGTCAGCCCATAGCGGCAGCGCCCGGCTGCTGTCCCTCGATGTGTGGGAAATGGAACCAATGCGTAATGCGTAGGGGATGCAGTCCAGCGGGTTCAACCATCCAAGTCTCCCCACCCCCATTACGCATTACGCATTACGCATTACGAAACCCCCACAGGGAAGGGCAGGCCTTTCATCTCTTGAGGTGAGGTGAAGCGGTAGCCTATGCCCCATTCCGTCTGGATGTACCGCGGGCGCTCTCCGTCGTCCCCTAGCTTCTGGCGCAAGCGGCGCACGAAGATCTTCAGGTAGTGCGTTTCTCCTGCGTACTCGGGGCCCCAGACTTTCTTCAACAGGGCCTGGTGCGACAGGGCTGTGCCTGCATTGCGCACCAACTCCTCAAGCAGACGGTACTCGGTAGAGGTCAGCGGGATAACCTGGCCGCACACCCGCACCTCGTGGCTGGCGAAGTTGATGGTGAACTCACCCATTGTCAGGTCCTCCACCGACTGGGCCGATATCGGCCCCGTGAAGCGGCGCACCAGGGCGCGCATCCGCGCCAGCAACTCCATGTGGTTGAACGGCTTGGTCAGGTAATCGTCGGCCCCGATGTCGAGGGCCAGCACCTTGTCCATGGTCGAGTCCCGCACGGTCAGCATAAGGATCGGCGTCTGTGACATCTGCCGGATGCGCTTGCACACCTCTAACCCGTCGGGCGGGGGCATTTCTATGTCGAGCACTACCAGGTCGGGGCGCGCCGCCTCGAACAGCTTCAGCGCATCCGCGCCGCTTCCGGCTATGTTAACATCGCACCCCGGCCAGGTCATCTGGGCTCCGAAAGCCACCACCTGCGCCACGTCGGGCGCGTCTTCTGCGATAAGGACTCTCATTCGCTTCGCTCCAGTCCTGAATACAAGGGCAAGGCAATGTGAAAAGCCGCTCCCTGTCCCAGGGTGCTATCAACCCAGATGCGCCCTCTGTGCTTCTCAATGATCGCCTGGGCTATCGTCAGCCCTAGCCCCCAGCCGCCTTCCGCCAGGTCCACACGGTGGAATCGTTGGAAGATTGCCTCGCACTCCTCAGGAGGGATGCCGGGGCCGTCGTCTTGTATGATCACCACCACTTCGTCCCCTATGGCGCGCCCGCTGATCCGAATATGCGTCCCGGGCGGAGTGTGCCGGTGGGCGTTGTCCAGCAAATTCACGATCACCTGCTCCAACCTGCGAGCGTCGCCCTTGTGTGGGAGCGGCCCTGGAAGGTCCAGTTCGAGGGTTTGCTGTTTCTCGGCCAGCAAGGTCTGCAAGCCTGCGGTCGCGGCCTCGATAACGTGGCCCAGGTCGAGGGGTCGTTGGTCTATATGTAGGGCGTGCGACTCGTACTGATTGAACGTGAGCAGGTCGTTAATCAAAATCCCAAGCCGCTCGCTGTTCCGCCTCACGTTGGCCAGCATCTGCACCTCTTCCGGTCTGAGGCGCTCCATTATGCTCATTTCCACCATGCCCAGCCCTGCCCGCACAGCGGTGAACGGCGTACGCAAATCGTGCGTTATAGAGGCTATGAAGTCGTCCCGCAGTCGGTCAAACTCCTGCAGCTGGCGGGTCTGCATCCTGGCCGCCGTGGCTTCCTCTTGTTCTATCGCCACTCTCCGGGCCATGATAGCCGTTCCCGTGCCGACCAGGGCAAGCAACACCATCCTGGCCCCAAGCTCCCGCACATACTCGGCGTTAGACAGCCACAAAGGGAGCGTTGGCTCTATGATCGCGGTAATCGCCACCGCCGCCCCCGTGTAAATGAGGCTGATGCGCAGCGGCATGCTGACGGCCGCGCACAACACCGCGAGGAATAGTAGGTCGAACTGCGGGGCGCCGGGTGTGGCGCTGGCGTAATATATCAATCCCGCTGCGGGCAGGTCGACTATGACCCGCCATAACAAGGTCGTTCGTCCCCCCCGCCTGCCCAGCACTGTCTCGGCTGCCAGGTTGTAGACGGCAAACAGGATCAAGAGCTGCCAGTTCGGGAGCCCGAAGCGTCCAATTTTTGGTTGCAGCACCGTGAGGAAGAAGAGCGCGACGATTGTCATCCACCGCAGCACCGATACAGCCAGGCCCAGCGAGCGATAAAGATCGGGCCTATGCAGAATGGTACCCGCCTCTTCCACCCCGTCTGCCCCAGCATTTGGCTCTGCTTTTATCGGGTGCTGAGCGCTGAGGGCAGTTGGCAACCTGCGGTAGTCAGCGGCCAGTCTACGTCCGCGGCCACTGCCGGTCGCCAACTGCCGGTCGCCAACTGCCGGCCGCCTACCGCTCACTTTCCCCGAGCGATCTATGGCCGGTGCTTCCGATCCTATCATATCTATAAGTGTATATATCAATCGGCCACGTCGTAACTGCCTGTTTGTCACAACCCGGCTCTTCCATTAGTCCCATAACAGGTGCCAGGCACGAAAAAGCCGCCCCTTCGCGGGGGCGGCCCTTCTATTCAATTGTATTTGATTTAGCGTCTTGCCTACTAGAGTGGAACGTATTAAGTTTAGCCGAGGCCCGAGCCGATGCGCGAGAACGTATCGTTCACCTTGCCGCCGAGGAACGTCAGGATCAAGATTACAACAATAGCTATCAGCACCAGAATAAGCGCATATTCGACCAGGCCCTGGCCCTTCTTCTTCAACTCAGCCATCTTCATTCGCATGAAAGTTTACCTCCAATAAACGAACATCAAGAGCAGATCAACACTAGCGGTTCTCTACGTTTGGGCTTTTCCCGCAGAGGACGAGCCCCACAAGTCCCTTGCTGCCCATCTTATTGCCTTCAGATCTTGTCCGGCTCACCTCTATTATACCGAGGCCCAATGACAACGGTAAGTCCACACAGGTAAAAAAAGGTAAACAGAGCAGGTGGCCAATAGGTACTATACGAGTCCCCCTTACGGCCCCAACGTCCTCACCGGCTGGGTGTCGGCTCTTGATTCTGCCAGCACGTACCGGGTGGTGAAGCCGGCGAGGCGGCTAAAGTAGGGGAAGCGCCTTTCGGTGCGATAACCTTCGATGTGCAAGTCCGTGACTTGATAGAGGAGGTTCGAGAAGCCGTACCAGTTGTTCCAGTCGAAACCCACCTGCACCGGCAGCGGAACTCTTGCCTGGAACCATGTTCCCGCTTCCCAGCGGGCGTTGTTGTGGTCGATGAAGTCGGCTTTGGCCACCAGCGTAAACGTGCCGACCAGTATCAAGGCGGCTATGGCATAACCCCAGGCCAGCCGCCCCCATTTTGGGGAGGCCCGTACGAGAAACAGGATCACGAATGGCAGGAAGCCCAGGGCGTAACGGTCGAAAAAGTCGCCCAGCAAGGCCAGCGACACGACCAGTATGCCCGCCCCGACCAGGTAGAAGCCTGTGAGAGGAGATAGGCTCTCTGGGCCTGGAGCAGACGATGGACGATGGACTATGGACGATGGGGACAAGGATTCCTGTTCGCTAACCCCATCAGCCACCGTTGACAATCCGTTGTCCGGTTCCCGACCCACTCGCCGTACGGGTAGCGTAGTCACCGGATGCTGGCCTACGGCCGGCGATTGGTCCTGAGCTACGGGCTCCCCTCCGGGGCGCGAAGGATAGACCATTGAGGCTGAGGGTAAGAATACCTGTTCCCTGACCCCCATCGTCCATCGTCCATCGTCCATCGTCCGTTCTCCCCTGGCGTCCGACTTCCCGGCTGTGCGCCTCGTAAGCCAGGTACGCCATGTGCTCGCCACCCAGTCGAGCAACCCGCCGGTCATTTGCGCCAGCACGAGGGCCGAGAGGAACGCGCCGAACAGAGCCAGGCCCATCCATATCTGGGGCGTCCAGATAGTCTCCTGGTTGTACTCGAAGAAGTCTATACCATCTATGCGTAAAATATTGCCGTTAACTATGAAGGAATAGCTCTGGTGCGGCACACTCAGGTTGAAGAAGGCCCAGCCCATCACGCCGCTCCACAGGCATACAAATATCCAGTGGAGGCGGCGGACCCGCACGGCCGTCCAGGCGAAGAGCGCGATCAGGGGTACGACGGAGGCCGCTCGCTCCAGAATCAGTGGCAGCCAGGTGCTGTTCCACATAAACTGCTCTGCCCGTCGTCTGGCGTACTCGGCAGCTCCTGATGGCGGCAAATCCCGCGTCCACAAATACCACCCCCCTATCACCAACGCGGGCACTATGCCCACCGCCACCATCTGCCTCCATCTCCACCGCCCCGTGACCACCCCGTCCAACACCAGGTAAAGCAGAAACCCCATCGGCACCAGCAACCCGAACTGCCTCACCAGAAACGCGTACCCGGCGAACGCCCCTCCAAGCAGCAGCCACGCAATGGACGATGGCCGATGGACAATGGCCGATGGCGCTTGGCCGGTGGGTTCGGTAACCCCCATCGTCCATCGGCCATCGGCCATCGTCTGCCGCAGCCCCCGAATATAGCAATAGCAGGCTATCAGCAACAGGCACATGAACGGCACATCAGTCATGAAACTGTAGCTGAGGTGGAAAAATATGGGGTTTAGAGCCAGCAGCCCGGTGCCGAGCAGTGCCCCGGCC
>JBJMMB010000317.1:0-12274 GCA_045805005.1 Chloroflexia bacterium
CCTCCGGGTAGCCCCCAGGCAGGTGCGCCGGATAGGGGCCAAACTGGTCGCTAACGGGCGAGCCGAGGTGCCGCGCAGGCTGAACAAATACCTCAACCTGTCGCTGCTCGACGACGCTGCCATACTCATCGAATGGGCCAGGCGCTGGGAGTGGGAAGAACTGCATTCGCTCCTGGGCGAGGAATTGTCTCACCAGCTCTTCCCGTGCGAGCAAGACCTCTTCCCCGAGGTGCGCGCTATGATAGGCGTCGGGGAGACGGGCGGCTTCCTGGAGCAGCAGATACGCTTCCACATGCTTGTGGACCTGCCGTGCGACATGCTCTTCAAGGTGGACCGTATGGCGATGGCGCACGGGCTTGAAGTACGCGTGCCCATTCTGGCAAACAAGATGCTCGAGTACTCGGAGCGGCTGCCGCTGGAGATGCGCCTGCAAAACAAGCGCACCAAAGAGCCTCTTCGCACGCTGGCCGAGAGCATGGCCCCAACCCTGACGCAACCCGCCCCCAAGCGGGGCTTCGCCTTCCCGCTGGACGAATGGATGCGAGGCAAGATAGTGCAGTGCTGGCAGGAGTGGGGCATCACCCCTATCCTGGAGAGGATAGGCATGCAGCGGGCCGAGATCGACCGCATGCTGGCGAGCTACGCCCAGGCGGGGCCGGACGAGCGGAGCTACGATACCGAGTCGATCGCGACACGGCTGTTCGACCTGCTCCTCCTGGCTATCTGGCTTGACAAGTACCAGGTCGAAGTATGACGGGACCCAAACCCGCGACGCTGCTCTTCTTCTGGGACTACGACACCCAGTGGGGGGCCGACCGCTCGCGAGGTCCGGGCGGGCCGAAGAATTGGGGGCACCTGGAGTTCCCGAACACCGATCGGCTGCTGGAGTTGCACGCGCAATACGAGATCCCGGCCTGCTTCGCGGTCGTAGGCGCGGCGGCGCTGCCCGGCGAGCGCCCCTACCACGATCCAGGGCAAATCCGGCGCGTCCACGAAGCGGGCCACGAGGTGGGCAGCCATTCGTTCCACCACGACTGGCTCCCCGGCCTCAACCGCCGGGCGCTCCTGCAGACGTTGAGCGCCAGCAAGGATGCCCTGGAGCAGTGTGTAGGCGCGAGGGTGGTGAGCTTCGTACCGCCTTATAACCAGCCCTTCGACTACCCAGGTGGGTGGTCGTTCAGCATATCGGAGAGGCGCGGGGCCGGGCGGGAGCGTACTGACGTACGCCGCCTGTGCGAGGCCCTGAGGGAGGCGGGCTACCTCTTCTCGCGAGTTTCGTACAGCCCGGTGTATGTGCGGGTGACGGAGCGGCTGCTGAAGCGGGAACTGAAGCGGTCCAGCCGGCCGGAGAAGATCGCGGGCATCTCCTGCGTGCGCCTCAACACGCCGGGCGGCTTCAACTCGGAGACCACCGAAATCGTAGAGCATTGCGCCCGCAACGGGGGTATAGTGGTGGTTTACGGGCACCCGCATTCGCTCAAGTCGGGCAACACGCAGGACGAGTCTCATCTTGTGCCTCTCATGGAGCGGGTTCAACAACTCCGTGAACAGGGCGCTATCCGAGTACGTCTGCCGCGTGAGCTGGTCGGAGTGAACTAGCCGGTGCGCCTCTGCGTCATTACGATGAAACACTGCTGGCGGGACGAGAGCGGAGCCTGGATGTCCTCGGGCGGGTTTCCCATACAGATGGCTGGCCTTGGCTCTCTCTTCGATGAGATGACCCTGGTGACTTCGGTGGTGCCCCCAAGGGACGGAGGCCTACCGCTGCCGGCCAACATTCGTGTTGTGGCCCTACACGAGCCCTCCGGCGAGGACGCCCGCAGGAAGCTCTCGGTGGTCGCGCACCTACCGCACTACCTGCTCACAATTGCCCAAAACGTGAGGCGGGCCGATGTGGTCCACACGCCGCTGCCGGGAGACCTTCCCCTGCTGGGGATGCTCGTAACGGTGGCGCTGCGAAAGGCCCTGATCGTGCGCTATGGAGGCTCCTGGCAGGCTACCGCGCAGACCACGAGGATGAACAGGATAACGCAGGGGCTCATGCGTAGGTTCGCGGGCAAGCGTAACGTCATGCTCGTGACGGGCGCGGGCACCGGCGTCCCCGCCCCCAGGATGCATTGGATATTCTCCACGGCCCTATCCGAGCAGGAGATAGCGAGCATAAACCCAAACCTCTGCCGCCCGGCCCACAACCCGCTGAGGCTGGTGTACATAGGCCGCCTCTCCTCCGAGAAGGGCGTGGACAAGCTGGTCAGGGCTATGGGACTGGTCAGGAAGCAAGGGGTTGCCGACCTACCGGCGCTCACCATTATCGGTGACGGGCCGGAGCGTGGTAAACTGGAACAGATAACCAGGGTCGAGGGGTGCGCGGACGCTGTTCACTTCACCGGGCAACTCGACCGGGCCAGCCTCTCACGGGAACTGCTTGATATGGACCTGTGCGTCCAACCCTCGCTGACCGAGGGCTTCAGCAAGGCATGGCTCGATGCGATGGCACATGGCCTGCCCGTGCTGGCCTCCGAGGTGGGGGCCGCAAGACGTGTTATCGGTGGCGACGAGGAGCGAGGCTGGTTGGTACCGCCTGGCGACGTGGAGGCCCTGGCCGTGGCGCTCTGTAAGGTTATCGACGGTCCGGTCGATTGGCCCGCGCTGCGCAGGCGCTGCCGCGAGTATGTGGAGGGGCAAACGCTGGAGGCGTGGGCCCAGATGATAGGCGAGATTTGCGCGAGGCAGTGGGGCATCGCGCTCGTGGATGGAAAACTACAGGCATGAATAGCAACGTAATGGCCACGAGCCCGCGCACGCTGCCGGGCATGAAGACCCTCGACAAGGTCCGCAAGCTCCCGAAAAGCGCGGACTTCTGGGGTCCGCGGTTCCTTGTGGTGAGCGTGATACTTTGGGCCACCGGCTTCGCGCTGGGGTTCCTGTCGGCCCTGACCTTCATGGTGATACTATGTTGGGCCTGTCTCATACTCGGCGCGAGGCAGCCCGCCCTGTCGCTGATCGGCATCAGCATGCTGTGCGCTCTGGACGCTCCCTTGCGCGTCTTTCTGCTGACGGGCGGGCTCCTGCGCTGGAACACGCTCAACTACTGGCTACTTCTCGTCATGGCGGGCTCGATCCTCTTCCTGCTCCGCCTGCGTGACATACAGAGCCGCATCTTCCAGGCATTCATCATATTGCTCGGCATCGAGTGCCTGGCTACCCCTGACCCCATGGTAGGGTTCCAGCACGTGCTGAACATCATGACGATATTCGGCATCATCTGGTATTTCGCCCGAGCTTCGAGCGACCCGCTGGGCCTCTACTGGGTCGCCCTGATCGTGAGCACAACCACTGCCCTGGGCAGTGTGCTCTTCTACATGCAGCGCCTGAACCTGCCCCATATCAACCCCAACGCCTGGGCCTACTTCCCTGCAACGGGTGTATTCGCCATCTGCCTCGGCTTCCCATCCGCCGTGAGGGAGAAGAAAGGATTGATGGCATTGGCCGCGCTGGCCGTGGCTAACCTGGTGTTCGTGTTCCTCAGCGGCAGCCGTGGCGACCTGCTGGTCACGCTTGTCTGCATGCTCTTCCTGTTGGCGAAGATCCCCGGCCTCTCGCGCCGGGCCTTCCTGGTGGGCGTCGCCTTTATCATGGCGGTAACCCTCTCTACTCAGTTCACCGACTTGCAGGACAATTCGCTGCACCGCATAGATAAACTCTTCGGCTCGAACGACTACTCGCTCACCCAGCGCACCAGTGGCCGCTCCGATCTGGCGCTCGCGGCCTGGTATATCTTCCTCGACCACCCGCTGGGCGTGGGCACGGGGGGCTTCGAGGATGCCTGGATCAACCTCGGATATCATGAGGATATATCCGACTACAGACGGGGCCAGGCAGCCGCGGCCCACTCGGCATGGATGAAGACGATAGCTGAGAACGGTTTTCTGGGCATCACCTTGTTGATTTGCATAGTGCTCTCCTTCCCCCTGATGGGCATACATAAGGGTCGAGGCGAACTGCTCTCGCTAGGGCTGCTGGTGGCGATATCGCTCTCGATGGCCTTCTTATCGACCGAGTTCCAGAGCAAAGGACTCTGGTTCCTCACGGCGGGGGTGCTCAGCATCTTCCACGGCGAAGAGTACCGGCAGCACCTTGCGGGGTGGATACCTCCGGGGTCACTGCTGAAGGCCAACCGCGTGAAAGCGGCGAACCATGTCCGCTAACAGAGACCGTCTGCGCGTGGCGCTGCTCGCCGGAACCCTGGGTCAGGGCGGCGCCGAGAAGCAGCTTGTGTACATGGTGCGGGCGCTACAGCGGGCCGGGGTGGAAGTGCGAGTCTACTGCCTCACCAGGGGCGAGTTCTACGAGCCGGTGCTAAAGGCCCTCGGCGTCGAACCCGTGTGGTTTGGGCAGCAGGGCAACCCACTGCTCCGCCTAGCGGCCTTCACAAGGGCCATGCGCGAGTACAGGCCGCAGATAGTGCAATCCGCGCATTTCTACACCAACTTCTACGTGGCCCTCACCGGCAGGCTGCTGGGGATAGCCGCCATCGGCAGCATCAGGGGGGACGCCTACCTGGAAGTGTCGGACAGACGGGGCTGGGGCCGCTGGCTCATGGCGATGACCCCATCGCTGCTTGTCAATTCACAGACTGCCAAACGCAACGCCGCCTCCCTGGGCATCAAAGCCGGCTCGGTGTACGTCCTGCCCAACGTGATTGACCTGGAGGAGTTTGATAGGGACGATGGTCGATGGACGAAGGTCGATTCGAGTAAATAAACTGGTTCCACAACCCCATCGTCCATCGTCCATCGTCCATCGTCCATTGTCGGCCGCAGGCCCATGGCTGTCACGGTTGGCAGCCTGATAGACTGCAAGCGCCAGGACCGCTTCCTGAGGGCGGTAGCACGGGCCAGGGAGCAAGTTGGAGGTCTCACCGGAGCCCTCGTAGGCGACGGGCCGGAAAGGGAGCGCCTCAAGGCGCTGGCGAGCAGCCTGGGACTGCTGCCGGATGGCGTGCTGTTCCTGGGGCGACGCGACGATGTGCCGGCGGTGCTGCGCTCCGCCGATATGTTCGTGCTCAGCTCGGAAAGCGAGGGCTTCCCGAACGTACTATTGGAGGCGATGGCGGCGGATCTGCCGGTCATCACCACGGCGGCGGGCGACTCGGGCACGGTAGTGCAGGAGGGCTCCACGGGTTACGTGGTGCCCATAGAGGACGTCGAGGGCATGGCCGAGCGGATGGTGCGGGTGGCCCAATCGCCCGAACTCGGCCGCCGCCTGGGCGAGGCCGGGCGCAGGCGGGTGGAGATGCAGTATAGCGCAGAGCGCCTGGGCGATCACATGATGTCGGTCTACCGCGACATCGCCAGGCAGCAAAACGACCACCATCTTCTGCGAATGCTGCAATTTGGCACGTTGGAAACAGTTTAGAGGCTGAGAGCAATACCATGTGTGGCATAGTTGGTCTACTTAACCTGAAGCCGGAGCCTATAGAGAGCCCCGATGTCGTGCGGCGCATGGCCGGGCACCTGGTCCACCGAGGGCCGGACGACGATGGGTTCTTGCTGGATGGCCCGGTGGCGTTCGGGTTCCGGCGGCTGAGCATCATCGACCTGGGGACGGGGCACCAGCCCGTGCCCAACGAAGACGAAACCGTGTGGGTGATGTTCAACGGCGAGGTGTATAACTTCGTCGAGTTGCGCGAAGAACTGTTGAAGCTGGGGCATGTGTTCAAGACACAGTCGGACACGGAATGCATCGTGCATGCTTACGAGAGCTACGGGCTCGACTTCGTGCAGCACCTGCGCGGGATGTTCGCCATCGCCCTCTGGGACAAGCAGCGGCAGCGACTGGTGCTGGTGCGCGACCGCATCGGCAAGAAGCCTCTTTTCTACAGCGTGCGCGACGGGCAGATGGCCTTCGCCTCCGAGATCAAAGCTCTCCTGGCGTGGCCGCACCTTCGGCGGACCATTAACCCCCAGGCCCTGCACGATTACCTCTCTTACCTGTGCGTGCCCTCACCGGACAGCATCTTCGAGGGGGTGCATAAGCTCCCTCCCGCCCACATCCTAGTGGCCGAGCACGACGGCTCGGTATCCGTGAAAAGATACTGGCGCGTTTCTCCCGCTCCCGACCGCGGCAAGTCGATAGACCATTACGCCGAGGGCCTCAGAGAGGTGCTGGCCGAGGCGGTGCGCCTGCGCCTACGCAGCGACGTGCCCCTGGGGGCCTTCCTGAGCGGAGGTATTGACTCCACCATAGTCGCGGGACTGATGTCGCGTGAGGTGGAGCAGGTGCGTACGTTCAGCATCGGCTTCCCCGACAAAAGGTTCGACGAGACCGCTTACGCGCGGACGGCGGCGGAGGCATTCGGCACGGTGCACACCGAGGAGACGGTGGACGCCAACAGCCTGACCCCCGAAGAATTGGTCAGGTTGGTGTGGCACATGGACGAGCCGTTCGCCGACTCCTCCTTCATCCCCACCTACTGGGTGGCGAGGATGGCGAGGAAGCATGTGACGGTGGCGCTCTCGGGGGACGGTGGAGACGAGTTGTTCGCCGGCTACCCGATGTTCCGCTACTTCCAGGTGCTCAACCGCCTCCATGCGCTGCCGGGCGTGCTGAGGAACACGGCCAGGTATTCGGCCGGCCTGTCGGGCGACCTGCTGAGAGGCATGGCTCCCGGCCTGGGCGAGCGCTTGCGCCGGGTGCAGAAAGCCCTGGAGGTCAGCGCACTCGACCCCAACCACCAGACGCTTGCCCTGGTCACCTACTTCGATGAGGATGGCAAGCGGCAGTTGTACAGCAGCGAATGGCGCGGCAGCATGAACGGCTACCGGAGCGAGGAACGGGTGCTCCAGCAAGACGGCGGAGCCGACCTGACTCCGGAACCGCTCGTTAATTTCATGGTGAGAGAGATCGAGACGGGCATGGTGGACGACATCCTCGTGAAAGTGGACCGGGCCTCCATGGCCTGCTCGCTGGAGGTGCGCTCGCCGATCCTCGACCACAAGGTGGTGGAGTATGCCATGAATATACCCACCGAGTATAAGCTGCGCAACGGCCTGCACAAGATCGTGCTGAAGCAGGCGTGTGCCGACCTGCTGCCCCACCAGATACTCAACCGTAGCAAACAGGGCTTTGAGCTACCTTTCGCCCAGTGGTTCCAGAGCGACCCCTGGCGCTCGTTCCTCCTGGACACGCTCTCCGAAACGCGCATCCGAGAGCAGGGCATCTTCGACGCCAGGTCGGTGATCGACCTGCGGGACAACCTGCTGGCCGACCCGGAGGCCCGCGGCATCCCCCTGAGCGCCTATCAGTTGCGCCACCGGGTGTGGATGCTCTTCATGTTCCAGCTCTGGTACGATCAATTTATGTACGAGGGATCAGGGGTTAGGGATCAGGGATTAGTATCTGCTTACAACCCCTGATCCCTATCAAGTGAGTAAGATGCAGCTAGAAGACTCCGTATTGCTTGCCGGCAACTTCCTGTCGGCGTCCCGGCAGGGCACCCGCGGGGTGTGCGAAGACCTGGCGACGCGATTGGGCGCGAAGGGGTGGCGCGTGGTCACCACCTCAGACAAGCCCAAGCGCCTATCGCGCATGCTCGACATGACTACCACCGCCTGGAGCGACCGCCGAACCTACGGCGTGGCGATGGTGGACGTTTACAGCGGCAACGCATTCGTGCTGGCCGAGGCGATCTGCTGGACCCTGCGGCGGGCGGGCAAACCCTACGCGCTGGCCCTCCGGGGTGGCGACCTACCCTCCTTCGCCAAGCGATGGCCGGGGCGCATGCGCAGGCTGCTCGCCTCGGCCTACATCGTCACCACGCCCTCGAGCTACCTGCTCGAGCAGATGGCCCAGTACCGTGCCGACTTGCTGTTGCTGCCCAACCCGCTCGACCTGAGCACTTACCCGTTCCGCTTGCGCAAGCACCCCGCCCCGCGCTTAGTGTGGCTGCGGGCGTTCCACGCCATCTACAATCCGTCGCTGGCCCCCCGCGTGCTGGCTTTGCTGGCCGAGGACTACCCCGACATTCACCTGACGATGGTGGGACCAGACAAGGGGGATGGCAGCTTGCAGGTGGCGCAGCAAACCGCGAAAGAGTTGGGGGTAGATGGGCGCATCACCTGGGTATATGGAGTGTCTAAGGAGGAAGTGCCCGCCCGATTGAATGAGGCTGACATCTTCGTAAACACCACCAACGTGGACAACACCCCGGTGAGCGTGATGGAGGCCATGGCCTGCGGGCTCTGCGTGGTAAGCACGAACGTGGGCGGCATCCCCTATCTGCTGGAGAACGAGAAGGACTCGCTGCTGGTGGCCCCCGGTGACGCGGAGGACATGGCGGCGGCGGTGAGCCGCCTGCTATCCGAGGAGGGTCTGGCGGCGAAGCTATCCGGCAATGCCCACAATAAAGCGTCGGCAATGGACTGGTCGCTAATCCTGCCGCAGTGGGAGACACTGCTGCGAGATGCCATACGTACGAGGGGTCAAGCGTCAGGCTCTCCGGCAGACTCCGACCCCAGACCTCCGACCCCAGACCCCCACCGGAGGACGAATGTCCGGCCTGATTGACAGCATCTACATGCGCAGTCCCGTGCCTGCTCAGCAGGTCTTCGTGGCAGCTTACGGGCTCTGGTGGTATCGCAGGCGCTTCAACAAGCACTTCGAGCCGCTAGTGAGGCAATTCAAAGCGCGCGAGCGCTGGAGCGCGGAGCAGTTCCGGGAGCACCAGGAGAAGCGCATGCGCATGGTGCTGGCCGCTGCTCGCAACTCGCCATACTATCGAGAAGTGCTCTCGGAGGCGGGCGTGGGGGAGAAGACCTCGCCCTGGGAGGCCCTTACCCGGATACCCACGCTCTCCACGGAGACCCTGCGCGAGCGCAGCCACGATCTGCTGGCCGTGGACCCCCTGCCGAAGGGAATCCTGGCGCTGAAATCGAGCGGCACGACGGGCACGCCCAAGAAGCTATACTATACGCATGAGTACCATGCGTTCCAGTTGGCCGTGCGCGAGGCCCGCAACTACAACTGGGCGGGGCTTACCCACAAGAACCGGCGGGTCATGTTCGGCCTTCGAAGAGTCTGCTCGTTCGACCAGCAGAAACCACCCTTCTGGCGCTTCAGCCCGGTGGAGAACATGGCTTACGCCTCGGTGTTCCACCTGTCGCCCCGCTTCATGCCCGACTACCTGAAATTCCTCGGGGAGTACAAGCCGGACATGATCATGGGCTTCCCCAGCGCCATCAACACTCTGGCGCAATTCGCGCTCGAAACTAACGACCTGCCCGCTCCTGCGAGAGCGATCTTCACCACCTCGGAGGCGGTTTCGAGGCACGCCAGGCAAGCTATAGAGGCGGCGTGGCGGTGCAGGATATACGACCACTATGGGGCGGTGGAGGGGTGCATGTTCGCCTCTCAGTGCGAGCACGGCCGCTACCATGTCAGCCCGGAGCTGGGCATCATCGAGATCGTGGACGAAGAGGGCCGGCCCTGCCCCCCGGGTGTGCTGGGCGAGGTGGTATGCACAGGCCTCGAGAACACTCTGCAGCCGCTGATCCGCTATCGCATCGGCGATGTGGCGCGCTGGTCCGTCGAGCAGAGTTGCCCTTGCGGGCGGGAGATGCCGATCCTGGAGGCGATAGAGGGCCGGTACGAGGACCTCTGCTTCACCACCGACGGGCGCAGGGTATCGTGGTTCGACCCCGTGTTCGAGGGGGTGAGGAACTTCAGAGAGTCGCAGGTGGTGCAGGAAGGGCTAGGCTCCTTCACCGTGTACGTGGTGCCAAACAGCGGCTTCGGTGAGCATGACGCCGAGCGGATCAAGACTAACATGCGTTGGCACGTGGGCGAGGCAGAGGTCCGCGTGGAGGCCGTGGACGCGATCCCGCGCAGTAAATCGGGCAAGTTCCAGGCGGTGATCTGCAAGCTGCCCCAGGGGTCAGGCATCAAAGATCAGGGTTCAGAGCTCACCCTAGCAGGCAAACCCTAACCCCTGACCCCTGAACAAAGGAGTACGATGAAGAACCTCCCGTTCGTGACCGTGGTGCTGCCAATCCGTAACGAAACCGCGCATATCGAGCGCAGCCTGGGGGCTGTGCTGGCCCAGGACTATCCCCAGGACCGGCTGGAAGTGATAGTGGCGGACGGCATGTCTACAGACGGCACGCGGGACATGATCCGGTTCTATCAGGCCACCCACCCTAACCTGCGCATGGTCGACAACACGGGCGGGATCGTCCCCACCGGCCTGAACGCCGCCATCCAGCAGGCCCGAGGGGAGATAATCGTCAGGGTGGACGGCCACACCGAGATAGCTCCTGACTACGTGCGCCAATGCGTGGCCGAGATTCAACGCACCGGCGCGGATAACGTCGGTGGGAAGATGACGGCGGTCTGCGAGGGGGCGTTCGGGGAAGCGGTCGCTGAGGCGACAAGCTCTCCGTTCGGCGTGGGCGGGGCGCGCTTTCACTACTCCGACCGCGAGGAGTGGGTGGACACGGTGTACATGGGCGCGTGGCCCCGAGAAGTATTCGACCGGATCGGGCTGTTCGATGAGGAGCTCGTGCGCAACCAGGATGACGAGTTTAACTACCGCCTCCTTGAGCATGGCGGGCGCATCCTGCTGAGCCCCGAAATCAAGTCGTTGTACACGCCCCGTGACAACCTGCGCGCCCTGTGGAGGCAGTATTTCCAGTACGGCTACTGGAAAGTCCGGGTGATGCAGAAGCACGCGGGGCAGATGCGGGCGCGGCAGTTCGCACCGCCCGCTTTCGTGGCCGCGCTGTTGGGTTCGGCGGCGCTGGCCTTGTTCTCGGCGCCGGGTAGGGTGCTGCTGGCCCTGGTGTCGGGTGCTTACGGGTTGGCTAGCCTGGCGGCCAGCGTATGGATGGCGCGCAAGGCCGGCTGGCACCACTTACCCCTGCTGCCGGTGGTCTTTGGCACGCTCCACCTGAGCTACGGTCTTGGATTCCTGGTCGGGCTGGCTGAATTCCGAGACCGGTGGAGCGACAAATCAAACACATATCAGGGATCAGAGGTTAGGGATCAGAGCTTAGGGGCCGCAAGCGAACGCTGACACCTAACCCCAGAAAACAGATCGCAGGAGAGGAACTTTAGCATGAGAGCGACAATTCGAGACACATTTCTTCCTTTCGCTTTGCCTGACATCGACGACAGCGAGTTCCAACAGGTGAAAGAAGCGCTCGAATCGGGGTGGATCACCACCGGCCCCAAGACGCATGAGTTCGAGGAAAAGTTCGGCGAGGCGGTGGGGGCGAAGCACTCCATAGCCGTCAATTCTTGCACCGCCGCGATGCACCTGGCGCTGGAGGCGATAGGCCTGAAGCGAGGGGATGAAGTCATCACCACCCCCTACACCTTCGCGGCGACCGCCGAGGTGGTGCGCTATTTCGATGCCAAGCCGGTCTTCGTGGACGTGGACGCAAAGTCCCTGAATATGCGGGCCGACCTGCTGGCGAGCGCCATCACCGAGCGCACGAAGGCCATCATACCCATTCACATAGCCGGGCTGCCCGCAGAGATCGACCGCATCTGCCAGGTGGCCCGGAGCCATAGCATACCGGTGATCGAGGATGCCGCCCACGCCTTTCCCTCCAAGTTCAAGGACCAGATGATCGGCACGTTCGGCGATTTCACCTGCTTCAGCTTCTACGCGACCAAGACCCTGACCACGGGCGAAGGGGGCATGATCTGCACCAACAACGACGCCTGGGCCGAGTGGTGCCGCATCATGGCCTTGCATGGGATCAGCAAGGACGCCTGGAAACGCTACACGGCGGAGGGCTCGTGGTACTACGAGATCATCGCCCCCGGCTTCAAATATAACATGACCGACGTGGCGGCGGGCATGGGCCTGGCCCAGTTGGCCAAGGCCGACCGTATGTGGCGGCGTAGGCTTGAAATAGCACGGCTATATAACCAGGCCTTCGGCGCATGCCCCGAGTTGCAGGTACCTTACGACAGGGACGACTGCCAGCACGCCTGGCACCTCTACATGCTGCGCCTGAACCTGGAGCAGTTGGGCATCGACCGAGCCCAGTTCGTGGAGGACCTGAAGAAGCGCAATATCGGAGCTAGCGTCCACTTCATCCCCCTTCATATCCACCCCTATTACCGCGAGACTTATGGGTACAAGCCCGAGGACTTCCCCATCTCCTACCGCGAATACCAGCGCGTCATCTCCCTGCCCATCTACTCCAAGATGAGCGACGACGACATCACCGACGTGGTCGAAGCCGTGACTGACATCGTGTTGGCG
>JBJMMB010000318.1:0-4944 GCA_045805005.1 Chloroflexia bacterium
CTGGACCACGGAGGGGTCGAAGCGGATACCGCTTTCCTGTGTGAGGATCTCCACCGCCTGCTCATACGTGCGGGCCGGGCTGTAGGGGCGGTCTGAGGTAATAGCGTCGAAGGCGTCTATGATCGAGAAGATGCGGGCTTCGAGGGGAATCATCTCGCCTTCGAGGCCCAGAGGGTAGCCGCCGCCGTTCCAGTGCTCGTGGTGGTATCGAACGATGGGCAGGGCATCCTCCAGGAACTGGATGTCCTTTAGCATCCGGTAGCCAAGCTCGGGGTGTCCGCGCATCTCGTCCCATTCATCCTCGTCCAGGGGGCCGGGCTTCCTGAGTATTGAGTCGGCGATCCCAATCTTCCCCACGTCGTGCAGTAGCGCGCCCTGCTCGATAGCCTTGAGACGGTCCGGGTCGCTTATGCCCATCGCCTTGGCGAGGTGCATGGTGAACGCCACCACGCGACTGCTGTGCCCGTGGGTGGCGGCGTCGCGGGTATCGAGGAGCCCGGCGAGGGCCTGGAGGGTGGCTTTGTAGGTCCGGCTCAACTCGTCATAAGCCTGGGTGAGCAGCCGGGCCTTCTTGCGCTCCTCTTCATACAGGCGCGCGTTCTCGATGGCTACCGCAGCCGCATCGGCCATCGCCTCCAGCAGTTTCAAGTCGGACGTATTGAAGTCCTCGCCGGAGACTTTGTCCAGCACCTCTACGACGCCGATGATCCGCTTTTGGAGTATGAGAGGCACGCATACCAGCTTGCGGGTCTGATAGCCGGTCTGCTTGTCGACCTCGCCGGAGAAGTACCGGCTGTGCTCGGTATCGTTCTCGATGTACGGGTTGCCTGACAGGGCCACCTTACCGGCCACACTCTGCTCGGTTATGGGGATGACCATGCCCCTGAGCTTGGCCGACGCACCGCCGGAGGCGACCTCGAAGGTGAGGTTCTGGCCCTCGGCATCGACCAGCATGAGAGCCCCGCCCCGCGCCTCCATCATCTCGGCTGCGGAGGCCACGATCTGGTTCAGCAACTTGTCGAGCTGGATGATGGAGTTGAGGGAGCGAACTATGTCGTAGAGCCGCGTGAGGCGGACGAGGGTATTGATCTCGTCCATCGCGGGGAGGGGCCTGGTTTGCGCGGCCCTGGGTATGTTTCTGGTCGCGTTTTCGATCTGTTCAGGCATAAGTCACGCCGGGCGCACGTTACTACGGTGACTGTATTAGCGGCCCCAAAATCTGGGCCCTGGATATCCCTGACTACGGGCGTATTATAGCACAATCAAAAACGGCCCATCTTATACACAGGGCCAGGGAGGCAGCTAACCGGCTGACAAACCTGCCGGCTCAAGCGGGCCGCAGACTACCATACATTTTGCGTATTGACCGGCCATGCCGATTGCCTTTATACTCTTGGTGCATCTCCGGTCAGCGAGCGCCCTTTGGTGCCCACCGAAAGTCGGTGACTGTCAAAATGACAGTCACCCAACAAAAAGGCCACCACTCTCTGTAGAGTGGCGACCCATTTTCACGCGTAGTATTGCAGGTGGGCGGTATTGGACTTGAACCAATGACCTCTACGATGTCAACGTAGCGCTCTAGCCGACTGAGCTAACCGCCCGCGCAGCCAATCGATTATAGCCCGCCGCGGCGCTCGCTGTCAAGAAAGCCCAGGGCACACAGGACCAGTTTCCTATGTACCGGGGCGTGGTTAAGGCTTTAGGATGGGGTAGGGCAGGTCTCATAGACCAGCCTGCGACTTCACGTCCCGGGAGTGGTCCCCAGGCCGCGCAAATAACATAACCACAAATACAAAATACAGGGGAGAGGATCTGAGTGCATGGAATTAGCTAATGAGCGCCGCCGTTATCGCGCGCCCGGCTGGCGGGACCATGGGTTCGCCTTGTGGCTGCTCCTGGTAGGGGCACCTTTGGCGGCACTGCTGGCCGCCGTAGCGGGTGCGACCGCGCCCTTGTGGCTCGCGACGGGAGTCAACCAGGCCGTGCTGTACGGAGATTTGGCGCTCGCTATGGGCTGGCAGGCGGCTCAGGGCGTGGCGGTCCACGCCGCGAAGGCGCTGCTGAGCACGCTCCTGGTCTGGGTCCCTTTCCTCTTGCTGGAAGTTGTGGCGCACGAGATGGGACACCTGTTGGCCGGGAAGCTGGTGGGGTTCCGCTTCGTATTCTGCACCATCGGGCCTTTCAAGTTCACGTCCACGGGGCGGGGGCTGGCGCTTGGCTACAACGAGAACTGGATGACGGTCGCGGGGAGCGCGGCGAGCATTCCGGAGCATCCGAGGCATGCCAGGCAGCGCGAGCTGGCGAGGATCGCCGGAGGCCCCATCGCGAGCCTGCTATTGGGCGGCATGGCCCTCGCGCTGGCGGCGAGCACCGGCGGCCTGCCCCACCGCCTCTGCGAGCTGGCGGCCATCACATCGCTCTTCAGCTTCGGGGCCAATATGCTACCTTTCAAATCGGGCGGCTCGCTCTCCGACGGGGCGCGCATAAAGATGCTCCTGAGCAGCAAGGGGGCGGGCGACCGCTACTGCGCCATCGTAGCGCTGGTGGGGGCCTCCAAGCGAGGGCAGCGCCCAAGAGATTGGAACCACGAGTGGAGCACACGGGCCACGGGGCTGGCCGATGGCTCCCTCGACGACATCGCCGGCAACCACCTGGCCTATTACGCGGCGGTTGACGCCAACGACATGGCCGGCGCCGAGGCCCACATGGAGCGAGCGCTGGCAGCCTCTGAAGGAGCCCACATCCCCCACAGGGTGCGCTGGACCATCCTGGTCGACGCCGCGTTCTTCCTGGCCTACTTCCGCGGTGATGCGCCCACCGCGAGGGCTCTCCTGACCGCGGCAGGCGACGCCCGCACAAGCCACGACCGCTTCATCCAACTGCGAGCAGAGGCCGCGGCGCTCCTGGCCGAAGGCAAGCTTGCGCAGGCCCAGGCCATAGCCGCCGAAGGCCTTGCCGCCCTCGAACAAGCCCGTCCCTCATGCACCGGCTCCCAGCTAGAGCGAGAATGGCTGCTGGCCTTGGCCCAACCCGCCGAGCAGCAAGCGGCCTAAGGCTCTCGGACACAAGCCAGGCGCTAAGACCCGATTTCCGTAGGGGCAGGCCCCCGTTGCCTGCCCTGTTCGTGTACCCCATATGCAGAGGGTCGCGAACAGGGCAGGCAACGGGGGCCTGCCCTGTTCGTGTACCACCAATGCTGGGATTGTGAAACCGAGGCAGGCAACGGGGGCCTGCCCCTGCTATGCACTGGCGAGGGCGCCTTTGCGGCGGACGTGCGGAGTATGTATAGTATAGTCTGGGTGTGCCTTGGCAATTGGGATCGGCGGCTATGCTGATGGAAGAGGACGCTTGTGGAGAAATACTCGGCTAGCCTTAAAGACTACACTTGCATAAGCGGGCTAGTAGCGACGGAGGTTAGCCCAGGCGCAGGGTTTGCTTGGCTGCTACGGCATAACTAGCTGTAGTCTCTACATATCCGGGTCGACAACTTTCGATCCGGATGACGAGGTGCACGATTGGGCATGTTGGACCAGGGACTCCTACCTGCCGCGGGACAGGTATTTTGAATCTACGGCTCTGCACGAAATTTACCTGTTGGTCTCGGCAACTGAAGCGGCTAACGTTGGGGAGTACATCCTTTGCCTAGGCTATACCTCCCTGGCTGTGAAGGAAATTACCAGAGACTGGTTGCTGCCTGTCGCGGTGGGGTTCGATTCTGGTGACGCCATCCTGGTCAGGCGATAAAGAGTGGGTGAACATTACAGCCCAAGGGTGCCCGGCAGCGGCAGGGTATCCGGCACTTCTGATCGGGAGCCAAGTAGGGTTACGAGCGGGAAGTGAGTTGTCTGAAAGGAACAAGGTCGCCATGGACGAATACTTGAGGTCCAATCAGGAGCTATGGAACCACTGGACCGAGCTGCACGAAAAGTCAGAGATGTACGACCTCCCGGGCTTCAAGGCAGGCGGGTTCCGTCTCCATGACATAGAGAAGGGGGAGCTTGGCGATGTCTCCGGAAAGTCGCTCCTGCACCTGCAATGCCACTTCGGCCTGGATAGCCTCTCGTGGGCCAGGCTGGGCGCTAAAGTCACGGGGGTCGATTTCTCCGACAAGGCCCTCGCCCTCGCCAGGTCCCTGAGCGCCGAGATGGACATCCCCGCTACCTTCGTTCACTCGAACGTATACGACCTGCCGGAACACCTCTCAGGGCAGTTCGACATAGTCTTCACCTCGTACGGCGTTCTAGGCTGGCTGCCTGATCTGGAAAGGTGGGCGAAGGTAGTTTCGCACTTCCTGAAGCCGGGCGGTACTTTCTTGGTGGTGGAGAGTCACCCCTTCGCGATGGTCTTCGACAACGACCATGAGAGCGAGTTGAGAGTGATATACCCCTACTTTGTCAGGCCCGAGCCCTTCAAGTTCGAGGTCCGGGGCTCCTACGCCGCGCCCGACCCGGACTATCGCGGCGTGGAGTACGGCTGGAACCACAGCATGAGCGAATGCGTCAATTCCCTCATCGCCGCGGGGCTGCGCATACAGTCCCTGCAGGAGTACCCGTACATAGTATGGAAGATGTTTCCCTTCCTGGAGAAAGCCAACGACGGCACGTGGAGGCTGCCGGCCGAGAAGGGCGAAATCCCCCTCATGTTCTCTCTGAGGGCGACGAAGGAGTAATTATGACCACAGAGATAGCCCCCGACTGGCAAGCCCTCTTTGACGAGTGCGTCCGCCACCTGCAAGCCCTGATCCGGCTGGATACTAGCAACCCGCCGGGCAACGAGATCATCGCGGCACGGTACATCGCGGCGCAGTTAGAGGCGGAAGGCATCGCTTACGAGATCGTGGAGTCCGCACCCGGCCGGGCCAACCTGCGGGCTGTCCTGCGCGGCGACGGGAGCGAGCGGCCACTACTGTTGATGTCGCACACCGACGTGGTGCCCGTCGAACCC
>JBJMMB010000319.1:0-9733 GCA_045805005.1 Chloroflexia bacterium
CGAGAAGAAGTTGCCCAGCGTGGCCACGTCTCCGTCCACCCGCTCGATAAGCTCGCCGGGCGTGTGCGAGCCATGGAACGAGGGGTCCAGCCGCAGCGTGTGCAATGTCAAATCGGAGCGCAGCCTGTTGGTAGCGGTCAGCCCTACGTTCTCCGCCACGTAAGTCTCGGCCACAGTAACAAGCTGCGTCGCCAGGGCCACCCCCAGGAACGCCAGGGCGATGCCCGTGAGGGACGCCAGCGAGGCCCCCGCCAGCGCGCTGTCGATGAACGCGCGCAGTATCCAGGGGTTAGCCAACTCCAGCCCGAGCCCCACCGCCAGCAGCACCCCAAGCAGGACAACCCGCCTCCCCTGCGGGCGCAGGTAGGCTGACAGCAAGTATCTATAGCCCGTGAAGCGAGCCGACCGTATCATTCGTTCCTCAGTCCTATCTTCAAACGGTCGAGAGTATTCGGGCACAGACACATCCGGGCGCGAAATACCAGTATAGCACGAGCCACCCCGGCGTTCCTCCGACCAGAGACGTAACTTGGCGCAACCAGGCACCATGAACTTGCCTTATCGCAAATGCAACTTTGTTAGATATTTATCGTAGTTAAGGAAACCGTTTGATATGTACGGCTCAATAACGGAAGGAGGCCAGAGATGGAAGAGAACAGGCCAGCAGAGTCTACTGCTGAACGCGGAGTAAACTACCCTCTCGTTACTATCTACACGTCGAACGACTGCCGGTGGTGCGGTGTTGCAAAGCAGTATCTCGCGGAGCGAGGTGTGCCCTATACAGAGAAGAACGTAGAGCTAGACGAGGCCGCCGGGATGGAAGCCATCCAGCTCGCCGGCAAGCGCGGCACCCCGGTTATCGTTGTGGGCACCAGTGTGATAGTAGGCTTCCAAAGGGACCAACTGGATGCGGCCCTGGGGCCCGGGGTTCCGTCCACCGACCCCCTTGCTGCAAACTCCGACTAGGCCACCTGCCCAGCGTCGGTTACAATCTGCTATTTGACAGCATAAAGGTAGCCCTCACCGCTTCCGAAATAGACTGTGCCATTTGCGATCGCGGGAGCCTCCATCGTTTCACCTTCTACGCTGAATGTCCACAACTCCTGTCCGGTCTGTGCGTCCACCGCATGAAGGTAGCCGCTCGGTTTTCCGCCAATTAATACCGTGAGGCTCGTCACAGTAGTCGTGAAATAGACAATTCCGTCAGCGATAACCGGGTCGGAGCTGAAACCACCTGCCTGGATCTGCCACCTCTCCTTGCCTGTTTGGGCATCTATCGCATAAAGAGTTCCCTTATCAGTGATATAGACCGTGCCATAGGCCACGGCTGGCGAAGTTATCACTCCTCGTCCTGGGTTATAGTGCCATATTACTTGTCCGTTCCTGGCATCCAGCGCGACAAGCCCCTGGTTCCATGTACCCGCATACACAACACCCTCCGTGACTGCTACCGCCCCCCAAACGCCACCGCCTGCAGTTTTCAGCTTCCACTTCTCCCGTCCTGTCTGACTGTCGAGAGCATAAACATAAGTGTCGCCACGACCATCAGCACTATAGGTGCCAAAGTAGACTGTACCATTGTTAATCGTAGGAACAGATCGGGCGACGTTCGTCAGTTCTAGTCTCCACTTCTGGCGGCCCGTTTCGCCGTCAACCGCATGGAAGTACTGCCGACCTCCAAAGTAAACCGTACCCCCGTCAACTACAGGGTCCAACCAGTAGGTTTCATCGGCTCCTGCTTCGCTTCGGAAGACCCATCGTCTAACACCCAGGTCGGTCCTTATGGCGTACAGCTCATCCCAACCACCCACATATACTGTATCACCCGCAATCGCAGGGCTGGACGTGGCCTGATTGTCGATTTCGTAATTCCACGTCTCTGTCCCTGTATCGGCATCAACTGCGTAGAGGGTACCATATTGACCGAAGTAAACGACATTTCCGTTGACAGCAGGAGTCGTATTACTTCCATGATCGGTGGTCTTGAACTTCCACTTCAACCCACTTAGCTGCCGCAGGCCCTTTGTAACAAACACTCCTGTGCCATGTACATTCCCACGGGCCATAGATCCATTAGAGTTAGGTTCCAGCGAGACGACCGGAGTTGGGGTGTCTGGCCGGGTTGGAGCACCAACTTGTGCGTTCCTACCAGGGGTTGAGCAACTAACAGCGGTCAAGGCCAACAGTAGGACAAGAAAAGCAATCCTACCCACCCATGCGAAAGTACTTCTCTGCACACTGGTCTCCTTCAGTCACCCTTTCTGGCATAACTGCGGAGACATTATACTTACACATTCTTCCTGACCGAAGCACTTGAGTGCCGAGTGAGCGAGGTCTAAGGCTTCTTCAGCGCCCCCTCCGTATACGCATTCCCGAAGTTCCACAGCATCCACCCCACCGCGCCGCTCTGCTCGGCTGCGTCTAGCTCGGCGCGCACCTGCGGGGCCTCGTACTTGACCTTCCCGCTGCTGAAATCTTGGAGCCAGGGACGAATTTTGGCGGGGGAGGTGCCCAGCCGGGCCGCTGCCGCCTTGACCGTCTGGGCCACCACGTCGCCAGGGTGCTCGGCGGGCTTGGGGAAGCCCATGAAGCCGTCGCCGAAGTTCGCCGGGTAGATGTACGGGTCTATGTAGTCGGTGTTGGCCGCGATCTCCTCGAAATGCTGGCCCACCCCCATGTCGTCCTGCACATAGGGGCTCAGCCCGAAGACGTTGCAGGCCACGTACACCCCCATCGGCGACAGAGCCTTGTACGCCGCGCTAAGGAAGCCCGAGACGGCATCTACCCGCTTGCGGCCGCCCTGAACCGGCCCGAAGTCTATGTCGTCAAGCTGGCCGTCCGAAGGGAACTGCACGTTCTCGAACTGCACCTCGTTGAACCCCCTCGACGCTACCTCCTTGGCGATGTCGATGTTGTAGTTCCACACGTCGACCGCGTAGGGGTTCGCCCAGCGCTTGCCGTAGGGGTCGGTCCAGAGCTGCCCGGGGGCCTTCTTGCTCTTCAGGCCCCACTCGGGCTTCGCGCTCGCCAGCGCGGGGTCCCAAAAGACCGACAGCCGCGCGATGGCGTAAATCTTCTTCTCCTTCAGCGTCGCCAGCAGCCCGTTCAGGTCTGGGATGATCGGGTGGATCACACCTAACTGCTGCGCTAGCGGCAATTGGCTATCGTACAGGAGGTTGCCGCTGTTGTCCCCTTTCACATCCACCACCACCGCCGTCAGCTCGGTGCGGTCCACCAGGTCGAGCAGCGCCTGCAGCTTCCCCGGCGTGGCGATCGAGTCGGCGTTCACGTTGATAGCCTTCGCCACCATCGGCTCCAGCGTCACATCCTGCGTCACCACCCGCCCGAACTCCACCGCGTTCGACAAATAGCCTGGAGCCTTCACCACCAGCTTCCGCTCCGCCGGTATGTCCTTCAGCACGTAATCGCCGCCCGGCCCCGTCTGCGTCCTCGCCGCACCCGCCCAGACCGTGGCCCCGGCCACCGGCTTGCCGTCCTTGCTCAGCACCCGCCCCTTAAGCATGTTGGGCACCAGCTTCACATCGAAGCTGCGCCTCCCCGCCACGGGAATTTGCTCCGGCGTGAAGCCGTCCACCGCCACCGCCAGCACAGGATCAGGCGGCAGCTTGTCGATGGAGAACGACCCCTCGGCTCCGGTTGTGGTGGTTAGTGGAGCAGCCGCGGGGCCGGCGGGTTTAGCACCTGGAGTAGGAGGGCCCGACCGGACGGTGACGACCACCCCCGGCATAGGCGTGCCCGAGTAAGCGTTGAGCACGCGGCCCGAAAGGCTCTGGAAAGCGATGAAGTGAAAATAGGCCAGCCCCGCCCCGGCCAGCAAGATAACCACCAGGTAAGGCACCGGCGAAGGCACCCTTCTCTGCTTCTCCCTGCCATAGCCATAAGAGCTTGAGTAGGACGAGTAGGGCCTTCGTTTTGGCATCTTTCCGCTTCGCGGAATTACGAATTACGAATTACGAATTACGATCAGGCCAATTCGTAATTCGTAATTCGTAATTCGTAATTCGTAATTACTTCTTGAACGCCGCCCTCGGCTGGTACTCGTTGGCGGCATCCCACCACATCCAGCCCCAGGCGTTGGTCTCTGTGGCGGCCTGGATTTGCTCCGCCACCTTGGTGGTGCCCGGACTGGTGTAGTCGGCGCCCGGCCAGTCAAAGTCCTCCAGCCAGGGGCGGTACTTGGCTTTCTTGCCCTCGAATCGTTGGGCGGCGTACTCGCCCGACTTCTTTACCAGCTTGTAGGCGCACTGCGCAGGCTTGTTACACCCCTGCTCGCCATAGCTGAAGTGCGAAGGGTAGATCATCGGGGCCACATAGTCGGTGTGGTCCACCAGGTACTCAAATACCTGCCCGATGACCCCGTTCATGGGCTTGCCCTCCTTGTCAGGCCAGAGGGTGTAGCCGAAAATGTCGATCGACATGAAGGCGTCGGTCGGCTCGATCACCGCGTGTGCCTTGCTGAGGAACTGCCCGATGGCCATAGCCTTCGTGGTGTCGGTCATAGGCTCGGAGAAGACCGGCCTGCCAGGCTCCTTGGGCGCGGGGTCGGAGGGGAAGCGCACGTAGTCGTACTGTATCTCGTCGAACCCCAGTTGCAGCACCTCTTTAGTCATGTCGACAAGGTGGTCCTGCACCGCCGGCCTGCTTGCGTCGAGCCATGCCTGCTGGTTCAGTTCGCCGCCCAGCCATGCCTTGCCCGTGACGCTGCTTTTCACGGCCATATCAAGGCGGGCCTTGGCCATCGTGGGCTCCTGGAAGGTCACGATGCGGGCTATCACGTACAGCCCCCGGTTCTTCAGGTCCTTCACGATATCGGGCATGTTAGGGAGGAACACGTCGGTGTTGTTGGCGTCGATCGCGTCTTTGTTCTTGGTATCGAACACCCACTCAGAGTTATCGTTCTGCACGTTGAGCACCACTGCATTGACCCTGCTGGTCGCGATGAACGCCAGCAGCTTGTCGTAGATGCTCTTGGTGGCCGCCACCGGAGCGGTTATGTAGACCGCCTCCGGCTTGAACTCCTCCAGCGCCATGTCCTTCTTGGGGCCGTCTATTGCAGCCACTTTGGTCAGTTTGTAACCCGGCATCTTGAAGGTCAGGCTTGCTCCTGGCGGCACGTCCTTGAAGAAATAGCTCCCGTTGTCATCCGTGTACACCGCCACGAAGTCTGGCCCCGTCGGCGGCACAGGCTTGGGAGTGGGCGTGGCTGTGGGCGGCACTGGGGTGCTCGTGTCGGGCACTTCCGTAGGAGTATTGGAATCGGAGGACGCGTTGTCTGAGGCTGCCGGCGTCTCGGTATCCGAGGCGAATAGCGACGCTGCCTCGGGCGCGGCCAATGCCTTGCTCAGGAAGAGCGTGCTGGTGGTGGGAGCGGCAGGCGTGGTGCCCGTAGTAACCTCCGTGTTTGTGACCGCCGGCATCGCGGGCGCTTGCGGGGTCGCGGGTTTGACCAGCTTCACGAGCACCCCGGCCAGGGGCTTGCCCGTCTTGGCGTCCGTCACCCTGCCGCTGAGGCTGTTCGGGCGCAGCTTGATCTCCACGGCGCTGCTCGAGCCGGGGTCGAGGTCCAGTGGCGCGTAGCCCTCGGCGTTGGCCGTGATCTTCACGCTGAGTGGCAGCGCGTCGAACCAGAACTGCCCGTCGGTTGTGGTCTCCGTCAGTATCCCGCCCGCCGTGACCTCGGCGTTGGCAATCGGCTGGCTCGTAACGGAATCGACCACTTTGCCCGTAATTGCCCGCTTGGCGGGGGTGTCGGTCGGCTGGGGTGCCTGGGCCGTCGCGCCCGTCGTGCCCGTCGTGGTCGAGCCGCTCGCGGCCCCACCCTGCGCGCTAGGAGTGCCCGCACTCGGGGTGCCGCCGAAACTGAGCGGTCCAAGCGAACATCCTGCCAGCAGCAAAGCCAACAGGCCCATGAGTATCAACGTAAGGGGTGCATAGAGGCCACCGCGGACCTGCGAAACTGGATTACGCATCAAACCGGAAATCCTCCTGAATCTACCAGACCTTTCATCGACGCGCTCAGAAGGCGCGCGTTATTGTATCATAAGCAGACCTAATCTAAAAGCAACAATCAAGTCCAATCCGCGTAATGAAAAGAAACAAAGCGAAGATGTTATAATAGCGCCACTCTTCGCTCCCTGGACTTTTCGACGACGAGGCGAGGCTCAGAATGGCTAATTTGCCTGCCGGTACAGTCACGTTCTTATTCACCGACATAGAAGGTAGTACCAAACGCTGGGAGGCCAACCCCGCGGCCATGCAGGCTGCCTTCGCCCGCCAGGAAGCTATTCTCCGCCAGGCTATTGACGCCAACGGAGGGTACGCCTATAAGATGGTTGGCGATGCCTTTCAGGCCGCTTTCCCCACCGCTCCTCAGGCATTGCAGGCTGCCATTGATGCCCAGCGTGCTCTCCACTCCGAGAGGTGGCCCGCGGAAACAGGTGAGGTGAGAGTGCGCATGGCCCTCCATACCGGCATTACCGAGGAGCGGGGAGATGACTATGTTGGTCCTGTCCTCAACCGGGTAGCTCGCTTACTCGCCGCGGGGCATGGTGGGCAAATCCTTCTCTCCTCCGCCACTCAAGAGTTGGTCCTGGATGCTCTACCTCCCGGCACCGAGCTACGGGACATGGGAGAGCATCGCCTCAAAGACCTCACCCGCCCCGAGCGCATTTTCCAGGTGCTCGCCCCCAGCCTGGGCCTTCCCTCCGAGTTCCCGCCTCTCAGGACACTGGATAACCGCCCCAACAACCTGCCCAGGCAAGTCACCCCTCTCGTGGGCAGGGAACGCGAAGTTGGGGATGTGTGCGCGCTCCTCCGGAAGCAGGACGTGGCCCTTGTCACCCTTACAGGGCCGGGAGGCACCGGCAAGACCCGGCTGGGTTTGCA
Organism: Chloroflexia bacterium; assembly: GCA_045805005.1. GTDB lineage: Bacteria > Chloroflexota > Chloroflexia > QHBQ01 > JADMIH01 > JADMIH01. The sequence continues at coordinate 6,907 of JBJMMB010000319.1, forward strand.
GGTGGGAGCCGAGTTCCTGGACGACTGCCCAGATGGGGTGTGGTTCGTGGAGCTTGCCGCTCTCACAGATGCCGGGCTGGTCCCTTCCAACATCGCTCAGGTCCTGGGCGTTACCGAGGCTCCGGGCAAGCCATTGATTGAGACTCTGCAAGCTCACCTGGCTGAGAAGCAGACACTGCTAATTCTGGACAACTTCGAGCACGTGCTGGAGGCGTCTGCAGCAGTGGCATCGTTAGTTAAGGGAGCGCCCGGTGCAAAGGTGCTGGTGACGAGCCGTGTGAAGCTGAACATGTATGGAGAGTACGAATACGGAGTGCCGCCTCTTTCGCTCCCCGACATCAGGCACCTCCCGCCGCCCGAAGGGCTGAGCCAGTACGAGGCGGTGCGTCTCTTCATTGAGAGGGCGCAGGCAGCCAGGCCCGACTTCGAGGTGACCAACGACAACGCCCTCGCGGTAGCAGAGATATGCGTGCGCCTCGATGGACTGCCCCTGGCAATCGAGCTTGCGGCGGCGCGAGTGAAGATGCTGCCCCCTCAAGCCCTGCTCGCCCGGTTGTCCCAACGACTGAAGCTGCTCACGGGAGGGGCCAGGGACCTAGCAGCAAGGCAGCAGACCCTCCGGGGAGCGATAGACTGGAGCTACAATCTGCTCTCGGATGAAGAGAGGCAGTTGTTCCGCAGGTTAGGGGTGTTCCAGGGAGGGTGCACGCTGGACGCTGTGGAGCAGGTATGCGCTGGACCGGGGTCTGGGAGCAAGCGGGGGGCGGCCGGCTCCGATCGAGACCCCAACCCCAGACCCCCGACCCCTTTGACCGTTGACGTGTTCGATGGCGTGCAGTCGCTTCTCGACAAAAGCCTGCTTCTGCAGAAGGAAAGCGCGGGAGGGGAGCCCCGGTTCTTGATGTTGGAGACCCTACACGAGTATGCGCGGGAGAAGCTGGAGGAGAGCGGGGAAACTGCCGCGCTGAGGAGGGAGCATGCTCTCTACTTCATGAGGCTGAGCGAGGAAGCCCAGCCACGTCTAAGGGGAGCCGAGCAGCGAAAATGGATGGACAGGCTGGAGGAGGAAATCGACAACATCAGGGTCGTTCTCCACTGGGCCGGAGGCGAGAGCGAGGGGGAGCAATCCGAGGATTGGGAGGGTCAGGAAGTAGGTTTGAGGATGAGCGGAGCCATCTGGCGCTACTGGCTGATGCGCGGGTCATTGAGCGAGGGTCGGGAGCAGGTGGGCGGGGTGCTGGAGGTATTACGGAAGAAGGAAAAGACGGAGGGTAACAGGTTAGAAGCAGACCGGCTAAAGCCATACGAGGCCAATGCCCTCAACGGGGCGGGCGTTCTGGCGGACCAGCAGGGCGATTACGCAGCGGCTCATTCCCTGCTTGAGGAGGGCCTGGCTTTGCGCCGGGTGCTTGGGGACAAAGGGGCCATCGCAAACTCGCTCACCAATCTGGGGATAGAGTCTCACGAACAGGGGGATTATGCATCAGCCCGTTCACTCCTTGAGGAGAGCCTTACTCTGTTCAGGGAGGTTGGGGACAAGTGGGGTATCACCTACGCACTCACCAACCTGGGCATAGCTGCTGAAGGGCAGGGGGATTATGCGTCAGCCCGCGCTCTCTACGAGGAAAGCCTGGCCCTGTCTCGGGAGCTTGGAGACAATTGGGGCCTCTCTCTAGCGCTCAGCAATCTTGGGCTCGTGGCCCTCGGCCAGGGAGATTATCTATCAGCACGCTCCCTGCTTGAGGAAAGCCTGCTCTTGCGCCGCAACTTTGGAGACAAGAGGAGCATTGCCCACTCGCTCAGCAACCTGGGGCTGGTGGCCCAGGCGGAGGGCGATTATGCATCAGCACGCTCCCTGTTCAAGGAGAGCCTTGCCCTCAGGAAGGAAATAGGGCATAAGGTCGGCATCGTTAGCTCGCTGGCCGGCCTGGGTGGGGTGGCGGTAGCGGAAGCAGGACCCGGCGACGGCCAGGTAAACAAGGCAGATGTGGAGTGGGGCGCGAAGTTGCTCGGGGCCGTGGAGGCGCTGCTGGAGAGCATGGGGAGTATATTGGAAAGGGAAGACCGCCTGCCTTACGAGAGGAGAGTGCAACAAGCCCGCCACCTGCTGGGGGAGGAGGCGTTCGGGAGGGCCTGGCAGTTGGGGCGGGCCATGAGCCTGGACGAGGCTATCGACTCTGCGCTTGGTTCAGCCTCCGATATTGAAGTATAATTATGTGTGTGCGACTCGTCTCGCCCGCATGCCCCTAGATCAGGAGTCCTGCCTTGAATCCTCAGCCGACGGATACCCCGACCGCCGCCGACAGCCCCCAGAGCCCGGAGGCAGTCAGCAGTAAGCAGCCAGCAGTCGCCAATGGGCAGCCACTGCCAACTGCCGACAGCCTATTGCCTGCTACCCAGCCCGCCGGCCCCAAGCTGGTGCTCGTGGACGGCCATGCCCTGGTGTACCGCGCCTATCATGCTCTCCCGCCCGACCTGCGCACCTCGAAGGGCGAGGCCACCAACGCCGTGCTCGGTTTCACCCAGATGCTGATGGATACCCTTCGCAAGGAGGCTCCCCAGTACATCGTAATGACCTTCGATAAGGGCCGCACCTTCAGGCACGAGGCCAGCGCCGACTACAAGGCCACCCGCGCCTCCATGCCCGACGACCTCCGCGGCCAGATGACGCGCGTGCGCCAGATTGTCGAGGCCCTGGGCATCCCCATAATGGAGGTGCCCGGCTACGAAGCCGACGACCTGATAGGCACCCTCTCCAAACAGGCTGAGGAGATGGGCCTGGAGACCTACATCCTCTCAGGCGACAACGACCAGCACCAGCTTGTCA
>JBJMMB010000320.1:0-13029 GCA_045805005.1 Chloroflexia bacterium
CAAAAGTGTCAGGCTTTTGTAAGAGGCGGCCCCGACAATTACGAATTACCCCTAAGCCAATTCGTAATTCGTAATTTTGTAATTCGTAATTCCGCGAAGCGGGGAGTAATTCTCACGGAGTGAGGGTAAGTGTGCCTTCCTTCGAGGCATCGACCTGGGCGGGGGTGTAGAGGAGTGGGTTGAACTGGCCCTGGACCCATGCCGAGTACATGTCGCCCCAGTGCTTGGAGTAGGGTTGGCCTGATTGGCCGGTGGCGAATATAGCGAGTGATTTGGTCCAGTCGCCCACGTCGAGAATCATGCGGTATGACTGGTGGGTGACGGCAGTGTAGGGGTAGACCAATTCGTAACTCGACACGGCAACTGTGGTGCCGTCTCCGCCTAGCGGCTGGGCCGAGAGGTTGAAGATGCCCGAGATGATAGGTTGCGAGCCGAAGATGTGCGTGGGCGTGATGGTGTGCACTTTACCCCAGGTCCAGGCCGTAGGGTCGTCGCCCAGGCTGGAGGCAAGCTCGGTCAGCGCAGCACTCAACGCCCGTTGCAGAATGGCGTCGCGGTTTTCGTGCGCCGTGGTGTCTGCGCGGTCCCAGAAGGGGTCGTCGGGCTTGTCGATCAACTGCTCGAAGGCGAGCAAGACCTCAGATGTGCTGCTACTCATGTACTCGCCGAACAGGGTCTCACCCAAGTCGTCGCTGAAGGTCTCACTCAGCGCATGTTCGACCGTGACTTCGTAGATGGTCGTGGGCGCGCTATCTGCCCGCACGTCGCCGTCCCAGCCCGCCAGCATACTCACTGCGGCCTGCTCCTTCGGATCAGATGGCTTCAGCTTGCCCAGGATGGGGGCCACCTTCTGGGCCAGCAGCGAGTGGGTGTCGGTGAGCATCATCTTGAAGTCGTCCACACCAAGTTTGTCTTTGGCTTTGAGCATCTCCAAGATGCGCGAGATGCGCCAGGGAGGAGCCCACACGCCGTGAACGGGATACGTGTACCCTGGCCCGAAGTTCTTGTTGTTGGCCGTGGCGATGTAGTGCTCAGGCGGGTTGTAGCTGTGTGGTAGGTCGTCGAAGGGCACGTAGCCGCTCCAGTCGTATTCTCCAGTCCAGCCGGGCACGGGGACCGTGCCGTCGCCTTTCTTGCGGATTGGCTGCTCGCCGGTCATCTGGTAGCCAATGTTGCCCTGAGTGTCGGCGTATATGAAGTTCTGGCCGGGCACGCTCCACTTCGAGATGGCAGCCCTAAAATCCTGCCAGTTATGGGCCTCCTGCAAGCCCAGGATCGACTCCATAATGTGCCCGGGCCTGAGCGCGGTCCACTGGAAGGCCACAGGTTCGGTGATGGCCGTGCCGATGGTGCTGCTGATAGCCGTGAGGGCATCAGAGATGATGGGGCCGTGGACGGTGGACCGTATAGTCTCGGTGACGGCCTCGCCGCCCTTTACGGCGATAGTCTCCGTCAAGACCTGAAGGGGCTTCCAGCCGTCGGGAGCCTGGTACTGTCCGGGGTGGCCCGACGGGTCCAGCTTCTCGATGAAGAGGTCCTCGGTGTCGGTCGAGGTGTTAGTGACGCCCCAGGCAATGTTCTTGTTGTGGCCCGTGACGATACCTGGAGCGCCCGCGAAGCCGAAGCCCACGGTGTCTATCTTGCCGTCGCTGGTGCTCAGGTGCGCCTGGTACCAGATGGACGGGTTCTGGACGCTTAGGTGAGGGTCGTTGGAGAGTAGCGGCTTGCCGGTGGCCGATTTAGTGCCGTCGATCACCCAATTGTTTGAGCCGAGCGCATCGGCCCCGGCAGACGGCAGCCAGGGGAGGACTTGCTGGTTGAAAGCCGCGAGGACGGACGATGGACTAGGGACGGGAACAGACGATGGACTATGGACGATGGACGATGGGGTTGTGGAACCGATAACCCTACCCGCATCGTCTATCGTCCATAGTCCATCGTCTGGCGTAGCCACCCGTCCCTCGTCTGCCGCAGCCCCGGCTCCCGCCACAATAACCGGCCCCTCTGCGGGGTAGGAAGGGAGGAGTTGGGCGGCGCGCTCGGGGCCGAGCTTGGCCCGCAGGTCAGCATTGATCAGTTCCAGGTCCCAGTTGTTGCTCAGGTCCCAGGCCATGACCTTAGCGAACGAGAGGCTGTCGACGGGCTGCCAATCCTCCATCTTGAGGCCCAGCAGGTTGAACTCCATCGGCAGGGCGTCGGCGTGCGTATGGAGAAAGGCGTTGACGCCGCGGGCGTAGGCTTCGAGAGCGGCTCGCACCTCCGGGGTGGCCTGCTGCCACTCGACTTCCGCGGCCCGGCGCATGCCTATCGTCCTGAGAAAGCGGTCGGCGTTGACGGCCTCCACCCCGAGGTTCTCGGCCAGCCGGCCCGCGCCGAGCGCCCTGTAATAAAACATCTGAAAGAGCCGGTCCTGAGCGTGCACGTATCCCTGGGCCGCGAAGAGGTCGGAAGTATTGGCCGCCACGATATAGGGCACGCCGTAAGCGTCGCGGGTAACGGTGACCTGCGCGGATAGGCCCGGCAGGGCCGCGCTGCCGTTGATTGTGGGCAGGCCGCGCTGCACCACCCAGTATGCATAACCTGCCCCGGCGGCTATCAATACGAGAGCTACGATGCCGATGCCGATGAGGGTGCGCGTCAGCCTGCGCCTTCTCCTGCGCTTTGAAAGCTCTTGCAGATCACCCTCGCCTGGCGCGACTGCTTCAGACTGTGGAGCGGAGGGGGCACCACCCGAGCCATTAGACCGGCCTCGCGATTGCCCGCCTGCAGAGGTCTGGGCGGGGCTATTGCCCGTACTTTGTCCGCCCGTTCGCGGTGCCCCGCCCGGCTTCGACCCCTTGCTCCCCTTACGTGTCCGACTCAAGATGCGCCCCTCCCCCGTCCTAAATGACAAAGAGACCGAACCAACCGGTTCGATCTCAATTCGGAGCCGACGGTGGGAATCGAACCCACAACCCATCACTTACGAAGCGATTGCTCTGCCGTTGAGCCACGTCGGCTTGATAGTCTTTGTTAATTACGTCCTAACCTTCTTGTAGCGCCAGGGCCTGCCCTTGCCCCTGTTCAATCCCTGGTACGTAGGCGTCAGCGAATGGCAATTAGGGCACAACAGGCGTAGATTCTCTTCGCGATTATTGTTCCAATCACCATCTATGTGATCGACTGTGATAGGAACCTTGCCTGTAACCGGATTACGTGCTGCCCACCCACACTGCGAGCAACGCTCGCCATATTTCAGTACCAGATACCGTCGAATATGCTGTGAGATGTGGCCTATAGATATGACTCCTGTCTCTTCGCCGGCTTGCCACCGCTCGATATAGCGTTCCCACTGATAGTCGGCTTGACACCTATTGCTACAGTAGACCTTTCCCGAGCGTCTCACTTCGTTGCCACAGGAGAGGCAGTTCGACTTGGTCGCTCGGGGCTTCGGCAATGGGGCACCAAAAAGCGTAACTCGGTATTACTGGTTGAAAGGACCGTGCCGCCATACTGACGCGCCGGCGCTTACGACTTTCATTATAAAGGTGGGGGTGCAGGGTGTCAAGACATCGCGGCGAACGACACCCAAAGCAACCCCACACCCCACGGCCTTTGCACAGGGAGATACCCAGGGCACCCCAATACTGGGCGGAAAACCGCGCACCAGGGTGGCCCTGGACCCCTCCGAGCCCGCTACTTGCCGAACATGGACGACTCGGATTCCATCTCGATGTAGAGGACGCTGTGCCATGGAATCACGAAGTCGTATACTTTGCCGCGGTCGCCCGCGTCGTCGGCGCTGGCAACGGCCCTGACGTACTGCGCTTCAAAAGTCAGGTCACCCTGTATCCAGGAGATTCGCTCCTCGTAGCCGGGACCGGTGCCGGCCTCGCTGCGCGGGCGGCGGGCTGCCTTATAGTAGACCTTTCCTTGCGGCATTGTTGGTGCCTCCTCGTAGTGTAAAGTGTAACTTGTGTAGCGTAATCGCGGCCCCACACGCGCAGCTCCGAGATCAGGGGTCGATCCTCTCGGCCACGGCCTGCAAAGCCTGTATGACGAAATCGACGTGCTCTTCCAGCGGCCGCCCGAGTTCCTCGGCCCCCAGCACGATGTCCTCGCGACTCACGCTTCGTGCGAACCCCTTGTCCTTCATCTTCTTCAGCACCGAGCGAGCGTCCACCTCGGCCAGGCTCTTGCCCGGCTTGACAAGAGCAGTGGCCATGATGAGCCCGCAAAGCTCGTCGCAGGCAAAGAGCGCGTGGTCGACCCTGGCGGTGCGCGGCACCCCCGAGTAGCTTGCGTGCGAGAGGATCGACCGGAGGAACTCTTCGGGCCAACCCATCTCCTGCAGCATCTCCACACCCTTCGATGGGTGCTCCTCGGCGGTGGGGTGGATCTCCCAGTCCCAGTCGTGGATCAGGCCAAGGGTTCCCCAGTAGTCCTCGTCCTCGCCATAAAAACCGGCGTAAGCGCGCATGGCGGCCTCGACGGCGAGCATGTGCTTGCGAAGACCTTCGCTCTGCACGTTTGTCGCCACTAGCTGCCACGCGTCTTCGCGTGTCTTTCCTTGTAGAGTCTGTAGCTGCTGCATCTTGAAAAACAGGCCAATCGCGCGCCAGGCGGCAGGCAAGCCGCATTATACCACAAGGCGTCGAGAGGCAAAAGTAAATGGCGGCTTAGCTCTCCCACAAACAAAAAGTGGCAGTCATCCTGCCACCAAACGGGCCGGCGCACATCACCTGGTCTCCGTCGACCGCCATGCCCCCACACGGCAAATCCACGCCTATTATACCGCAGGCAACTGCGCGGAAGCAACCCACATTCAGGCCGACGTTTAGTACGCCTAACAAAACCGTCGCGTAACCAGCCAAGGAAGCAGAATAGGAGTCACGGAGTAGGGTGCCATGGTGAAGGAACTCTTGCCTGATGCGTTGTGGGCGCGGATCGCCATCTTGTGGTCGACGCCCACGGCCTCTGCTATACTAGGGGCATGACGATCAAGAGATTAGACCACGTCAGCGTCGTCGTCGACGACCTTGCAGCCGCTGTCGCTTTTTTCACCGCGCTCGGCATGACGGTCGAAGGCGAGGCGCGGGTCGAGGGCCCGTGGGTGGACCGCGTCAACGGGCTCGAAAGTGTTCAAGTCGACATCGTTATGATGCAGACCCCAGATGGGCACGGGCGGCTTGAGCTGACGAAGTTTCGCAATCCAAAACTGGTCGAGATCGAACCGGCGATTGCACCGCCGAACACGCTGGGCCTGCGGAGCGTCATGTTTACAGTCGAAAGCGTCGACGACACTGTCGCTGTCCTGCGCGAGGGCGGCGCCGAACTCGTCGGCGAGGTGGCCCAGTACGAGGACAAGTACAGACTCTGCTACATGCGAGGCCCTGCGGGCATCATCGTCGCGCTGGCCGAGGAACTCTTCTGAAGCGTTTCTGAAGCGTTCACCGCCTTCGGAGAATTCGGAGAAACCGGTGGCGCCCTAGGCGCACCCTAGGCGCTCCTTCGACTCGATCCCATGGCTCGCAATCATCCTGCTTTCTCGCCTACTTGCGCCGCGGTGTTGTTAGGCGCACTTAGCCCTAACCCCGCCCGGCGAGGTCTCTCCTGATCTTTGGGAGGAGCTGAGGCGTTGCCGGAACCGCTCCTAGTTGCTGGTACATGCCCAGCCGGTCCCATGACTGCCAGTACTCGATGATCTTGCCGTCCGACAGGCGGAACATGTCGATGCCTCGGATGGTCACCGCCTGGCCGCTGTAGTGGGTGCCCGAGATCGTGTAGAGGGCGATCACCCGGTCGCCATCGACAAGCATCTCCTCGGGCGTGGCACGCAAGTCCGGCATCATCTCGTGCCACATCGCCACGGAGTCCTTGATATCCTGGGGCGTATCCTCGGTGGCAGCCGGGCCGGGAACGCCCGTGACAGCGTCCACCGGGTTGGCCCACAGGGGATGTCCCAGCACCCTGTCCGCCATGATCTCGTCCGCGGTCTCCAACCTCCCCGAACCGAACAGGTCTCTGTAGAAGCGGCTGATGATCGTTTTACTCTCCTCGGACATAGTTGGCCCTCCACACCTAAGGTCAAACAATACTCGCGCTTGCCGATCGATCACCGCAGATCTGGCCAAGGGCAAAGCTCCGCACGTCTTGACACATCACATTTCCTATCGCCCGAAGGACTTCCGCCTGTGGGAATAGACGGGAAGCCAGTGTAACATTATATCAGCAGAGGTGGGTTATGTCGATCAGGTATTAGGAGAAAAACAACGACGCATGACTCCAGGACAAGCATCCCAAATTCACGCGTCGTATAGCCGGTCGGGGCGCCGCGATTTGAACGCGGGACCTCTTGAACCCCATTCAAGTGCGCTACCGGGCTGCGCTACGCCCCGAGGAGGTCATAGTATTATAGCAAAAGCCGTTGGCAAGTGCAAACGCTGGAAATGCTTGCTAATGCCCCCCTGCCTCGGCTATGTAGCCCGACGCCTGGTTGGCCCAGTCGGTGCCGGGGGCCAGGGAGACCACTTTGCGCCACTCGGTTATGGCGTCCTCCTTGCGGGGTGGGTCGGTCTTGCTGAGGGCGAGGCCGAGGAGGAGGTGGATTTCGGGGGAGTCGGGTTGGAGGGAAGCGGCCTCCTGCAGCGTGGGGATGGCCTGGGTGAAGTTGCTCTGGTAGATATAGGTGCCGGCCAGCCGCAAGAGCGTGGTGACGTTATGGGGGTCCAGGCGGACGGCGCTCTCGTAGGCCGCCTGCGAGGCCTGCCACATGCCCGCATCGTAGTAAAAGGAGGCGAGGTCAAGCGTGCACTGGAGGTTCTTCGGGTCGGAGGCCACGCAGGCTTGCAGGTCGGCGAGGTGGGTCACGTCGGCGTTGGGCTCGACAGTGGGCTCCGGGGTGGCTGCCGCGGGTCGAGGCGCGGGCATGCCTCGGCCCGTGACGTTGTCGTACACCTGGCTGACGACCATCACCAGGAGGACCCACATCATGGTATACACGATTATTCGCTTGCCGAGGATGCCCATAGGGCTTGACGCCTCTCCGGTACAAAGGTTATAGCTTCATTATCGGGCATCGGGAGCGCCGAGGGCAAGAGACGCGGGAGAGCACACTGGTTGGAAGCAGATAGCGCGGTTAAGAAACGATGGGTGCTCGCGGTTGCGCTTATTCTTCTCGTGCTGTTCTGCGCGGCTACGGGCCTTGGCCTGGCCGCTTTTGGCCCCCGCAATGTAGCACCGACCATCAAGTCGATCCCAATTTTTCCAGGTGCGACGGGCATCTCGACCGGTACCCTGCCTCTCCCTCCACAGTCATCCTCGATTGCCGGCCAGGGAAGCCTCGACTTCAACACAAGGGACTCCGGCGTGCAGGTCTACGCGTTCTATGACAAGCGGATGATAAGCGCGGGGTGGGTGCAATTGCTAGCGCCCGGATCGAGTGCGACCACCGGCCGAGAATATACGTTCAGCCCCGTCCCCGGTTGGGTGCCCTCGTGGGTGCCGTTCCTCGACAGGCGGACCTTCTTCCTGAGCATTGATGTTTACGGCCCAACCGGTAGCCAGCCGGCGATTTCGAACGACCCGGCAGGTCCAAACCTTGTGCATATATTCCTGATCGAGTACGAACCATAAGCGTTCAACGCAAGGTTCGCAAAGACGCATCAGTAGGGGCAGGTCCCAGCCCCTACAGCGGTCGTAGAACTTTAGGGTGCCGGGCGGGCTTGTTCCCTGGCTCTGGGCTGGATAGTGCGGGCGGCGCGCTCGCTCGCTTCGGTGATTTGCTTGTGGAGGCGGGCGATTTCGCGCTCGATCTCGTCGTAGATGGCCCGGATGTCCCCTAGCGTGGCTTCTTCTGGGGCGCGCGGGTTGTCTGCTGATAGCTCATCGCCCGAGAATTGCTGGGTGAGGCGGGCCGTGAGGGTCTGCTGGCGCTCTTCAAGCTCGGCCAACTGCGAGCGGGCCTCGTTTACGCGCTTGGTGAGCACCAGCACCTCCAACTCCGTCCTTGCGCGGGCGGCGATCATCTCCATGTGGCCTGAGGTCGAGATCACCTCGTTCAGCTTGCTCTGAACCTCGGCCATGAGGCTCAGGGCGTTGCCCACGTCCCCTTCGCGGTAGATCACGAAGTCCACCACCGAGGTCAACTGCGAGCGGTACTGGCTCTCCATTTCCGATAGCTTGGCCTGCTTGTTGCCGATGTCGGCGAGCAGGATCCGCATCAGGCCGATTCGCTTTTCGAGTTCTTGCATTGCTTGCTCTCAGTTACCTTTCCAGTGTCTGTTTTAGCCGCTGCATGTCCGCCGCGAGCAGGTGGTCCATGAGGGCTCTCAACAGTATCGAGGGCACGGACCGCACGACCAGCGTCAGCGCCACTAACGTCCGGCTGGGGGTCTGGGCCTCCGACAGGTGGAGCGATAGGCCCGCTTTCGGCTCGCCTTCGAGCGTGAAGCGCACCAAATCGGGCGGTTGCACAGTATGGAGGCGCAATTGGATCTGGCTGCGCTGCCCCAGGAAGTCGACCTCCACCTGCCAGCTTTGGCCTTGCTCCGGGATACCCTCCGGGCCGCTCACGATCCGCTTTATCGAGCTGATGTAGCGCGGCGAGTTGCGGGGATTCGCTACGAACTCAAACACGGTGTCCCTCGGGGCATTTACCGTCGTCTGCTTTGTTAGTTCTCCCAAGCACCACGCTCCGCGGCTCCGGGGGCCTGCACGTTATTCGCCCTCTCCCTTTCCCTCTTCCTGTTCCTGCTGCTTGCGCTTGCCGCGTGTATCGCCCTTCCCCTGCATCCCGAATAGCTTGATGATCTCGGGCACCGTTGTGGCGTCCTCGGGCTCGCGGTCCGGGCGCTCCTTGACGATGCGGGGGAAACGCAGCGCGTACCCCGGCTGGCCGTCGGTCTTACCCGCGGCGTGCATCCTGGAGCGCGTGACCTCGTCGGCCTGCAATTCGAGGACGTAGCGCGGCAGCACCCACACGTCGGCGCCGAGCACGTAGCGCACCCGCGGATCGGGGTGCTCTATCTTGTCCGCGCTCAGGCGGGTGAACATCTGCTGCCACCCCTCCTCCGACAGGCCGCTGGCCACGCGGGTCACTGTGGGGAACGTATCCGTGTCCCTGTCATACACGGAGACCAGGAGGGAGCCGAGGCCCCACCTGGCGCGCCGGCCCTTGCCGTAATAGTAGCCGACGATCACGCAATCCACGGTATCGGCGAGCAGGCTCTGGTAGGAGCGCTTCATCTTGATCCAGTTGAAGCCGCGCTTGCCCGCGTCGTAGGCGCCGTCGAGCCGCTTGGCAACGATCCCCTCAAACCCCTCTTGCAGGCTGTCCTCGTAGTAGAGAACAATCTCCTCCGGGTCGTCGGAAATCAGTGCGGGGGACGCCAGCAAGCCGCCGAAACCCGAATGGGGGCCGATCGCCGCCTGCAGGGCCTCGCGGCGCTCAAGGTAAGGGGCGCGCGTAAGGTCTTTACCATCGAGGAGCAGAAGGTCGAACGCCATCAGGCGCAAGGGAAGGCTCTCACTCATCTCCTCTATGTTGTGCACGCGCCGCCGTTGCGATGTGACCTGGAAAGGCAGGTAGCTGCCCGAGTTGGGGTCGTAGGCCAGGGCCTCCCCTTCGAGGATGGCCTGCCGGGCAGGCATCTGCCTGTGCACGGAGGCCACGATGTCGGGGAACATCCCGCTCAGGTCCTCAAGCCCTCGGGAGAAAATGCTTACCGAGTCGCCATCCTTGTGGATCTGCATGCGGAAGCCATCGTACTTGGGCTCGACCGCGCACCTACCCAACCGGGCAACGATCTCCTCCGCGCTGTCCGCTCGCTCGGCCAGGGCCATGCGCACCGGATTGCCTACCTTCACCTTTATGGTTTCCAACCCCTCCACGCCCGCCTCATAAAGGGTGCAGGCCACGAGGCCCAGGTCGCTGGAGAGGTTGTAGGCCCGCTCGATTGGCGGGCGTAGCGACTTGTCGCCCGCTTTGGCGGTGGAGAGGGCCTCCATCACGGTCGGGTCCCCCACCCCCACCCGCAGGCGGCCCACCACGATCCGGGTGACGTGCTTGGCCTCGAGCGGGTCGAGCCGATTGAGGACGGAAGCGAGCCTGGCTATCTTCCCCTCCTGGCTGCCCGGGCCGATGGTGCGGGTGATCTCCATGAGGAGGTTATACACGTCGTTCAGGGCAATGCCGTCCGTCGTTTCGGGGCTGCCATGCTCCTGGACATATCGCTCGGCATACTCCTGGGCGGTCAGACCTATATCGCCCAACTGTTTCGAGCGCACAAGCACGTCGTCGGGGTTGACCTCGTATGCCTGTGAGATCGACCGGACGATGAGGCGCTCATTCATGCCGAACTCCTCCTGGATGAAATCGGGCAGGAGGCGGCCCTGGGTCAGGTACACAAGCTCACCCACCTCCGTGGGATCGGCTTGCTTGAGCAGGTCGGCCAGGATGGAGATCATCTGCAGGCGTCCGGTCACCGGCTCCAGGGCTTCGAGGGTATCGGCGAGGGCACGAAAACGCATAGGCATTACGGGTATGGCTCCTGAGGAATCGTGAGTTCGTTAGTTCTAGGAGCGATTATATACCCGCGGGTGATAGCGGGCAAGAGAGGTGGATTAACAGGACCGTGCGGGATGGCTTCAGATACTACGCGTGAGCGGAGTGTTCGGTGTTGTTCCGGCCATCAGCGTTGTCAGATTCACTTTCCCTGGGAGGCTCGCGCAGGGCGGCGGCAGTCAGGGCAGGCGCGTCGTACATGATCTCCGGCAGCTCGCGCACCTGGGCGACGCGGGCGAAGGCCTTGCGGCCCACGGGCGTCCAGGTGGAGACGATGAAGCGCGGATTAGCGAGGAGGTGGTTCATCTGGAGGCGCACGCGAATGGTTCCGGCGGTGGGGTTGGCAATGTTCAGGTCCTGCTGTTCGATGACAAGGGTGTCGGAATCGCTGGGCGGGTTCTCCCAGAGGGGCACCGCCCAGGGGAAGTCGTAGATTCGCGACACGACTTTCAGGTACCAGCCATCGAACTCCTCTGGGGCGAAGTTGACCCGGAACATCCGGGCGCGAATTGAGAACGCCGATTCGCGCTCCCCGCTCGGGACCCTGCTATACCTGGGTAGCGCCGGGTCGATGAATTCGAGAAGCATGTTGGAGCCGATCATGCGCTTATACTCATCGGCGGTGAGGGCGAGGGCAGCGCGGGCGGCCCGGTTGAAATACCAGCTATACCACCGGTCGTCGCGCAGCACCAGGGGTTGGGAGTTTTCCTCTTCCCTGGCGGCGATCTCCCGCACGCGTGCCTCGATTTCCTCGGGCGCCAGAGGTGGCCGCTCGATATGGTAGACGGCCTCGCGCTCGTCCTGGGTCGCGTCCAGGCCATCCAGCACCTTGCTCACCGTCTCCGGCTTGGGTTTGGCATTAGGGAGGGCATCGCGCTCCAGGCGGCTGAGGTAAGATATGTCCAGGCCGGTCAGCTTGGCTAGCTCGATGAGGGCCAGTTCGCGCCGCGCGCGCAGCACGCGCAACCTCCAGCCCAGGCTGGCAGAGCCGGCTATCATGTCGCTATCGAGCATGGATGCCAGGTTTCTCAGTGGTCAAGCGGTTGGAAGGGCTGCTCCCCGGCGATGCCCTGGTATGCGCTCAGGTCGTCGCCCGCGAATTGTACCAGGCGTATGAACTCGCTGGCCGCCGATATCTCGTTGGGGGTAAGGCCAAACGAGCGCGACAGCACCTGGTCGACGGGCATATCGACTCCGTCGGCGAGCACCTGTAAAATCTCCCCGCTCGGTAGGAGGCGGTCGCCTCCACCCTGGCGCGGCACGGTAATGGTGCCGTCGTGCCCCAGGGTATCGAGCAGGTCTTCGTCCTCGATTGTCCTGCCTTCGCGGATCATTTGTGCAAGCTTGTGCAGTGGTGAAACTCTCATTGTGTTTCGTCTCCAGGCGGTGCGAGGTCGCGCTATTCGCGCAACTTGGAAGGCAGGATCTTGAGTTGGCTTCTGTATTTGGCCACGGTGCGGCGAGCCACCCTTATGCCCTGGTCGTAGAGTCGCTGTACGATCTCGCGGTCGGTCATGGGCTTGCCTTCCTGGTCGATTATCTCCCGGATGACGTCCTTGACACTCAGCGAGGCGGTGAAGAAGTCGGAGAACGGTACCACCTGGCCGTTGGGCAGCATGACGTACTTGCCCGCGGTGGCGCGGCTAACCGTCGACTCGTGAAGCCCGGTGACCGACGCCACCTGCGCACGCGTCAGGGCCTTCAGGTGCCTCACGCCCTGCCGCAGGTAGTCCTCCTGGTATTCGATCAGGGCACGAGCGATCTTCCTCATAGTTTCGCGCCGCTGGTTTATGTTAGACATAAACATCTTAGCACGTGATACGTACTGTTGCACATGCCGCTTGTCGTCGTCCGAGAGGGCAGAAGTCTTGCTGCGTAACTCGGTGGCCATCTGGCTGTAGAGGGGGTTGACCTTCATGAAGAAGCGGCGCGACTCGACCACTTCAACCTCCAGCTTTCCCTCTACCTCGCGTATGATTACGTCGGGCGCCACGTACTGGGCCTTGGATGGACTGCCCCACGAGGCTACGTCGTCCTCCATGCTCATCACGGGGAAAGGCGTGAGGTGCGACCTTATATACTCTCTGGCCGCATCGACTTCCTCGGGAGCGATGCCCAGCTTCTGCGCGATCTGGTGGAACTTGTGCTCTCCCAGCTCAACAAAATAGTCCGTCAGGATTCGGCGCACGTGGGGCGGCTCCGAGCCGGTCTCCCGCTGCAAGTAGTCGAGTTGCAAGACGAGGCACTCACGGTGGTCGAGGGCGCCGATCCCTGGGGGCCCAACCCGCTGGAGTATCTGGAGCACTCTGCGGACCCGCTGGGGCTCGACGCCCAACTCATCGGCCAATTGGTCGGGGTCCGTCATGAGGAAACCCCGCTCGTCCAGGTTGCCGACCAGGTAGTCGGCGATGGGGTGCTGCGACCTGGGGAGGGCCGAACGGAGGTCGTCCATGAGGCGCTCGCGCATGGTGGGTTCTGACGCTACC
>JBJMMB010000321.1:0-8434 GCA_045805005.1 Chloroflexia bacterium
CGCCTGGCTTGGTAACTTCCGCAAGGTGGTTGTGCGGTACGAGCGTCATGTTGAGAACTTCGCCGGTTTCGTGAAGCTTGGCTGCATCGTCATTCTACTCCGTGCCCGTTTTTGAGATGAGTTCTAATTACTCCTGGTACGACCGGTTCCCCAATAACAGGGAGAAATGGACTATTGACCGCATATCCGTGTCCTGCATACAATCGGTAGTAGAAGCGTGAATATCAGTAAGGTGCCGATGGCGCTCTCGGACGGCGCGATTGAGTATGGTCGCAGGGCATGCGGAGCGCACGCCTTAAGGCCTCATATTAGCGCCTGGGAGCATAAGGAGTACGGAAATGCACAGGTTAGGACGACGAGCGTTTGTGGCCGGCCTGCTGGCCACTTGCGCTGCCCTTGGCCTGATCACGCAGGCCGGCCCCGCACCGGTCGCAGCGCAAAAGACCAACTGCCGCACATTCCCGGAGACCCGCATGACGGTGTGCGGGCGCTTTCTGCAGTACTGGACCGACCACGGCGGGCTGGCGCAGCAGGGCTATCCCATCAGCCCGGAATTCTCTGAGACCTCGGACGTGAACGGCCGCCCGTACACGGTACAGTACTTCGAGAGGGCGGTCTTCGAGTTGCACCCGGAGAACCCAGCGCCCAGCGACGTGCTGCTTTCGCTGCTGGGTGTCTCTCGGTACAAGCAGAAATATCCAGTTGGCGCACCGGGCCAGGCGCCCAACACGTCGCCGGGGTCGGTGCTCTTCCCGCCTACGAGCAAGCGACTTGGCGGGCGCTTCTTGCAATATTGGAACACCCACGGTGGACTGGCCCAGCAGGGCTATCCCATCTCGGACGAATTCTCCGAGCGGAGCGATCTCGATGGGAAGACGTACCGGGTGCAGTATTTCGAGCGGGCGGTCTTCGAGTCGCACCCGGAGAACCCGGCGCCCAACGACGTGCTGCTTTCGCAGTTGGGCAATTTCCAGTTCAAGCTGAAGTACCCGACCGGGGAGGTCCCGGTGGGAGGACCCACGCCTCCTCCCGCTCCCACCTCGGCCCCGGTGCCTACCGCTGTCGCCGGGAGCGGGCAGCCGCTGAAGTTCAAAGGCACTGGCGAGATGAAGACCCAGCCGTTCGTCCTCGCCGGGGGCAACTACATGTCTGAGTGGACCGCCACCGACCCGACCAGCAGCCCTCCCGTGGGCTGCTTTCATTCGGGCTTCCTGGAGTCGGTTGACCCGGCGCAAGTGGTCTCCCTGGACCTGGGCTCGAAGATAGTGTTCCCCGGACGTAGCGCCCAGGGCACCACTCAGCTTCCGGGCATCACAGCCGGGCAATACGTCCTCGACATGACCTCGGGCTGCGCGTGGACGGTGACGATCAGCCCGCAGAGGTAAGGTGAGAGATGGGCAGTTTAGCCTAAGGGATTGTGCACGTGCACCCGCACTGAAGGTCAATCGTAACCGGCGCAACATGGCTCGTCACCTGGCTGGTGCGGTAGTGCGTTACGGCTTTGGAGCGCGGGTCAACGATAACCACGTCTAGAACATCCTGCGCCAGGTAGAACTGGGGGTTGAGTGCCAGGTCTTTGTATTCGTAACCAGGACTTATGATTTCGATCAGGGTCATTATACATCAGCGCGCTTGCACTATTTGCTCATAAAACTCTAATTGAGCCTCCGCCAGCGCGTCCCAGGTGAAGCGCCGCGCCCATAAGCGGCCCCGCTCACCCATCTTTGCACGTAGGCCGGGGTTGTCCGCCAGGCGGGCAAAGGCATCCGCGAACGCCGGCACGTCGGCCTGTGGCACAGGTAGGCCGTGAGCCTTTGGGAAGGGGGGCGCTGCGTCGTTCACGCCCGCAATGTCTGAGCCAACCACAGGCACGCCCGCTGCACCGGCTTCCAGGGCGGTCAGCGGCCAGGCTTCGTAGCGCGAGGGCATAGCCAGCAGTAGAGCACCTTTCATCAATTCAGCCGCCCGGTTTGTGTCGACCGACCCCAGGACTTGTACTCGCTCCCTGTGTCTGGCAGCCGCTACCAGCGAACTGAGTTTCTTCTCCTGGGATGGCACTCCGCCCCCTGCTATTACCAGCTTTAGACCAGGTATGCGCTCCGCTGCCAGGTCGAACGCGGGGACGAGGCGGTCGAGGCCCTTCTGGTATATGTCGATCCTCCCGAGGAAGAGGACGTAGGGCGGGGCTGGAGCGCCAGGGCTGCCACTGGCTTGCGAGTGCGAGTAAAAGACGTCCCCTACGCTGTTAGGCACGACGCGCACCTGGATGTCGCCGCCCAGCTTGTGGCGCAGTTGCCGAGCGATGCCTGGGGCCACGGCCACGTAGTACCGGAAGCGAGACAGCAAGGGTCGCTCCACCAGCCTGGGCCCCCAGCCCACCAGTCTGTACTTGCCCGTGGCGTGCGCGCCGGAGAGGTTTTGGACGCTTGCCACCGCGGGCACGCACTTTGGCGCCCACAGCGGGACCCCGACAGGCGAGTAGGGCGACACGTCCTCGACCACGATGTCGTAACCGCCTGCTCTTGCCAGACGCGCCGCCCCCGGCATGAAACTGAGCCTGCTGAGAGCATAAGACGTGGTCAGGCCAATATGCCGGTAAGTTACTCCCCGCCTCGACTCGCTGCGTGCGGCACCGGGGTAGTTGGCGCAGACCACCGTCACCCGGTGCCCCAGGAGGGCGATTCTGCCGTATATCTCCTGCGTGCGGGTCGCGCCGCCACCGCCCAGCCAGGGGTTGCCTACGTCGTCGTAGATGACGTGCAGGATGCGCATTGCCGGCTTAGAAGCGCGCCGAGATGGCGGCCCAGATCGCCTCGCCGAGCATCGTCCAGAGCCTGGACAGGAGGGCCGCGGCGGTGGCCACGGGCGCGGGTACGCCCAGTAGCGTGGTGAGCGAGGTGAATATTATCCCCTCGCGCACTACCAATCCCTGGGGTACGACGATGGTCAGGAAACCCACCAGCCACGCGGCAGTGTACAGACCGGCAAGACCGGGAGCCTGCTGCAGGGGGAGGGCGGGATATAGCGAGGCGGTGAGGGCGAACGACATAGCCCCGTAAACCAGCCAGTTGAAGACGAAAGGCGCTAGCAGGTGCAGCATGTCCAGGCCGGAAAGCTCCACGGCCAGGGGCTGCCGCCCCAACCGCACCAGCACACGGTTCAGCACCCGGAAGAAGAGGCGCGGCTGCAACACCAGCGCCAGGAACCCTACCAGGACGATGGCCCCGAGCCACACAGGAGCGTTGGGCCACACAAGGAGGCTGAGCGAGGACACCAGGGCAGCCGAGGCTACCAGCAGAGCGATCTCCAGGCCCATGCTCACCGCGGTCACCAGGCGGGGCACCTCCTCCTTCTCTGCCAGGTAGACGCGGCTCACAGCGTACCACATCTGCCCAGGGAGGTAGCGAGCCAGGGCCGAATGGTACAGGATGCGTATGCTCTTGCGGAAAGGGAGCGCGTAGCCCAACCGCCGCATGATGGCCCACCATGGCAGCACCTGCACCGGGCCACGGGCCACCAGCAAAATCGCGGCGAGGGCGAAATAAGCCGGGTCGAACGACCAGTTGTACGACAGGATGAGAGGCACCTGGCTGTAGACGGCCAGCCCAAAGAAGAACACCACGAGCACCACCGCGAGCACCTGAACGCGCCGGCGCACGCCGGGTGACTGCAGCATCTGCGTCGCCGTGCCCGGTAGTGATTTCACAGGGTGAATGTAACGCACGAGGTGGTGTTTGTCAATTACGGGGATCGGGGATCGGGGATAATTGGGCAGAGACTTAAAACAAAAAGAGCACCCAGCGAAGCTGGGCGCCCTTGTACTTCGGTGGGGAGCCTCCAAGCTGGTCCGGAGACCTACCTGGAGGCGTTACCTATCGATCTGAAACCTCACCTCTAGCACGTGAGTTTTCGTATGGGTCATAAAACCTCCTTACTTCCAACTCACGACGAAAGGGCATTGGCCCTTGATCGTCACCGACTATGATATGATACCACTTTAAGGCGAAAATGTCAAGTTCAGCATGGTGGAAAACGTGCAAATGCACTTACCTTGACGTAAACGTGAAGGTTAGATATAATTCTAACATGCCAACTCATATTTCAGGTAATCCAACCATGGACCGGGTCGGACACGGCGAGCAGTTCTTGCGCATCGGGGACGTAGCAATGCGCACCGGGCTCACTCAGCGGACTATCCGGTATTACGAGGAATTGGGCCTTCTCCCCCCGGCCACCCGCACTCAGGGCGACTTCAGGTTGTTCGGCGAGCGCGACATCACCCGCCTGGAGAAGATCATGAGACTGCGCGACCTGTTCGGCTTCTCGCTGGCCGAAATCAAAGGCACCATTGCCGCCGAGGATAACCTCGACCAACTGCGGGGCGAATTCAGGGAGACGGACGACGTGGCCGTGAAGATCCACAAACTGGACGAGGCCCGGCAGTTGGTGCGCTCACAACTCGACCTCCTCGACCGCAAGGTATCCCAGATGCAGGAGCTGAAGGGCGAACTGGAGGCCCGACTTGACCGCTACGCCGTAAAGCGCGGTGAACTGGAGCGCGACCTGGCTGGTGTGCCTCACGAAGCCCCGGTAGAGGCAGGTCCGCGATGAGCAACCTCGAACTTGACAAGAAGCTGTCGCCCGCCGACGTGGCAGCCTATGGAGCCGTCGAAGTATCCAGGCGGGACACTATAGCCGTGGGGGAGCGCGCGGCAACCCAAGCAAACAATGTTGCGCCGGAAGTCGCCGCAGTACCCGTACTTCCTATCACGGCCCGGCCCACATTTCCGCTTTTCGGCTGGGACGTCGCCCTGCCGCCGTCTCTGCGCGCGCTGGGGCACCGCAATTTCCGCCTTTTCTGGTCCGGGCAGCTCATCTCGCTTGTAGGCACCTGGATGCAGAACATCGCCCGCGGCTGGCTGGTGCTGGAGCTTACCCATTCGCCTTTCTGGCTTGGGATGGTCGGCTTCGCGAACGCTTTTCCGGTGCTGATCTTCTCCCTCTGGGGAGGGCTGATCGCGGATCGCGTGCCCAAGCGAACGTTGATCATCGTGACTCAGGCTATCTCTATGGTCATGGCCTTCGTGCTCGCTGCTCTCACGCTGACGCATACCGTCGAGGTGTGGCACATCGTGGCGGTGTCACTTGTGCTGGGCACCGTCTTCGCCTTCGATGCGCCCGCCAGGCAGTCATTCACAGTTGAAATGGTCGAGGGCAAAGAGGACCTGATGAACGCCGTCGCGCTCAACTCGTCGATATTCAATGGAGCCAGGGTGGCCGGGCCGGCGATCGGTGCCATCGCCCTCGCCTGGCAGGGTCCCGGCATGGCGTTCCTGCTGAACGGCCTGAGCTTCCTTGCCGTTCTGGCCGGCCTCTTTCTCATGAAGCTGCCTCCGCACCCGAAGCACGCGCAGAACGTGGGCGGCAAGGGTAAGATAATCGAGGGGCTCAACTACGTAAGGCGCCACAGCACTATTGGCGTGCTCATGCTCTTGATCGCCACAGTTAGCATCTTCGCGTTCCCTTATACAGTGCTCATGCCCATATTCGCTGACAACGTGCTTGGCGTGGGCAAGGAGGGCTACGGCATGCTTATGGCCTTCAGCGGCATCGGCTCACTGATAGGGGCCCTGCGCCTGGCGGTCAAGAGCGGCCACGGCGAGGCGAATCGCGGCAGGATAATCTTCTTCGGCGCGGTGAGCCTGCCTCTGGTACTTGCGATGTTCGCCCTCTCCAGCAACTACCTGCTCTCGCTTGCCACGCTGCTGGTTGTCGGCTGGGCCATGATCGCCATCAACGCCACCGTCAATACGATCATCCAGACGAACGTGCCCGACGAACTCAGGGGCAGGGTCAATGGCGTCTTCGCCCTCCTGTTCATCGGGATGGCCCCACTGGGCAACCTCCAGGCGGGCATCGTCGCCGACCACTTCGGGGCTCCAGTCGCGATCTTCGTTGGGGCCGTGGTGACCGGCCTGGTCGTCCTCTACATCTTGCTCCGCCACCGGCACGTGTTCAGCATGGATTAGGGTTGGAGCTTCCTGGGGACTCACCTCCCCATGCCCCTCAGTTGGGACAGCCCCTCTCTCCCCTTCCAGGGAGAGGGGGAGTTCTATTATGAGCTTTGGGGGACACCCCCAAACCCCCGGCAGGGAGGAACCTGCACCCCTCTATTTTAGGTGAGTTGGGGGACACCCCAAACCCCCGGCAGGGGGGAACCCTGCACCCCTGAGCGCTACCTGCCCTGCAGGGCGCTCCTCAATTCCTGGGCTTTGGAGGCCAGAGCGTTGGCCTGGTCGGTGCGCTTGGCGTTGGCGTAGACCTGGGCCGTGGTTCCGTAGCCGCACTGGTAGAAGAGGGTGTTGTAGCGCGCGAACTCGTCTATTGGGGTGGGGTCGTAGGTGAAACCACGCAGGTCGAACTCGGGCATGGGTGGGAGGCTGGCCGCCGGGGGCTGCTCGCGCCAGAGGCGCAGTCCCATGCCCGCGGGCTGCTTGACGTAGGTGGGGGCGATCTGGTCGTTCTCGGCGGCTTGCCCCCTGGCGTCCGGGTCGCAGTTGCTCGGGAAGAACTCGTAAGCGGGGTGCTGGCTGTAGTTGCGGTCGATGAACGAGGTCAGCAGATCGATGTACGTCTGTTGCAGAAGCGGTTGGTTGAAGTCCTGCCCGTTTACCCACTTCCTCTGCTCCGTGCGGAAGGTGCCAACCAGGTCTTTTGAGTTGGCAATCAGCCAGGGATACCGCTTTTCGAGTTGTCCCAGGTACCAGGGGTAGCGGAGGAGCGATTTGTCCACCAGCACCAAGTCGGGGCGCACGCCTTTGACCAACTGTAAATAGTAGGCGGGCGAATAGAGGTCCCAGTGGTCGGTGATTACGATGGCGTTCTTCTCAAAGCCGTTGAAGGCGTTGAGAGCGAATAGCTCGGCCAAGTGGTCGTTGCTGTGGTTCTGCCTGGGGAACTGCGACACCACGCTCACGAGCGCTACCACCGCCAGCAGGGCCGCCGCGGGCAGCCCGATCCGCGAGGACGGAGAGGCAGGGCTCGGGACCGGAGCGCTCGGCCCGCGCTCGCTCGCCGCCCTTTGCTGCCTGGAGCCTTGCGCGCCCTGTGGTTGCCGGCCGGCGGCTCGTGGTTCGCTGAGGAAATCATCTATGAGTGTGGGGGCGACGGCCAGCCAGATGATGACCATGGCATACATGGGCACCAGGTAGGGCTCGATCTCCGATATGCCGTACACGAGGCCAAAGAGGAAGGTCATGACGGCGAGGCTGAGGGTTGCAAGCAGCACGGCCAGGTTCCTCGTGGCGAGGAGGAGGCCCGCGGCCGCAGCCAGCAGCCACACCGGCAGGCTAAGCCAGGCCCACTGGCCCCCGGCGAAGTCGAGCACCCGCTTGAGGGTGCCTCCCACTTGGCTGAAAAAATTGGCCCGGTACTGCACGTCGCTGATGAGCCGCCCGAAGTCGGGCATATAGGCCCGGTATTGCCAGCCGCTGATGTGCCGCCAGAAGTCGGGGAAATTGTCCACCGAGCCCCAGTTCATGACCGGCCCCTGCGAGGCGCGGAGCGGGAGGTAGATGTAGAGGAGGAGCGGCAGAACAAGGGCGGGCACCCAGAGCCGCCACCTGCCGAGCACGCTGCGCACGCGTAAGGTCCAGCCCCGGCCCCATATCAGCAGGATCAGGATACCGGGCACCATCAGGCTGGTCATCAGGTGGTTCGTGAACGACAAACCCAGGCAGGCCGCCAGGGCCACCAGCCAGCGCCTCGCCTGCCGCTCCGCACCTCGCTCGTACGACCAGCGGTACTCGAGCGCCAGCAGGAAGATCACCAGTGCCAGGAAGTAGTGGATGGTGTACATCTTGGCCTGGGTGGACCTGTTCCAGAAGGTGGACGCGGCTCCCAGCAGCGAGGCCCCCGCAGCAGCGCAGAGGATCAGGGTCCAGAGATTCGGCTGCGTGGTTGCCGGCGGCTGAGCAGGAACGGGGGGCGGTTGTTGGACCGGACGCTGTCCAGGCTTTTGCTTGCGCTGGGGCTGTGATGCCGGCGGTCTGGGCTTCCTCAGCCAGGCCGTGTAGCTCATGACCTCGGCGAGAAAGAAAAACATAGCCCCTACGGCCAGCGCCCCGAACAGGGAGGAGAGCGCGTTGACACGCCACGCCACCTCGCCCACGGGCACGCTCGACACTACATATCCCAGAAGCGTGTAGAGAGGATAACCGGGCGGGTGCACCACCCCCGGCTCGTGCAGGGCCGTTATCAGCTCACCACTGTCGATGAAGTTGACCGTGGGCGACACTGTTGCCAGGTAAACGGCCAACCAGGCTGCGGTAAGGATCGATCCGGCAATCCACACCGCACGGGGCACATTGGGGCGTGCCTTTTGCATAAGCAGCATTCTCCAGGGGAAACGAGTTTGCCATAATCTTATCACTTA
>JBJMMB010000322.1:0-31220 GCA_045805005.1 Chloroflexia bacterium
CGCCGCACGGGAGCAGGAGCACCTGGAGGAGAAGCGCCGCATCGCCCAGGCCGCCGCGGCCCTCGTCGCCTCCGGCCAGCAGATCTTCCTCGATGCCAGCACCACCGCCCTGCAGGTAGCCCACCTCATCAAGGACCGCGAGGATCTGATCGTTGTCACCAACGGCCTGTACACCGCCCTCGAACTCAACTTCTCCGCGGGTATTACCACCATAGTGGTTGGGGGCACCTTGCGCCATCGCTCAAGCTCCCTGGTCGGTAGCGTCAACTACGACTCCCTCCAACGCCTTCGCTTCGACGTGGGCTTCTTCGGGGCCCGCGGCGTCACCGCTCGCGATGGCCTGATGGAGGCCGACCTCGAGGAGGCCGAGCTCAAGCAGCATATGGTGCGCGCCTCCAGCGTGGTCGTGGGTATAGTCGATGCCAGCAAGTTTGGGGCCACAGCCTTCAGCGCCTTCGCCCTACCCCCCGAGGTCGACCGCATTATCACCGACGAAGCCGCCCCCGAGGAAATCCTCGCCGCCCTGCGCTCCTACGGCATCACAGTAGACACCATCTAAACCCAAACCCGTAGGGGCGAGGCATGCCTCGCCCTGTTCCCCACCCTACCCGAACCCGTAGAGCTTGTTATGAACAATGGGAGATTTGCGACGACTCGCATAGTAGGGCAGGCCGAACAAAGCGTGGCAGATTGAGATATGGAGCCGTGGTGAGGCAACGAAATTCAGATCGGCAAGGGTCTGCGGCAAGCAGATGGAAATAGGGTAAGATTAGCGAGAGATGGTGCTACTACGCCACCTGTTGGCCATTCTGCTCTTGCCTTTCATGGTAGTGGTTGTAGTCCCGTATTGGCTGCTCACTGCCACTTCCTTTCCGGTTGGTGATATAGCTGACGTAGCTACACGCTGGGGGGACGATTTACCGCTGGAGGGGCCCGCTCGCTTACTTGGAGTGATATTGTTCACTGGGGGCTTGGGGCTGTTTTGCTGGTGCGTGACTTTGTTCGCAAAAGTAGGACGGGGCACATTGGCCCCGTGGGACCCGACGCAGGCGCTGATTGCGGCAGGGCCGTACCGACATGTACGCAATCCAATGATTAGCGGGGTGGTGACGATGTTGTTCGGACAAGCGCTCGTTTGGGGGTCATGGGCGATAGCCCTTTGGGCGGCGCTGGTTCTGCTGATAAACCATGTGTACTTCGTGTCGATTGAAGAGCCCGGTCTGGAGCAGCGTTTCGGGGCAAGCTATATCAATTACAAAGCGCGGGTACCTCGATGGATACCAAGATGGTAGATGGAACGTAGCCTTACCAAGGCTGCTCGCTTCGTTCAACTATTGGTATTTGGTACATAGTTCATAACAGTTTTGCATGGCCCTGAGGGCCACCAGCGAGTGATGAAAATGGTTGAACCTGTTGAGTGCCCGGTGCTATGCTATCAATCGGGCAGGCAACGGGGGCCTGCCCCTACAGGCGTAGTTGCGCCTAAAACCTGCTTGCAATCCCTTAGTTTGATGCGTATGGGGTGGCCGGTTCTCTTACCCCCGCTGGCCCTATCGGGGCTTATAACTGTCATGAACCGAGCGCAACCTCAGCGCCTCCCGAGCGCGTTCCAGCGTCCAACCCGCCGGCATGGGGCACGTAACCGTCATCGCCCTACCCACGGGCAAGTCGAAGTAGTTGTCGCTGAACACCGCGTCAACCCCCTCCAGCGACAACTCCAACATCCTCGCCAGGGAGCCCGATTGCAACGCCACAACCAGCATGCCTCCCTCGCTGCTCATACTCGCTTGCACATCAGGAGCGGCCAGTGCCAGGTGCTTTGTCGGCGCGAACGTAGTCACCTGCGTGGTAATTCTCTGGTTGCCATGCCACAACTCAGCGACGAAAACCATCTCCCGGCTCTTCTCATCCGACACCCGGTCCCCGAAGTCGAGCATCCGAACAGCAGTCGATGAGAGCGGTGGCACTTGCACTAGCTCCTTACCTGACTCGATCGCTTCTCCCGAAAGAGTCTCCAGCGACCACCGGACGGAACCCTCCCAGGGCTCCACCAGGTCGCTCGTAACGTGGAGCGCCATTTCAGGCGGCCTGTCCTCGATCGAAAGGAGCACCGGGGCGTAGAAGCGCCGGGCCGCGTAGTGGAGCGCTTTCCAGCGGCCAAAATAGTCGAGGCTGGACCACGAGGCCACGGGCCAGCAGTCATTGAGCTGCCAGTAGAGCGTGCCCCCGACGCGCTCTTTGTGTCGCCGCCAATGCTCCACGCCGTAGCGGATCCCCTGGGCCTGCAGCACCATGCTGAGGTAGACCAGCGACTCGAAGTCCATCGGCATGCGGAAGGCATCGAGCATCTGACCTACGATCAGGCCATTGCCGCTGGCGTTCTTCTGGTGCTGCTCCATGACGTACGAGGTCATATTCAGGTCGGCCTCGCTCGCAAAAGAGCGGATCGTTTCCATGGTAGGCAGCGCCTGGAAGCCGAACTCGCTCATGAAGCGCGGGTACTGGTCGCGGTAGGCGGTGAACGGCTTGCCCCCGTGCCACACGTCCCAATAGTGGGCGTCCCCCTGGCGCTGGCCGTTCGGGTCCTCGAAGGGCACCCCCGACGACGGGGAACTGGGCCAGTAGGACCGGTCGGGGTCCTCGGCCACGCACCAGCCGGGCAGGGTGTGATGGAAGAACAGGTCGTAAGCTGCCTTCAAGTCTCCAAATTCAGGCCGGTCCCAGCCCCAGTCGTCCCACCCCTCCTCCATCTCGTTGTTGCCGCACCAGAGCGCCAGGCTGGCCCTGTGGCGCAGTCGCCTGATGTTCTCCACCACCTCGGCGCGCACGCTCTCAAGGAACTCCGAGTCGTCCAGAGGGTAAACGCTGCACGCGAAGATGAAGTCCTGCCAGACAAGCAACCCGTATCGATCGCAGAGGTTATAGAACCGCTCTTCCTCGTAGAACCCCCCACCCCACACCCGCAGCATATTCTGGTGGCTCTCAGCGGCTGAGCGGACCAGCCACTCAAGGCGCTCGTCACTTATCCGCGTAGGGAAGGAGTCGGCTGGTATCCAGTTGGACCCCTTTGCGAACACCGGCACCCCGTTGACCACGAACCCAAACGAGCGTCCGCACCGGTCCTCCTCCTGGCGCAACTCGACCGTGCGCAAGCCGATCTTGTAAGCCCGCAGATCCAGAGGACTGGACGTCTCGATACCTGGCGGCACGGAAGGCTCCCCGATTTTGGATTTGTCGTCCTCGATCAACTCAACTTCCACCTGGTAAAGCGGCTGCTCGCCGTAGCCCTTGGGCCACCAGAGCTTCGGCTGCTGTACAACCACCCTCACAAGGGCCTCGCTCGAACCCGGCGCAACGGCCGCCTCCCCTGCCAACACCTCTCCATCAGGCGCCGTGATGCGCGTGGTAACCGCCAATGCCTCCTCGCTCCACCGCTCGATAGTTACCCGCGCCTCCACCGTCACCCGCCCCTCGGCGTGGCGCTGCCTCAGATGGACCTCCTGGAGGCGGGCATGCGAGTAGCCCTCCAAACGGACGTCCTTCCAGATACCCACGGGCGGCAGTTGCAGTCCCCAATCCCACCCGAACTGGCAGGGGGCTTTGCGCAGGTAGGGACCGCCGGGGATCGCCTGCGACACGCCCGGCAGCGACCGTACCGCCTGCTTCTCCGCGGCGTACCTCACCGGCGAATCGAACGCGATCACCAGTTCGTTGGCATGGGCCTCACCCTGCCCGCGCAATAACGGCTTTACATCCCACCTGTACTGCCGGAACATATTGTCAGTGTGGCCCAACTCCTGGCCGTTGAGCGTAATAGTCGCGAGTGTATCCAGCCCATCGCACACCAGGAAGACCTTCTCCTTCGCCCGCAACTCGGGTGGGCAGGAAAACTCACGCCGGTACTCCCAGCCCGACTCGGCCACCCAGCGGACGGGCTTCTCGTTGTCCGCCACGAAGGGATCGGGGATAAGGCCGAGCGCCAGCAGGTCCGTGTGCGCACCCCCTGGCACCCGCGCCGGCAGCCATTCCTCGCTACCCGCCTGGCGAAACTCCCAGGCCCCGCTCAAAGTTTGGCTTTGCATGGTCCGACTATTATCGGCCACTGTGCCCGCTGATTTCAACGTTACATCATGGACCGCGTACCGCCACCCCTTGCCACCTGGAGTCTGGTGTGATATAGACTCTCCAAAAGGGCCGGTCCTGCTTTACTGACGTCTACTCTAATGAGTCATCCTACCCGTCCATAGAGGGGCAAAGCATCGTGCGCACTTCCGCCGTGGCGCCGCTTATAGCTACAAAACTCTACCTGCCCGGCCCGCGCCACGGCCTGGTGCCTCGCGCTCGCCTGCTTGCCCGACTGGATGCTGGCCTGGGTGGAATGCTGACCCTGGTTTCGGCCCCCGCCGGGTCGGGCAAGACCACCCTGGTCGCTGATTGGGTGCGGCGGCTCCAGGAGGCCGGCCGCCCGATGGCCTGGCTCTCCCTCGACGCGGGCGACTCCGACCCCGCGCGCTTCATGCGCTACCTGGTAACTGCTGTTCGCCTCATCCTCCCCGGCGCAGGCGACAGCCTGCTCGCTATGCTCGACTCGACCTCTACCGTTCATGCCCCATCCCTCATGGCCGGGTTGGTGAACGAACTGTCCGCAGGCCCGACGGGCGGTGTGCTCGTGCTGGACGACTACCACACTATAGCCAACCTGGAGGTACACGAGGCCCTGGCCTTCCTGGTAGCGCACCTGCCGTTCGGCTTCCACCTGGCGATAGCCACCCGTGAAGACCCACCCCTACCGCTAGCCCGCATGCGAGCCAGGGCCCAGCTTTCCGAACTGCGGGTCGCCGACCTCCGCTTCACCACCGAGGAGGCCGCCGAGTTCCTGCGCTCCACCATGGGTTTGCACCTCTTGCCCGCCGAGGTGGCCGCTATCGAGGCACGCACCGAGGGGTGGATAGCCGGCCTGCAACTCGCCGCTCTCTCCATGCGCGACCATGCCGACGCCGCGGGCTTCATCTCGGCTTTCACCGGCACCAATCGCTACATCCTCGATTACCTGGTCGAAGAAGTCCTAAACGCCCAGCCGGCCACCGTGCAGACCTTCCTTTTGCGCACCTCGGTTCTCGGCAAGGTATCCACTTCCCTCTGCGACGCCGTGCTCTCCGGCGAGGACCTGCCCAACCTGGACGGCGTGGACTCGCAGGCCATGCTGCGGCAGATAGAGCGGGCCAACCTCTTCCTCACCCCACTGGATATGGACCGCACCTGGTATCGCTACCACCAATTGTTCGCCGACCTCCTCTTGTCCCGCCTCGACGCCGCCGATCCGGGCCTTTCAACGAGGATTCGGGGGCGCGCCGCCCGCTGGTATGCCGAAAACGGCATGTTGGCCGAGGCCATCGAGCATGCGCTTCTTGCCACGGATTTCCCATATGCGGCGGGCCTCATTTCGCGCAGCTTGCAAGACCTGGCTCGCCAACCTCGCAGCCTGGAAGCGCTACGCCGGTGGCTGCAAGCCCTCCCCGAAGATGTGATACGTTCCGACGCCCAACTTTGCCTCGATTACGCCTGGGTGCTAGCCTCCACGGGACGACTTGACGGCGCGGAGGAATACGGCCTGCGGGTCGAGCAGCACCTGGAGGCGGCCGGCAAGCCGCCGGAAAGCAGGGCCATTGAGGCCGACCTGGCCGTCCTGCTGACTTTTGTCTCCTCCGCCCGGTTCGATCTGGACCGCTGCGTCGCCATGGCCGACCGGGCGCTGGACCTACTGCCTGAGGATCGCTATGGGGACCGCGCCTCCGTAGAGATCTTTCGCGCCAACGCCTACCTGGTCGCCGAGCGTCTCCAACCGGCCCTCGACGCATACGCGGCCGCCGAGCAACTGGGACGCGCCGCCGGGGACACCCTGGCTGTCACCGTCGCGATCAACAATATGGCGGCGGTCCATATGCTCACCGGTGACCTCCACGAAGCTGCACGCGCTCAGAGGCGCGCTCTACAGCTACCTGACTCCCATTTCGTCCCCGCCACCGGCATGGCTCATGTTGGTCTCGGGCAGGTGCTTGTCGAGTGGAACAGGTTGGACGAGGCGCTTGAGCACCTGCGGCAAGGTGTGGCCCTCCTGGAGGCGATCCGCGACTGGAACACAAACCTCGTGGAGGGCTACGCGGCACTCGCACGCGCCCTCTGGGCCAGGGGAGAAGAAGAGGCTGCGGCCCAGGCCGTCCAGCAGGCGGCGCAACTTGCCGAGGGCTCCGATCGCGTTCGCATCACCAGGCCCGCCGAGTGGCTGGCGGTCACGCAGTGGCTCCGGACCGGGGACCTCGAGCCTGCCCGCCGCTGGGCTGAGCGGGCCGAAGCAGCCCCACCGCAACTCCCGACCCACCAGCAGGAGATCGAAACGATGACCCTGGCGCGGGTCTACCTCGCCACCAATAATTCGGCCAGAACCCTGGCCCTGCTCTCCAAAGCGAGCGAAAGGGCGGCCTCCGGGGGCCGCAAGGGTCGACTTGCCGAGATCCTGGCGTTGCAATCCCTGGCCCTCCGCGAAAAACATCAAATGGGCGAGGCCCTCCGTGTACTCTCGCTGGCTATCTCCATCGCCGAGCCCGGCGGATACCTCCGCGTCTTCCTCGACGCAGACGAGCCCATGCGCGCCCTCCTCGAAGAAGCTCTTAAGCGCGACCCGGCAGCAACCCACGCCGCCCACCTCCTCTCACTGTTCGACGCTTCCAATTCCAGCACAAAGAGCCGGCTCGCCGGCAATCTGCTGGCCGAGCCGCTCAGCGAACGCGAGATCGACGTGCTGCGTCTTCTCGTTTCCGGCCTCTCGGGCCCCGAGATCGCTTCCACCCTCATGGTAGGCACCAGCACGGTAAAGACCCACCTCAAGAATATCTACGGTAAGTTGGGAGTCCACAACCGAGTCCAGGCCATCCAGCGTGCTCGCGACCTGATGATCCTATAGTCCTCTACCCTAATCACCCTCCTTGCTCCCCCGTTTGGGGGAGGGCAACTCCTCCTCCTCGCCGCTACATTGTGAGCAGTGAGACCTCGGTCTGCTCAACCAAATAGCTCCCATATAGCATTCTAGGAGGCAGAAAATGTCCGCGACACTTTCAATTTCAATCGCGCGAGAGGGCCGCCGGCTCTCAATAAGGGACCGGGTAGCGAGCCATCCACTGGTTGCCTTCTTCTTGCTGGCCTACGGAGGCGCCTGGCTCGCCTTGCTGCCGCTGATGCTGGCGCAGAATGGGCTGGGCGTCCTCCCCTTCCATCTGCCTGCCTTCCCCTTTCTGGTACTGGCGTCTTTCGCCGGCCCCGCCCTCTCAGCGGTGGTGATAACCAGGGCTTCGGAAGGCAACCAGGGCGTCCGCGACCTCTTCAGGCGATACCGGCCGCGCCGCGCCTCCTACCTCTGGTATCTACTGGCTCTCTACGGCCCGCTCCTCGCCATTGTCGCCATTACCTCTCTCCAACTCGGTGGAACACCGTTGGCTGCGATAGCGGGCCAGCCTCTGGTATTCTTCTCAGCATACTCCGCGCTCATGCTCACCAGCCTTCCTTCTGGGCCTCTTGGTGAGGAGTTGGGGTGGCGCGGCTTCGCCCTGCCTCGGCTGCAGAAGGCAATAGGTCCATTCTGGGGAAGTCTGGTCCTCGGCGTCCTATGGGCAGGGTGGCACGCGCCTCTCTTCTTCCTGCCCGACTGGAAAGGCTCGGTCAGCCCCCTCCTCATAGCAGTAGCGTTCTCTTCGTGGGTGATACCCTTCACCTTTATCATGACCTGGGTCTACAACAGCGCCCAGGGCAGCACGCTCGCCGCCACCCTGATGCACGCAGGTGAAAACGCAGCCGTCGCCCTGATGGCTCAACAAATGCTGCTGGTGCCAGGCGATTTCTTCTTGCAGGCCAAAGTGTACGGCGTGCTCGCTATTGCGCTCATAATCGCCACGCGCGGCAGGCTGGCCGTCGAAAAATTCAGAGAACTTCCGCCCGTCACCTTCGACCAGGCGTCCGCGGGAGAGCGCAAGCGGCTCACCCCGCGAATGATCGCTATCGGCGTAGCGGCGGCAGCCATCCTGGCATACGTGGCAGTGAACCTGGCATACGACGCGATACATGGCATGCACTGAGAATATCCCGGCGGCTAGGTTGAGCGGGCTGCATAAACCAGAGCACCTTACAGGAGGGAAGACCTGTGAACAGGTTTAATGATAGCCCGCTCTACTACCGGATCAAAGTTCGAGGATTGCTGGACGACCGGCGGTTGCACTGGTTCGATGGCATGACAATCACACAAGATGAAGGCATAACCACCCTGTGCGGTCCGGCCGCTGATGCGGCGGCGCTCTACGGCCTGATCGCCAGGGTTCGCGACCTGGGCCTCACGCTCCTTTCCATCGAAAGCGAGCAGCGGGAAACGCCTCCCTATCCTTAGCCGCCTCAGCGCCCCACCAATCGCTCGATCACGGGCGCGAAGTTCTCCAACTGGGCCTCGAAAATCTGTATGTAGGAGAACCCGTACCGCTCGCGCAACTCCTCCAGGTGCTCCACGGTCTGATCAGTGCTCATGGGCCGCTTCGGTATCGGCGGCCCACTCGGCTGCGTGGCGATGGGCGTAGGAGCATCGGTTAGCTCTATATAATAGGCGGTCTGGGCCAGTTCGATGTCCGCGAAGCGCTCTCCCGCCGCCTCGCGAATCCAGCCTATTTTCTCCTCCAGTGGCACGTCGTCCGCCGGCTGACCTGGCCGGGGGAACTTCGGCGTGGGCGCGATAATATCCGCCTCCCGCCCCGCGATGGTCAGCATCCGCTTGCCGCTGCTGCCCATCACGATGGGAGGGTGCGGTTTCTGCTCGGGTTTCGGCAGCCCCCGCATCCCCTCGATGGTGTAGTATTTCCCGCTGAAGCTCACTTCGTCCTCCGTGAACATCAGCTTGATGATCCTCAATGCCTCCTCGAAGCGCCCCACGCGGGTGCCCGCTTCGTCGAACGACAGGCCCATCTGCCGGTAGTCGGGCTGGCCCACCCCGGCACCCAACCCTAGCTCGAAGCGCCCTCCTGATAGCAGGTCGAGGGTGGCCGCTTCCTTTGCCAACATAGCCGGGTGCCTGTAATCGTTGCTGAACACGTAACTCCCTACCCGCAGCCTGGTGGTCGTCATCGCCGCTGCCGTCAGCGCCGCGATAGGGGCCATCCCTCCCATCGAGGGACGGTCGGGCATGAGCAACGTAGAGTAACCCAACTCTTCGGCCCGCCGAGCCAGCCCAACCCAGGCCTCCGGCGAGCCAAGGCCACTTGTTACCGCGCCGAAGCGAAATGGACGAGCCATGATCCTATCCTCCTTATGACCTGTTATGGATGGAGAGAACCCAGCAAGACGGGTACCGCCGCGCCGTGAACGACGCAAGACCTAAACCCCCGAAGAAGAAAACGGCCGGTTTAGAACCGCCAACCCAACAGGAAAGCGGTCAGACATAGGGCCGAACGAATGCGCTTGTAGGGGCAGGTCTTGTGCCTGCCCTGGTTGATTACCTCGATCACGGGGTATACGACCAGGGCAGGCACAAGACCTGCCCCAACGACAATTCAGGCCACCTCAAGTGTGAACACCTACCCCGAACAGCACACATAGACAGCCGCCACCTGGCGTGGTATGCTTCTAAAATCTGCGAAAGGAGAGAGCCATGCGCTTCACTCACATCACTCAGACCACGTCCGCGCTGGCGCGCTGTGCTCGCTTCTCCGCGATGGTGGTACTGCTCCTGCTCACCGCCCACACCTTCTTCGGAGCCGGCCAACTCGTGGACGCCTTGCCCGCACCGGCCACTGCTTCCGCCTCCACGAGCCTTCCCGTCACGGCACCTGGTCGTTACCTGGCGACGCTCGTCGGACTAGAATCTCAACCCTCTAGTACATCGCCGGTTGTTTCCGTCGCAGCGCCAACCCGTACGGTCGCGGCCCGGCTTACCGCTTCGCGCACCCCGGCGGCCCCGCGGCTTTACATGTTCCCCGTCCAGCCTGCTAACGTCGCTAGCTTCGGCAAATACCACCACGACTACCCAGCTACCGACATCTTCTGCCCTATCGGCAGCCTTTTCGTAGCGCCCACCAATGGGGTTGTGAACTTCATAAGCACGGTCGATACCTGGGACCCCAGGGTCGACGACCCCGCCACCCGTGGCGGCCGCTCCGTCGCGATCATCGGCGACGACGGCGTGCGCTACTACGGCGCGCACCTTACTTCGGTGCAGCCCGGCATCGTGCCGGGCGTGCGGGTAAAAGTCGGTCAGACCCTCGGCAGGACGGGCCGTAGCGGCGATGCCCGCTACACCGCCCCGCACCTCCACTTCGGCATCAGCCCCCCAACCACGCCCGGCGATTGGAAAGTGCGCCGGGGCGAGATTTCGCCATACAATTACCTGCTGGCTTGGCGGGCAGGAAGACCCCTCCGGCCGGCACTAAAATAGCCCGCCTGTAGAGCCCGAAGTCAGTTCTCGTTGTTAGATCTGCTGGGGACTCTGAGCAGGCTGGCTACTTTCGCCAGGGGCGGAAGGGGGCTACTTACTCCGGCAGCCGGCTCAGGTCGCGCAGGCGCTCTACCTGTGGGCGCAGCACGCGCCGGTTCTGCTGCGGGTTGGCAACCGACGGGTCGGGTATCCACTCCAGCAGGCCATTGTCCATAGCCCTCGAGATGCGCATCCTATTCGCCTGAGTGTTCTCCCCGAAAGCCAGTGCGGCCGCATTGCTGATAGTAATCAGGTCATCGATCGATATCCACCAGCGCGCTCGCGAGACAAGCACGCCGGCGGTCGTGCGCCAGAAGTCGCCCGGCAAGGTCGCCCTGCCGTGCAGCGCGTTCCCCACCAGCAGTTCCATCAGCCGCCCCAGCGCCAGCTCTACCCGGCGCACCATCGCGTCGCTCCGCCCGAACTCGCCGTTCGCGACCCCGGCCAGCAACTTCAGGTCGCGCCGCAACGGGCTCTTATCGTCCACCATGCCTGTCTTATCCTGGGAGGGCGCTTCCCCCAACGTGGCGCCCAGTTCGTCGTAACGCCCGCGAACCAGCGCTGTGATTTCTTCTAATTGCTTTTCACCAAAGAGTGCCACTTTCTTGTTCCTACTTTCTGTTTCTAACATTCTGACATATGCGAGGTGCATTGATCTCCACCGCTAAATGTGCCTAACCAAAACCGGTCCCTGTAGGGGCGAACCTTGTGTTCGCCCTGGTCGCTGCCATGCCCATGGAGGGCGAACCTTGTGTTCGCCCCTACAGATGCTCCGGTGCGCGCCGGAGGTTTTGTAAGACGCTCTAAACACTTTCCGGGGGAGGAATATCAAGCACAACCTGGCTATTGTAACGTAAGTAACGTTACTTGTCAAGTAGGACACTTGTAGATCGAGACTGGCGGTAGAAGCGTTTATAGGATTTCAGCCAGGGGTAATT
This sequence comes from Chloroflexia bacterium, assembly GCA_045805005.1. Classification (GTDB taxonomy): domain Bacteria; phylum Chloroflexota; class Chloroflexia; order QHBQ01; family JADMIH01; genus JADMIH01. The sequence goes on from JBJMMB010000322.1 coordinate 11,440, forward strand.
TCCGCAGCTCTCGTGTGGTACGCGCCAGCATTGCCCGCCGGGGCCCCGGGTCGAGGCCGGCCTCTTCCATCCCTATGAGCACCGCGCCTATTACCGGGGGCGCCGCCAGGCGCTTCAACCGCGCCCCTGGCGCTACCGCGTGGACGGTCTCGCCCAGCGGCCCCGTCAGCACTGGCCCGCCTTCGAAGAGACTACCACTCAGCACCACGTCGAAAGTGGTCCGCTCAAAGCCAAGTTGACGTATCACCCCCACCGCCAGGTCTCCAAGCTCTCGCCCGGCCCAAGCTATCACCTCACGGGCCACGCGGTCGCCCGATGACGCCACATCGAAGACGATGGGAGCTGCCTCCGAGCTCAAGAAATAATACCTTTGGGATATGCCTTCGAGTAGGTCGTCCACGTCCCTTGCCCCCACGTACTCCACAAGCGCCTCGGTCAGCCGGGTGTCCGGCCCCCGCAGGGACCAGGCCGCCGTCACGGCATGCAGCGCCTTCGCCACCAGCTCGTGCCCCCCACCGTACTCGCCGAACTGGCTCCCCTCGCCCGTCACGCGGCCCTCCCTCCCCAACCTATCCCGCCCCCGGCAGTTGTTGCTCGTGCCCGCCGACAGCGCCACCCCCCAGCCCTCGTTCGTGCCCGCCACCAGCCCGAGCATCACATCGTTGGTCACAGCCACAGGCACGCCCCTGTCCATCCCCAGCGCATGCCGGACTGTTTCGAGCATCCGCGGGCGCTGCGATGGCCAGTCGAATCCCGCGATCCCAAACCCCGCTCCTGCTACCTGCTCCATGCTGATCCCGGCCATGCTCAGCGCCTCCGCGGCCGCCTCGCGTAGCGCCGCCGACATGCCTTCGTAGCCGACATCCTGGTGGTTGCCCGGCCCCGCGCGGCCAAATCCCAGGGCCCGGCCATCCTCGTCGGCCACCAGCGCGTGGCTCTTGGTGGCCCCTATATCGATCCCCAGGAAGTATGGAGTCATATTTGACCTGTTAGACGATTGCCGGGATTATGGACACCTTACCCTTTGAGCCCGCCGGCCGAGAGCCCCGACACAATGTAGCGGTAGAAGGCGAGCGATAGCACTATTGGCGGCAGGCTGGCGATGAAGCCCCCGGTCACCAGCAGCCCCCAGTTCACGCTGTGTCGCCCGATGAACTCAGCCAGCGCCACCGGCAGCGTCTTGGAGCTATAGGTCGAAGTGAAAATGAGCGCGAAGAAGAACTCGTCCCACGCGTTGAGCAGGGTGAAAATCGCCGTCGCGCCCAATCCCGGCAATGCCAGGGGCAGCGCCACCCGCCTGAACGCCTGGAAGCGCGAGGCCCCATCTATGCGCGCGGCGTCCTCCAGCTCTCTCGGCACCGTCTGGAAATAGCCCGCCATGATCCACACCACGAACGGTATGCTGAACGTCGCGTAAGCCAGCACCAACGCCAGCAGGCTGTCGAGCAAGTGGGCGCTCTTGAACATCCGAAACAGCGGGATGATAATAGACACGGCCGGCAGCAACTGGCTCCCGAGCACCACCAGCAGCAGGGTGCGCTTTTGTGGGATGTTGAATCGCGCGAAGGCGTACGCCGCCAGCGTGCCGAAGAGGAGCGCCACGAAGGTGGTGCCCACGCACACAATAATGCTATTGCGCATCGCGAGCACGAACGTCGACTCGCCGCTGTTCTGCCCAAAAGCCGCAGGCTTGAAGATGTCCACGTAGTTCTTCAGGGTAAGGTCCGAGGGAATCACCCGCGGCGGCAGCGTCAGCAGACTCGCCTCCGTCTGGATCGTGCTGAGGAACAGCCAGGCGATCGGCACCAGCGTATAGAGGAGATAGCCTACAAGCAGCACCGACCGCAGCCACGGGCTTAGCAGATTCCCACGCATCACGGTCCCACATCCGATCGCAAGAGCCGCATGTAGATGACGATCAGCACGATCATAAATGCCGTGATGAGCCACGATATAGCCGCTCCGTAGCCGAAGAAGAGATAGTGAAATGCCTGGTCGTAGTCGTAGAAAGAGATCACCTTTGTGCTGTCGGCGGGGCCGCCGTTGCCCGTGAGCACGTATATAATGTCGAACACGCGAAACGCCCCGATCGTGCGCAACGCCACGGCCACCAGAATCACCGGGCGCAGCAGCGGGAAGGTGATCCTGGCGAACTTCTGCCAGCGCGAGGCCCCGTCGATCTCGGCGGCCTCGTACAATTCCGACGGTATCGTCTGCAGTCCCGCCAGCAGGAGCAGCGTCATGTTGGGCACCGTCTTCCAGGCATCGGCCAGGATGATCATATTCATGGTCCAGAACGTGTCGCTAAGCCACGATTTCGGCGTTTGCAGTACGCCCATGTTCATCAGTGTTGCGTTGAATATCCCGTAGGTAGGGTTCAGTATCCATGCCCACAGCACCCCATTCGCCACGGTCAGCAGCGCCCAGGGCAGGATCATAGCCAGCCTGGCTCCCAGGTTGCCCCGGAAGCGCTCGTTGAGCAGCACCGCGAACAGCAACCCCAGCGCCAGCTCCAGCCCGACCGATATTACGGTGAAGTAGAGTGTGCGCTGGATCGCGTACCAGAAAGCCGGCTGGCGGAAGGCGAAGAGGTAGTTGTCAAACCCGATGAAGGGCTGGCCCTGCTCGGGGCTGGCCAGGTTAGCCCTGTGCAGGCTCAGCCAGAAGGAGTCGGCCAGCGGGTAGCCGATGACAATCAGCAGCACAATTGCCATCGGCGCGAGCATGAACAACCCGAGCGCGCGCTCCGAAAGCTCGCCTGTGCGTATCTTCCCGCCCCGCTGCTTCGCGGTCACCGCCGTCTGTTCCACCGGCCAAACTCCTCCTGGTCAGGTTGCCTTACGGTCGCCCTCGCCTCTTACGGATTCGATGTCGCCGCATTCACCTCGTTGGCCGCTGCGTCCATCGCTTCCTGTGGCGGGACCTTGCCCAGCAACGCCTCGTGCATGTGCTTCTGAATGATGTCGGACTTCTGCGCGTAGCCGGGTACCTGCGGGCGCACCGCCAGGTACTTGAACTGCTCGCCATATATCGGGAAGTCCTGCACCTGCTTCTGCAGATCCGGGTCGCTGTACAGCGACGAGAGGATCGGGTAATCGCCCGCGGTGATCGCCGCCTTTTTCTGCCACGCCGGGCTGGCCATATACTGGAGCAGTTTCCACGCCGCGTCCTTGTTCTTGGCGCTCTTCAGGATGGCCCACCCTTCCGAGCCGTTGACCGACGAGCTGCGCACGTCCGCGCTGCCCGGCAGCAGTCCTATTTTGACGTTGGGCGCGGCCTTCGACTTGGTCGGGTCGTTGTCGGCCGGTAGGTCCCCCTCCCAGTTATAGGTCAACGCGTAGGTGCCCGTCTGGAACGCCTTCTGCACGTCCGACTCGTTATACTCCAGCGACGCCGGGTCCGCTACCTTGTACTTGTAGAGCAGGTCCACCATCCACTGCAGCGCCTCGGTGCCCCCCTCCTTGTTGAAAACGGCCTTGCCGTTATCATCGAGGATTCGGGCCCCTTTCTTCGTGTACATGATCGCCACCCAGTCGCAGATCAGCCCCTCTGCTTGCTTCCAGGCCCACACCGAGCCCCACTGGCCCTGCTTCGTGGTGGCCTGCGCTTGCTTCACGAACTCGTCCAGGGTCGCGGGTGGGTTCGCGAAGCCCGCATCCTGGAGCAGCTTGGAGTTGTAGAAGAGGTGCTTGGCGCTGTTGAACCAGGGCATACCGTACAGCTTACCCTTGTAAGTAACCGCGCTCAGCGACGACTCCGGGATGTCCTTCTTGAGATCGGCCCCGATTTTGTCGGTCAGGTCCTCGATCCAACCCGCCGAGGCGAACTGCGGGGTCCAGATCGTGTCCATCTCGATTACGTCAGTGTCGCCACCCCCCTGCACGGTGGTATTGACCTTATCGAGCAGCTCGTTATACTGCACCTGCACCTGGTTGACCTTTATGCCCGTGGCCGCCGTAAAGTCGGCAATGAGAGGCTGCCGGAGGTTGTTATTGTCGGTCCACAGCATATTGACCACCTGGTCGCCCGCCGCTGCGGGGGCGCTGGTGGGCGTGCTGGCGGCCGGAGCGGTCGTGGGCGTGTCGTTAGCCGCACTGCTCGCCGCTGCCGTGTCGGTGGGGATGGGTGGTACAGGGGTGTTCGTCGGCGCAGCCTCTGTCCCGCACGCGCTTAGCAATAGTGTGAACACCAGCATCAAAGCGGCCAGCCTTCTAGGTCCGCTCATACTGGCGCGGGAGAGCAATCCCCATGCGGCGTCGCTGCCTGCCTGGTCTCGATCCGTTCGTCCAAACATCTCCTTTGCTCCTTTCCGGTAATAAATGCTAACCGCCTGCTTTCGCAGGCCCGATCGCTCGCTCTCCGCGACCCGAACGCCGCGTCAAGCGAAGAACTGAGGTAAGAAAGCCCTGTTGGTCTCGAGCAGGTCGTCGAGGACGGCCTGGATCTGGTCGGACGAAGGGCCGAGAGGGTGGGCCAGCAGCGCCTGGTAGAGCGCTCGCCGGTCGCCGTGCACTGCTGCTTCCACCGCTAGCAGCTCGAAACTCTTGACGTGCGCGAGGAGCCCGAAGCAGACCGGCGGGAGAGGCTCCGCCGGCAAGGGGTGGATCCCGCTCGCATCCACTTGGGCCGGCATCTCCAGTACCCAGTCAGCGGGCCAACCCGCCACAACTCCCCCGTGCCGCACGTTGAGGGTGTGCGTCTCTCCCAGGTTGTTGAAGTGCGAGTTGAGCAGTTCCGTCGCCACGGTCGAGTAATAGGCCCCTCCCCGGAGCATCAGCCCCTCGGGCGGCGCCTTGCGGCCGGGCTCGGCGTACTGGGCCAGCAGGCCCGTCTCGATCTCCATGACCGCTTCGGCACGGGACGGCGGCCAGGCGTCCTGCTCGGCCAGCATGCGCTCGGTCTGGTAGTAGTAGCGCAGGTAGTAGCCGGGGATCATGCCGAGCGCCTCAATCGTCTCGTGCTCCCAGCCGTGCCCGCTCTTATCCGGGAAGGCCATGTAAGCTTCGAGCAACGCCGGCCACACGTCTTCTCCATCCAGCGTGAAGCCGTAATGCCACGAGAGGTGGTTGAGCCCCAGCGTCTTCAGCTCGGCTCGCTTCGGGGAGATCGCCTCGCGTCGGACGCGCTCCAGCCCGGCCAGCAGCTCCATTTTGGCCGTGACCGGCACGTTGCACACCCCCACCGCGGTCACCTCTGGCGCGTAGCGGGCGAGCGCCTCGGTCACCAGCCCCGAGGGATTGGTGAAGTTCACGAGCAGCGCGCCTGGGGCCAGCTGCCGCATGCTCCGGGCGATGTCCAGCACTACCGGCATGGTCCGCAACGCCTTGGCCAGCCCGCCCACGCCGGTGGTTTCTTGCCCAATCAGCCCATATCGTCTGCCCAGGTACTCGTCCGACCGCCGCGCCTCCATCCGCCCCACCCGCAACTGGGTAAGCACATACGATGCGCCCTCTATGGCTTGCTCGCGGTCCCCTGTGAGCACCACCTCGAACGGCGCATCGTTGGCCCGCGCCATCCGCGTTGCGAACGCGCCCACGACCTCCAGGCGCTCCGGGTCGATGTCCATCAGACACAGCTCGCTCAGCGGCAGTGTATCCACCCGCGCAAGCAGGCCGTTCATCAACTCCGGCGTGTAAGTCGATCCGCCACCAATGACCGTTATCTTCATCCGCCCACTGGTCCTCCCCTTCATTATCTACATCTACCGGCTGTAGGGGCAGGCCCCGTTGCCTGCTCTCGTTGACCAACCCCGGCGCTTGTGGCGCAGGACCAGGGCAGGCAACAGGGGCCTGCCCCTACAGCCCATCTCGTTGGGCTCAGTTGTGGCACCCACACGACTGCCGGACAACCAACTGCGTCGGCAGCAGGGTAACCGGCTCCGTGCTGCCCGTGGAGATCAGCTCTACCAGCAGCCGTGCTGCTTCCCGCCCGACCATGTCGGTGGGCGCGTGCACGGTGGTGAGAGGTGGCGTGAGGTAGCGCGAGACTTGCGTGTCGTCGAAGCCCGCCAGCGCTACGTCGTGCGGCACCCTCTTTCCCCCATGCGTGAGCGCCGCCAGCGCCCCGCCCGCCGAGTCGTCGTCTGCGGCGAAGATCGCGTCGAACTCAAAGCCCTCCGCCAGCCAGCGCTCGACCGTCGCACGGGCCACCTGCTCGTTGAACTCTCCCCTGCCCACCAGCGCCGGGTCGTATGGAATGCTGTGGGCCTGCAATGCCTCCCGGTAGCCGCGCTCTCGCCAGTACGAGTCCTCATTGCCGGCGGGCCCCGCCAGGAAACCGATCCGGGTCCTGCCGTGCGCCTCTATCAGGTGGTCCACGACCTGGCGGGCCCCGGCTTGGTTCTCGATGGTCACGTAGGGGATAGCCGCACCCTCTCCCGGCGACCTGTAGAGGAGCACGATGGGGAACGCCTGCCGGTGCAGTGTATCGACCTCAACTGTGTCCACGTTGTCGGTGAAGATGAGCAGCCCATCCGTATTGTGGGGCCCTAGCGGCCTGCGTAGCGGACGGCGCGAGTCGTCCGGGTATTGGGTGGCGATGATGAGGTCGTAGCCCGCTTCCCGCGCCGCCGACTCAATCCCCCGCAACATTGGGGCGAAGAAATCCACGCCGATCTCGGGGAGAAGTAGGCCCAGCGTGGTGGTCTTACCCTGCGCCAGATTTCTCGCCGCCGCGTGCGGCACGTAGCCAAGCTCGACCACCGCAGCGAGTACCCGCTCGGTCACCTCCTCGCTGACGTTCGCCGTCCTCCCCAGCACCCGGCTGACGGTGGCGATTGACACCCCCGCCCGCCGCGCCACATCCACCGCCGTCACGGCAGACTTAGGCCGCAACTTGGAAACCGGCATACCCACCCCTTGCCAAACAGGTTGTGAATGCGCATTCTGAATGCGCATTCACAATACCACCGAACCAAGCCGCTGTCAATAGGCAAAGCCCAAAAAGTGCCCAGATAATTCAGCAAGACCAACCGTAGGGGCGAGGCATGCCTCGCCCTGGTCGTGTACCGCTGACATCGGGGGTGCTCCAACAGGGCGAGGCATGCCTCGCCCCTACAACCCGCAACGCACGTATTGTTTGGCGCTCTCAGGTTACGTGCAGACTCTGCAGCCGCTCGGGCAACTCCCGCTCCCAGGGCTCCCTGGAGCTGCGATTCTCCACCGTTTCGCCGCTGGCAAGCGTGTCGGTCGTGAAGTCCCGAGGCTCCAGGTCGGCGCCTATCTTGCAATTGCGGCCCACTTTCAACCCGTCGGGGAGGCGTGACCGCTCGCCCACCACCGTGATGCCCGTATCGAGCCTGGCCGGGCCGTTGGTGTTCGGCGTCATATCGTCACCATCCCCGATCCGGCTGTTCTTGCCGATCACCACCTGCCTGTCCAGGATCGAGCGATCGACAATGCTGCCCGCCCCTATCGCCGTGCCCGACAGAACTATCGAGTCCCTGACAACCGCGCCCTCCCCAACCACGACCCCCGGAGAGAGCACGCTATGCTCCACCCGCCCCTTGATCACACAGCCGTGCGAGACAAAACTGCGTGTGACCTCGCTTTCCCCGCTAACGTAAGCGGGCGGGCGTTCCTCGCTCAGCGTATGTATGACCCACGACGGGTCATAAATGTCGAAGGTGGGGTCCTCATCGAGCAGGCCCATGTGCGCTTCCCAGTACGACTGCACCGTCCCCACGTCTTGCCAGTAGCCGGTGTAAGGGTATGCGAACACGTTCTCGCCACGCGACATCATCCCGGGTATAACATCGCGCCCGAAGTCGTGCTGGCTCGGCGAGTCCCCGCTTTCCTCGGCCTGAGCATCTTCGATGAGCACGCGAACCAGCGTGTCGAGACCGAACACGTAGATGCCCATGGAGCCGAGCGTGCCTTTGGGTTTCTGCGGCTTCTCCTCAAAGGTGAGGACCCTCCCCTCACCGTCCGTTTCCAGGATGCCGAAACGATGGCCCTCCTCCAGGGGCACCTGCACCGCGCCCAGCGTTACGTCCGCTTTCCGCTGCCGGTGGAAATTGAGCATGGGCGCGTAGTCCATCCTGTAGATGTGGTCCCCGGCCAGCACGAGCACGATATCGGCCCCCGAACCCACGATAAAGTCGAGATTCTGGTACAGCGCATCGGCCGTGCCCTTCTGCCAGCCCGACTCTTGCCGCCCGATGTACGGCTGGAGCAAGGTGACGCCGCCCTGCCACCTGTCTAGGTCCCAGGGCTTACCTATGCCGATATGGTCTTTGAGGGGATTCGGCTGGTACTGCGTCAGCACCGCCACATTAAATATGCCCGAGTTGACGCAGTTGCTGAGCACAAAATCGATTATGCGATACTTGCCTGCGAAAGGCACCGCGGGCTCAGCGCGCTTCTCCGTGAGGACGCTTAGCCCCTCACCCCGCCCGCCGGCCAAAATCACCGCCAACACGTCATTCATGGCGCACCCCTTTGTGTATGATGACTGCTATTATAGTACTCCTACTAATGGTTTGCTAGCGGCATGCCTCGCGTACTAACATAGCATTCCAGGTTCACAAACAACGAGAATGACCGGCGCAGCCGGTCATTCTCGTTGTTTGTGAACGCTCCTCCCCGCATGCGGGGAGGGGTTGGGGTCCGGTGTTTTCAGGCCCCGATGCTTGGGTCGGGCACAGATACTAAATTCGGGGTGCCCCACGTTAGTGCCTGCTGCCTACTTGGACGCTTGCACCAAGCCGGTTGGGGTGCCCGCGATAGGGCAGCCCTGTGCGCCCTGCGCGTAGCCGTTGTTGAACGAGTCCTCCCGCTGCTGGGGTGTGCCATGAGCTTGCCGGGAGAACCAGGGCACGTTTGCCGGGTCGCCCGCGTTGTACAGGGCTTTTGCCCCCTCCTGTAGGTCGCCCGCTTCAAGCTCGCCTGTCTGCTCGGCATGTTTCGCCCAGGCACCCGCGAAGCAATCCGCCTGTAGCTCGATGTCTACCGAGCGGTAGCTGCCGTCCATGATACCCAGGTCGGTCTGCACTAGGTGGCCCCACTCGTGCGCCGTGATAACCGCCACCGCGAAGTCGCCCCCGCTGCTTAGCTGGCTCTGCAGGAAGTTTGAATCGTAATAGATCGTGTTGTCGGGCTCGCAATAGAAAGCGTTGTTGGGCACCGACCTGCCGCAGCCCGTCCGGATGGGGGTCGTGTAGGGTATGATGCCGCTGGGCGGCGCGTAGCTCTTCCCGCTGGCCGCGAAGGTTTGAGTCCAGAAGTTGTTCACGTCCCCCGCGACCGCTCCCATGAAGTCGTTGAAGGTGTCGGGGCACCCGTCCGAGTCGAAGATGCCGTTCCGGTTCTCCAGCTGGGTGGGACACTTGTCCGCCGTGTCGGGTATGCCATCACCATCCTGGTCTTGCGCCGAGGTCGTGCCGTCACTTCCCGCACCCGAGCTTGTACTCGTGCCCGCACCCCCGGCGCTTGCCGCGCCATACCTCTGCGCGAAGCTGAACGTGCCCAGTTGCGAGAGCAGCACATTGTATGGAGCCTGGTTCTCGGGGTGGTACTCGAAGACCGCCCGCTGGAAATACTGCACGGTGTAGGTCTTGCCGTCGAGTGCGCTCACTTCCGTGAACAAGTCGGAGACCGGATAGCCCTGCTGCATCAAGCCGCCATGGCTGTTCCAGTAGTCGAGGAACAGTCCACCCAGGCGGTGGCCCGTTTCCGGGAACAGGACCGAGTCGCCCGCGGGATAGGGCTGCTGGCCGGGCGCGCCCGAAGGGTACTTGCTCGCGTACTGCATGGCCCCGACCAGCGAGAGGAGCACGTCGTAAGGCGCCGGATTCTCCGGGTGTAGCTCAAAGACCGCTCGCTCGAAGTACTGCACCGTGTAGGTCCTGCCGTCGACTTGGCTCTGCTCCTGCATCTCCTCCGAGATAGGGTAGCCCTGCTGCATCAAGCCGTCGTGAGTGTTCCAGTAGTCGAGGAACCGACCTGATACAGTCTTTCCGGTCTGTGGGAACAGTTGGCCGGTGCCCGCTTGCTGCTGCAGGCTCGAAGTGGCAGCCAACGCGTAGGCGGTAGCGAGGCCGGCGGCGGAGGCCTGCCCTGGGTACGAAAACCCCGATACCACCGCCACGAGCATGGCACCCACCGCCAGCAGGCGCGGCCCGCGAATATATCTCTTATCCATTCTTTTCTTGATTCTCCCTGGTGTGTAGCGAAATCTAAGGCAATTGGGAGAGCAACTGGGGGGCACTGGGAATGAAGGGTCGGATGCTGAGGTGCGCATCGCGCTCTAATTATAACGAACTTGCGTGTCAAAGGGTGCAAGCGCGTCACATCTTTGACTCCCGCCTACCGCCGCTGGTACAATTGTTCTTACGGCCCCGCGGTTCAGTAGCCACATGATAACCTTTTTGCACCCAGCGCTGATACATCACGATTTATCCCGACGCTAATACTTCCGGAATTACTTGCCCTACTCTATTCCCTATAAGTCTCATTCTCGCCCTGAGCGCTAGATAGGATTCGCAGAGGTACATTGGCTGCCGAGGAACTCGCCGGATACCTGCTCTTCGTCTTTTTCGCGGCTTTCGTGGTCGCGGCAGTAACCTTCGCCGTGACGGTTCTAATCGTTCGTTTGCGGGGCGCTTCACTGGACCGCAAGCTAAGGCTGATAGGGTGGGGCAGATCCGCCGCCCTGCTTCTCGGTCTATGCGCGCTCGGCCTGCTCATAGTCGCGGGCTGGCCTTACCTGGCCGGTGGAGGCGTCCGCTAGCCCTCCTGCTCCGCGCGACCGGGCACGGGCCTCCTGCGTATCATCTCCTGTGGGGCATAGTCGCCCGGCCCCCGGCTAGATGTGTCTATTGAAAGGTAATGCACCGGATGACCAGGCCTACCCCATTATTGCGGGCCCCGAACGCCCGCGCCGCTGACCCGCCTACCCGCATCGGTCGCCCCCGCCGCCTCCGCAGGCCGGCCATAATCATGGCCGCCCTCTGGCTGGCCCTCATGCAGGCGACGAGCGCATGGGCGCAGGGCACGCCCCCTACCCCCGCACCTACATCCCAGGCCGCGCCCCTCTACGCCCTGGCTATTGACCTCTCCGGCAGCACGGTCAATTGCACCGACAAGGAGTGCCTCTCCGTGTCGGCGGCCCGCATGAACCTCGACCTGCTGCGCCCCGCCCGCGTGGTGCTCATACCTTTCTACGGCGACCAGGCCAATCTGCTCGGCCCCTATAATCTCGGCAACCCTGCGGAGTACGCTGCGGCCCAGGATAAGCTCGCTGCCATGTGCGCCATGCGCAACCCCAATTTCCAGACCCCGCTCGCCAAAGCACTCGATGCCGCCACCGCTATTTTCACCCGCGAAGGCGCTGCCGCCGGGTCTCGCCTGCTCCTCTTTACGGACGGCGCGCCCACGCCCGGAAAGCCCGGCGGCCCAGGGGCCGTGGAGCAATACAACCACATCTTCAACGATCTCATCCCCACCTGGCGCTCCCACACCTGGCACATCGACACCATCGGCCTCAACCCTCCTCAGTGCGGCAGCTCGGCCGCTTTCCTCGACCGCCTGCAGGAGATGTCGGCGCAGACCGGCGGCTCCTTCCGCGCCGCCGCCTCGGCCGACCAACTCGGCCAGATGTTCCTCGACGCCTTCACCCGCGTCAAAGGCCAGAGCCTGCAAGTACTCAACCCCGGCGGCTCGACCATCCCCCAGAACGGCTACTCCCGCCTCTTACGCCTCGACCCCTCCGTGGGCGAGCTGACGGTGGTCGTGTTCAAGAGCAACCCCGCCACCACCGCCGAGCTGTTCGCCCCCGGCGGGGCCGCCATCAAGCAGGGCGACCCCCGCGTGCAGCTCCTCTCCACGAGCGACCCGCATTACTGGCTCGCCAACATCACCGCGCCAGCCTCCGAGAACCTGGGCGGCGAGTGGAGCCTGGCTGTGCGCGGCTCGGGCTGGTTCATGGCCGCCTACCTCTACAGCTCCGACCTGTCGCTCGCCCTGGCCCGCCCCACCGGCAACGACGTGCTCACCGCGGGCAAGCTGCAAGGCGGCGAGCGCAACGCCATAGCGGTGCAGGTGCTGGCGAACGGCCAGCCGACCGGAGGGGTGCCCGCCCAGGTCACCGGCAGGCTGACAGGAGCGCATACCTCGCCCTTCAGTCTCCAGTTCGTCGATGACGGCAACGCGGCCTCCTGTGATGACAAGCCAAACGACGGCATGTACAGCGCCTGCCTGCCCGATAACCTCCCGGCCGACACCTTCCAGGCCGCCGCCACCGCGAAGATGGGCGACCGCACCATCACCATGCCCGCCGCCACCGTCCGTAGCCTGCTCTTCCCCACGCTCGACTGGCTGCCGGTCGACCGCATCGTCACCACAACGGGCGGGTGGCCCCAGAACGTAACAGTAGCCCACATAGCAGCCGATGACCCTAACGCCCTTCAACTCTCCACTCTCTACGTGGATTGGCTGGGCGACCTTGGCGGCACGCAGGTGCTCAAGCACCAGGACGTGCCCACCTCCACTCTCCAGGCAAACAATGGGCAGGTAGTGGTCTCCTACAACGCGCCGGGCGTGGCGGCCAAACAGCCCGTGCCCGATGTAGCCCAGGAGAAGGACGACGGCAGCAAGGAGACGACCCACACCCATTTCGTCCGCATAACCTACGCGGGCACCTACGAGGGCAACCCTTTCGGCCCCAGGACCGTAACCGACCCGCAGCCCACCGAGTCGCTCACGGTCGAGCCCGCGCCGTTCTGGTGGGGTCCCTGGCAAGCCCTGACGGCGGTCTGGCGGCAGTACTGGCCCCTGATAGTGGGCGGCCTGCTGGGGCTGCTTCTTCTGATCCTCTTCATTCTCGCCGTGCGCCGCGCCAGGGCGTTCGTGAGCGAGAGGATGGAGGACTACGCCTACCCGCGCGGCTGGGTGGCCTGGGGCCGCTCCCGCGAGGCCCTGGCGCGCTCCGCCAACCTCGAGATGAGCAACGAAAAAGTCGACAAGCTGAGCCGCCTCACCCGCTGGTCGGTGCTCAAGGGCTCCGCCGTCGACGGTGAGCTGGCCGGCCTCGACTTCCGCGCCTCCAACGCAGACCCCGACGCGCCTACCCAGGTACGCGCTGCGGGGAGGTGGGTCGATTTGCGCCCGGGCGTGCCCGTGCAGGCAAACGGCCTGGTGGTTGAATATTCCACCCGCAAGCCCGCGAACCTCACCAGTCCCCCTCCCCCGCAACCTACGGCGTATCCTCAGACGCAACCACAGGCAGAGCCCCAGGCTCTGAGCGCCAACGGAGCGAACCCTGCCCCCACCAGGCCGCAACCTCAGCCCCAACCACAGCGGCAATACGTCAGGCCGCCCGCCCCGCTCCCCCAGCGCAGCTATGGCAGGCCGCCCGCATCGCCCGGCCCCGGCAGGCCCCTACCGGCGCGTCCATCCGCTCCCGCCGCACCCAGGCCCGGAGCGCCGCGCCCCGATGGCGTACCCACATACGGCACACTCAGACCCAGCGCACCCAGACCCACCGGCCCGGCGAGGGGCCGAACCAAGTACTGAGTGCTGAGTGCTGAGTGGCCGAAGGATAATCAGCACTCAGCACTCAGCACTCCCAAAAAGGTAAACACACGGAGAACAGAATGGCCGACACAAGCGAATCCCGAATAAAGCGTAGCGCGCTCCTGATTACACTGGGCACCACCCACAACCGCCCCGCGGTCAGCATGCAGGACTGGCACGACACCCTGCCCGACCTCGACCGGCCCCAGGTGGCTCACCTTCGAGTCGACACCATGACCCTCGACCAGGAGTACGGCTACAACCCCGACCTGAGCCTCCACATAGCCGTTCCCTCCGAGATGAGCGACCGCTACCTCTATGGCGACCTGCTCGGCTCCATAGAGACCGCCGTGATGGACCCCTACATCGCCGTTTCGTCGCTCGATGGCGGCACAGGGCAGCGGAACGATGCGATGGTGGCTCTCGCGAACGGAGTGCACGAGGTCTACCGCACCCTTCTCGGGGCGATACGCAAGGTGCTGGCCGTCACCTCTGAAGCCGATTTGCAACCCCGCCGCGAGGTCAGCATAATTCTGCGCACCTTCATAGGCTCGAGCACCGGGGCGGGCCTCCTCGTGCCAATGCTGTTTCTCCTCCGCGCCGCCAAGCGCGAACTGAAAATCAGCGCCAACATCGAGGTGCACCTCACGGTACCCGACGAGAGCCCCGGCTTCGACATGATGGTGGCGCGGATGCGCCGGGCCAACAGCTACTCGGTCCTGCTCGAGCTGTCCGCCCTGGCCCTGGCCAACTGGCGGTTCGACCTGCCCATCGGCCCACTGCTTGTGCCCTCCGACACCGAGCCCCTCTTTAACCAGCTTTACATTTACAGCACCAACTCCCCCAGCGGCACCCTGCCCGACATAGACGACCTCAGCCGGGTGGTCATGCGCCAGGTCCAGTTGCACGCCGAAGACGAGATGGGGGTCGGCGCCCAGGTGCGCGAGAGCCGCCAGCGCCTCGGCGAGCTGTGGCGCAAGCAGTCGCGAAACGGCATCCCCTCCATCATGAGCTTCGCCGGCCACGCCATCCTCCGCTTCCCACGCGCCGAGCTTGCTCGCTACTTCGCCAGGCGCAGCACGGCCGAATTTGTGAGGGCCGCGCTCGGCGTCGGCAGCGAAGAGAGCCGCGGGGGCCTCTGGGCCGAGGCCACGCAGGGCAACTACACCGCCTGGCTCGAGCGGGTAGCCACCGAGTTCAAGCGCGGCCTCCCGGCAGTGGAGGTGGACGAGAACCTTATCGGCAACCCGCCCCGCTCGACCGGCATCCGCGAGGTCACAGAGCGCGCTGAAGCCGACTTTGAGACCTGGAAGCGTGCCGCCGACATGCGCCGCCCGTGGCTCCGGGAGGAGGTGCAGGCCGCATTGCGCGAGGTGGTGGCGGCCCGCATCGCCAGCGCGAGCCTCGGGTCGCTGCTGCGTGACCTGCCGAAGGTCGCGGGCGAGATTTCCGTGACCGTCGAGCCCTACCTTCAGGAGCTGCGGCAGCGCCCCTGGGTCACCCACGAGGAAATCGAGGCGGCCCGCAAGGAGATGACCGCGAACGGCAAGCCCAAGCTGGCGTCCGTTTCGCGCTATGCCGAGATGGTGCGCCGGCGCTACGCCTACGAGCAGCAGCTTTTCTTCGCCGAGCAGATCTCCTCGATAGCCGCCGAAATGGCCTCCGGGGATGCCGGCACCGCCGCCGTATCGGCCCTCTACAACCTCCAGATGGAGGCGGGCCGCTACGAGAGCGGGGTCGAATTCTGGCGGCCCGAGCGCCCGGATAGCCCGTGCGAGCGGTATGTCCTCCGCGCCACCAGGGGCTCGGACGATATCGCCGAGCTTTACAATCGCCGCCAGATCATCTGGGGTTACGCGGGCGAGAGCCACGGCGAAGAAGGGCCGGAAGGCGAACAAGTAGCGACGGGCGATTGGACGTTCCGCCCCGACACCCTGGCCGCCATCGCCGACCTGCTATCGGGCATACTCCTCACCGGCGCGGGCGGCGCAGAGCACATCCTCGCCGAGGTAGAGGACTACTTCACCACCGAGTACTCCGCAAGCCTTTCGCAAGACACGATAACAGGCGTGCTCTGGGAGCTTCACGGCAACCTCGACCGGCTGAAGCAGGACCTGGAGTGGGCGCGCAGCACCGCCACCGGCTGGCTGGTGCCCGTCACCGTGGGCGACGCCATGCAGCAGGTCCGTAGCGAGACCGTTGTGGAGATCGCCGAAGGTGCCGAGGAACTGAACGACCTGATAACCCACACCTTTAACGTGGCCCCCGTGACGGGCCGCCGGGGCGAGGAAGATTGGATCGTGGTCTACAGGGCCGTGCACGGCCTGGGCCTCGACCTGATACCCTATTTCAGGCCCCATGGCCCTTACTTCCAGGATTACACCGGCGAACAGGCCGCCTGGGAGCAGTTCCAGCGCCGGCCCGTCCACGGTGACCGCTACCTCGAATCGCTGGTCAAGAACACACTGGCCTCCTATCTAAGCACCCCGCGGTGGCCGCATCTGGAGCCCGGTGGCGGCAACAGCCACTCAAGTGGCAACGGCCGAGGCCCAGCCCCGCTGCCCAACGTGCCGGCGTCCAACCCGTAGGCATCCATCAGGGAGTTCTGAGCAATATGCAACTGCTGCCGCTGCTACCCGACGCATATCCCTACGGGGAAGATGCCGTCAACATAAGCCGCAACCTGCTCGTGCTATGCAAGGGCGACGAGCGCGCCGAGCGCGTGGCCGAAACTGCCGGGCAAGCCCTGTCCGAGGCCCTGTTGCCCAGGGCCGGCGCTCGCATGGAGAGGCTGGCGGCCGCCGTGCGCCGCATCGCCATCGTGCGCTTCGACCCCTCCGGCGGCGGCCCCGAGTGGCTCGACCCGGACACCGGCAAGTGGGAGCGGGTCGCGGGCGTTGGCCCCGTGCTCGACAGGCTGCGGGGCGGTGGCGCGCAGGAAGACGAAGAGCGCGCCCTCGGCATACTGCTGCGGAGGCAGGCCCTCACCGTCCACTTCCTGGTCCCCCTCTCCGAAGCCGCCGATCACACCACCGCCTCGCTCCACACCTGCCTGCGCGCCGCCCTGGCCATAGAATCAAACGTGTCGCTCGGCCGGGTCTACCGGCTGGGCTGGCTCCTGCCGCCCGAACACGAAACGGCCCCCGCCCAGGACATCACCCGCGGCAGATTCGACCTCTTTATGGCCGCCTATGACAGGCTGCGCGACGAGATAGAGGGCGCCTACGCGGGGCAGGCTCGCAACGCCGCGCTCGACAGGCTCGGCACCCTCGCGCACGTCTGGCTGCTGGTCCGCGGCCAGAACTACGCGGGGTCCTTGCTGGCAAGGCGCGACGAGGCGCAGGTTGGATACTGTGCGGCGGGGCTGCTCGCCTTCCTCACCACCGGGCTCTACGTCCCCGAGCCCGACCTCCCCAGGAAGCTCTTCATGGTCGACGGCTCCCGCTGGCGCCCATTGCACGAGCGGGTGGCGACCATCAGCTTGCGCCGCGTCAAGCACCCCTATGGCACGCTGCGCGGCCGGATGCATCGCAGGCTGGTGGCCCGCCTGGTGCACGATGGCCTGCTGGCCGCCCGCCCCTGGGAGACCCGGGAGGGCGAGGGCACGCCCGAAGCCGACACGCTCGACTTCGAAAGCAGCCAGCAACTGCGAGGTGCGATCGCCACCGAAGTTCGCGAGGCGGTGCGAGGCTCTGCCGACAACATCCGGCAGGCCCTCGACCCTTTCTACCGGGTAGACCCCCTCCCACAGCCCGTCAAGCGCAAGAAGGCCAGGGACCGGAAGACCGAGAGGAACGCCCGCCAGCAGATCCCCCAGCAGCAAATAACCGCGGGCAGCGAGGAGATGAGCGAGCGGATGGCCGCCGAGGCCCTGGAAACCGCCGAGCGCATTGCGGGCCTGGCCAAGCGGTCGCAGCAGGTGTTGGCGGCCTGCCAACCGGAGGTGCTAAGCCGGGTGCGCGAGAAGAAGCGGGCCGAAGCCGTTGAGGACAGTGCGGCGGAGCTGATCTCCATCGTGGAGGGGTTGCCCGACCAGAACGGCAATTCGCCGACCCTGCCCGCGCCCGGCGGCCTGGTGCGCGCCGGTAGCACGCAGGAGGCCGTGCGCCTGGCGGTCTCCCAGGAATGCGCGCTGCTCCGCGAAAAGCTGCTCACCGTCGCCAACCGCTACATGCTCACCCACGCGGGCTCGGCTGCTATGCTCGCGGGCGAGATGGAGCGCGCTGCGGGCGTCTGGCTTGGCTACAGGCACCACATAAGCGTGGCGGGAGCAACTAGCACGGCCCCTCATGAGCCGCCGCCGCCCAGCCGCAGGGAGGCCGGTCCCCCCGAGCGCCCTTCCGCCGCTGGCTACCGCCGCGTGCTCGAGGAGAAGGGCCCATCCAATCCCGCGCTCTTCATGTGGGCGCTCATCTTGACCGTTTTTCTCGCCCAGTTGCTCCGCCCGCTCAGCTTCCCCCTGCCCGCGAACCTTCTGGCGGGTTGGCACCTCGACTTCGTGCTCCGCGACGGCTGGGACCAGTGGCTCCCGGCCGCGATGGGTGGGGTGTTCGGCGCATGTGCCGTTCTCCTCTACTGGGCCAACCTGCACCTACGCTCGATGAGGGCTCAGCAGGCGGCGCTTGTCGATTTCAGTCGACAAGCCCGCGATTACTGGCAGCGGCAGGTCACCGGCTTCACCAACGAGCACGTCGACGCCCAGGTCCGTGCCCAGGTGCGGGCCGCGGCCTCCGAGCTAACCGCGTGGCAGGATGCCCTGCGCAGCCGCTATCCAGAGGTGCCAGCGGACATAAAGGTGCTGGCACCCGGAGGAGCCGAGGGCTGGGAGCTCGAGCCATTGCACGGTTCTGGTCCGCTCGCCTATTACGAAGGCTACCCGGTAGACCAGGGGCTTTCATACGAGCTGGCGCAGGTGCAGCGAGCCGTCCGCGACTGGCTGCTGGAGCTACACGGCAAGTGGCGCCTCCTCGACCTGGGCCATTCCGATGGCAGAGATGGGTCGCTGCGCGTGCTCGACGAGGAGATGCGCAGGGTCGCGGACGAAGCGATAGCCGAAGCCTTACGCCCCATCGAGGAGCTGGACGCGGTACTCGACAGGCATGAGGAGTTGCTCGACAACCTGCAACTGGGTGCCCTCCCGCCCCGCATGCCCGGCAAACAGCCTCCCGAAGGCTACCTCACGCTGCCCCGCGGCGTTTCCGGCCTCTGGCAGAGCGCCGAGCGGCGCGGCCTCATACCGCTCCCGGTCCTCGACCCCGACCACATCAACCTGCTCTATCTCCAGTACGGCGCTTTCTCCTCGGTCCCCGCGGATGGCCTCATCTCCCCCACGAATAACATATCATGCCTCGACGCCGGCGCCGGCGAAGCAGGCGAAGGGTAGGACTAAACATTATGTGGCTTCTCTTCACCGCGGCTGTTGCCCTCGCCATTGTCGTAATAGACTGGATACCCGCCATCTGGCCGGACTACTCGCGTCTGCCTCTCATAACGTGGCTGGAGGCCACCCTCGGCACGGGGGGAGCGCAACTTACCGCACTACTGATCGTGCTGCTGGTCCTCTACCTGCTCTTCTGGCTGCTAGGCAACAGCCTCAACTTCCTGTCGCCCGAAAGCTTCCGCAGGTTCACCGACAGACTGGGCGAGGGCCGCGGCACTGAGCCAGCGCTCTGGGTGCTCATTACTGTCGTGCCCCTGCTGCTCCTCCTCTCCGCACTATTCGGCGGCCTGGACCTCTATACCTCAGTCCTCGGCGTCTTGGTGATAATTACCTCAGCCTTCATACTCCGGCCCTTCTCGGTCGTCACGCGCACGCTCCCCGCCCTGGCGCAGGCACCCCTCAAGATACTCAGGCGCGATAACCCCTGGGCAGGCGTCCCCCCCGACCCCGCTCCGCCCGATGAGACCTCCCCCGTGAACACCGGCTGGGACTCATCCCAACCACGCTGATAAGTCCGTGGAGCGCTTGCCTCGGGGCGGTGCCCAGCCATCTGTATCAACCTAAGAGGTTGCAATGTGCCAGCGATTGATGATTACTGCCGTAGGGGCCCGCCCCTACAGCACTACACATTCTTGCAACATGCACCATCGAGCACCAAAGCCACACGTTTGATGGAGGCAGGGGGTTCAGCGAGTGATAACCAGAAAGAAAATCGCCATAGTCGGCGCGGGTCACAACGCCCTGGTGTGTGCCTGCTACCTGGCTAAGGCAGGCCACGACGTAACGGTCTACGAACGCCGTTCGCGGGTGGGCGGGGCAGTGAATACGGA
>JBJMMB010000323.1:0-3195 GCA_045805005.1 Chloroflexia bacterium
ATCGCCTCGCGCACCGTCTTGTCCGACGGCACTGTCACCAGGCTGGGCATCTCGCGGGCCGTCCGGTGCACAAGCTCGCGCACGCGGGCCTGTATCGGCAGGCGGTCGAGGAAGCCGTTCTCGCGCATCCAGGCGTCATTGTACAGCTTCGATAGGTAGCCGCGCCCGCTGTCGGGGATTATCGTCAGGATCACCTTCCCCTCGTCCATCCTTTTCGCCACTTGCAGCGCGGCCCACATAGCCGTGCCCGCGGACCCGCCCACCAGGACCCCCTCCTCACGCGTTATCCGCCGCGCCGTGTCGAATGAGTCGCGGTCGGTGACCATCACCCACTCGTCCACCACATTGCTATCGAACGTGCCCGGCATGAAATCCTCGCCTATCCCCTCCACCTTGTAAGGGCGAGCACGGTCCCCCGTGTAGATAGAGCCCTCCGGATCGGCTCCCACCACCCATAGATCCGGGTTCTGCGACTTCAGGTAGTTGCCGATGCCCGAGATGGTGCCGCCCGTGCCCACCCCGCACACCAGCGCGTCAATCTTGCCGTCGAGCTGCCGCCATATCTCCGGGCCGGTGGTCTCGAAGTGGGTGCGGGGGTTCATCGGGTTAAAATACTGGTTTGGCTGGAAGGCCCCGGGGATGTCGCGGGTCAGGCGGTCGGCCACGTTGTAGTAGCTCTCCGGGCTCTCACGGGGTACCGCGGTGGGCGTCGTCACCACCTCTGCTCCGTAGGCTTTGAGGAGCGAAATCTTCTCCTGCGATACCTTGTCGGGCATGACGAAGACGCACTTATAGCCCATGATGGCCGCGGCGATGGCCAGCCCCGTGCCCGTATTGCCCGAGGTGGGCTCCACTATCGTGCCCCCCTTCTTAAGCAGGCCCTTCTCCTCCGCGTCCGTGATCATGCGCACGCCGATGCGGTCCTTGACCGAGTTGCCGGGGTTGAACTGCTCCAGCTTGGCGAGCAGGGTCGGCTTGAGCCCCCTGTTCAGCTTGGGCAGGCGCACTATGGGTGTGTTGCCGATCGTATCGAGAATGCTGTCGTAGACTTCCATGTCTGTTCCTTTCAAAAAGGTTCCGGGCAACGCTGCCCGGCCGCGGTCATAGGACTGAGCGACTGTGATAACATATTTCGCGTTTTCATCATTCTTGGGTGCTTCCAGTGCCTTCCCTACGATTATAGTAGGCCAGGGGGCCGCGAGTCAATGGGGAACTGCTACTGCCACCTCGTTCAATTTGCGCAACTCCGCTACATACACCTTGCGCAACATGCCTGGGGCCATCATGGCCTCGACCAGCCCCCGGAGGCCGGAGGCGGTAGTCCAGTCGGTGCTTATCTCGACCAGCGACCGCCCCTCGCCCGCAGGAGTCACCCTGAAAGTCGTGACCGTGTCCGAGTTGAAGTCGCGCTCGACCAGCAACGTGCCCGGCTCCGGCTCCTCTATACGTACCCTGAATGCACGCTCGCCGCCACCCACAATGGTGACGAAGGAGACCACCGTCCCCGCGCCCACTCCGCCCTCCTCCACTCGCATGTCGCGGAAGTTACCCTCGGGCAGTATCCGCGGGTGGCCCGCCTTATAGTCGCTGATGATGCCATAAACTACATCCGGCGAGGCCTCGATATTTGCCGCGGCCTCTGCATGCACTTTTGCCATTATTTCCTCCCTCCTTTGCCTGTATTGCTATCAACTTGGTATCACTATACCCTCGACCTCGGGCGGGGCTTCTTCCGCTCTTAGCTCCTCCTGGCCGGGCGCAGAGGGCTCCTGCTCCTCCTTCTTCGGGAGGTAGTCCTCGGCGTGCCCCAGCGGCGTGAAGGAGAATGCCAGGGGTATCAGGATCGTGAGCACTCCTATAATGCCGTAGACAAGTGCTATGTCCTGCGTAGCGTCCACCAGGACGCCCCCGAGGAATGCCCCCAACGGGATGGCCGACCACGCCAGCACCCCCGCTATACTTATCACCCGCCCCAGCAGATCGTTGGGCACGATCGCTTGCCTCAGGCTCCCCGTATTGATGTTGAACAATATCCCCAGGCCCGACATCAGCGCCCACAAAATCAGCCCTATCCAATAGGTGTGGGTGAAAGACAGCACCACCGTCACCACGCCCTCGAGCATCAGCGCGCCCAGAGCCACTTTGCTGAAGGAGAAGCTCTTGCGCAGTCGCCCGGCAAGCAGCGACAGTATTATCACGCCTGCGCTGCCCGCCGAGAAGAGCCAGCCCACCATCGCGTCGGTGGCTCCCAGTTGGCGCTGGGCGAACAGCACCCCCTGCGCCCCTACCGTAGTACCCACGAAGTTTACCAGCGCCATCATCGCCGAGATGTTGCGCAATACAGGGTGGCCGAGCACGTACTTCAGACCTTCCACCACGTCCTCGCGTACCCTGGTGGTCTTCTTCTCCTTGCTGGCGTTGAAGCTGGTGCGTATCAGGCTGAGCGAGGCCGAGGAAGCCAGGAAGGAGAGCGCGTCCACGAAAATCAGGTCGTAGATAGGCATGAAGGCCACCAGCCCGCCCGCGAGCAGCGGCCCGATCACCCGCGCCGCCGAGTAGCTGGCGGTGATGCGTCCGTTGGCCGTCACCAGGTCGTCCTGCTTTACCAGGCTGGGGATGGCGGCGAAATCGGCGGCGTCGAAGGCTATCGACAGGGTCGAGGAGAGGAACGTCACCGCGTAAATCCACCAGAGCGGGAGCGCGTTGAAACTCGCCAGCAGCGGGATGGAAGCGATGAGTGCCGCCCGGCCCAGGTCAACGCCTATCATCAGCCGCTTGCGGTCCAGCCTATCTACCCAGGCTCCGATCACCAATCCAAATAGGAGGTACGGCAGCATATAAGCCGCCGTGGTGAGGGCCAGGTTCAGGGCCGAATTAGTCAGCTTGAAAATGAGCAGCGGCAGCGCGAAGCTTGAGAACGAGTCGCCCAGCGCCGAAATAGCCTGGCCCGTCCAGAACTTCCAAAAATCGCTGCTAAGCCTAGCATCTGCCGGCTTCGCCGCAGATTGAGAAGCCATCTTTCCCCCTACGAGTAATATGCCCGCTAATTCTACGGTTTTGCACACACCACTCGCAAGCGGCGTGCAATCGTAGGGGCAGGCCCCCGTTGCCTGCCCTGCTCGTATACCACCCAAACCCTGTAGGGGCAGGTCTTGTGCCTGCCCTTTTCGCTAACCGACGTGTTTGGGTAGACGA
>JBJMMB010000324.1:0-3273 GCA_045805005.1 Chloroflexia bacterium
CGCCTTCACGCAGGTGAAGCCTCTCTAGCTCTCCCTTGGGAATTGTTACGACAAGACTGTTCCCGGCCCTGCGTATCTTCCGCACCAACATCTTCAGGATCCTTTCCAGGCACACGAGTTGTGTATCTTGTATATACAGCATACACAACGTTATCTAAGTTTGTAACTAGGGCAGTAGCTTTCCATAATTCCGCGCGAGTAAAGAAATCACGCTTAATACATCGGCTTTGGGCCTTGATTCCCACCCCCACACGCAATATAATGCGAGCTATCCGGTCCCCGCATGGAGGGCAGCCTGCGGGGGTTGCTGCGGGTCCACTTTCCCTTCGCGGCGCAATACGTGGGGAGGTGGGGTTGGCCGCCCGCGCCCGGTGCTCGTTCCCGCCGCGCGGCGGGAACCGGTTGGCTTTTCGCAAGGAAGGAGTTACCATGCATGCTCGCCTCATCTCCAAGCGGGTAGCTGTGCTATTCGCCTCGTTGGTTTTCGTGGCCCTGGGCTCGGCCCTGGTTGCCTCTCTACAGTCCTCGAACCTCACCCCCTCTCGCGGCCGGCTCGACCAAACCCTCCGGTTAGATCGCTTCGCGTCGGCGCTCGGCATCCAGCCCGCAGCCGAGCGCGACAACCCTACGGAGGGCGAGGCATTCTGGATCGACCGGCTCACCTACCCCACGGGGCGCTACGACCCCAGGTGGCTCCTCAGGGCCGCCGAGCAGGACCGCCTGGTGCCAACAGGAGTGCCCGCGGGGCAGGCGATCTACAGCCGCGCCCAGAGCCGGTCCCCCCTGGCCCTCGACCCCACCCGCTTCACCTCCCTCGGCCCTCAGTCGGTGAGCGCCTTCGGCAGGAACTGGAGCGGCCGGGTCAACAGCATCGCCTTCGACCCGGTGGTCACCTCCACGGCGTACCTGGCCGTGAACGGCGGCGGGGTCTGGAAGACCACCAACTGCTGCACCGAATCGACCACCTTTGCCCCCCTCACCGATGGCCCCGACATCCCCATCATCGGCGTGGACGACGTTATAGTGGACCCCCGCGACCATAACGTGGTTTACGCGGGCACGGGCGATCTCAACTTCACCATCCCGCAAATCCCCAGCGCGGGCATCCTCAAGAGCACCGACCAGGGGAGCACCTGGACCGTGCTCGGCGCCGATGCCTTCGCCCCACCATACCCCCAGCCGCCCGGTGCCTACCCACAGGACCAGGCCGTGGGCAAAGTGCGCCTCGATCCCCGCGACAATCGCCACATCGTCGCGGGCACGGCCAGAGGGGTATTCTTCTCCTACGATTCGGGTGCGAACTGGAGCGGTCCCTGCTATACCAATCCCTACACAACCACCCAGCGCCAGGACACCACCGGCCTCCTGCTGCGCGACAACGGCACGAGCACTGACATCTACGTCGCCGTGGGCACGCGGGCCTTCAGCGTCACCGTCACCCCCATCATGGCCGAGAACGGCGCGGACGGCATCTACCGGACGACACTGCCCAGCAGTGGCTGCCCGGCGAGTTGGACCCTCATCAGCCGCCCTGATAACGGCTGGCCCGCGGGCACGGGCGGTGGCGTGCCCGTCCGCCAGGGCGGCAACATGGTCGGGCGCATCGACATGGCCTTCTCGCCCCCGACCGAGGGTCCGGGCAATCCCAACGTGACCATATACGCCCAGGCCCAGTCGGCGTCCACCCTTGGCCAACTGGGCCTCTGGCGCAGCACCGATAGCGGCGACACCTGGGAGCGCCGCTCCACCGCCAGCGCCCTCGGCGGCTGCGGCCAGGACTTTGGCCAGAACTGGTTCGACCAGTACGTCACCCCCGACCCGAACGACGCCCGAACATTATATATGGGCACCTACGACGTTTGGAAATCGACCGACAGCGGTACCACCTTCACCAGCCTCACGTGCAGCTTCTTTGGAGGCATAGTCCACCCCGACCAGCACGCCCTCGCCATCGCGCCGGGTACCACCAACGTCATGCTCGCCGGCAACGACGGCGGCGTCTACCTGACCACCGACACCGGCAAGACCTGGGTAGACCTCAACACCAGCCTGAGCACACTGGAGATTTACGGCGGCGACACAACTGGCAACTTCGCCAACGCCCCCGAGCCGGGGGCCGCGGGCGGTACGCAAGACAACGGCTCGATGGTCAACACCTGGACCTCCGGGTCGCCCGGCCCCGCGCAGTGGACCAATGTGATGGGCGGCGACGGCTACTGGTCGCGCATCGAGCCCGTGCTCGGCCAGCGTTGGTACATGGAGCGCAACGACTTCGACGGCCAACGCCACATCCTGATGTCGGAGAACGGCCCCAACGGCGGCTACCAGGACATCAGCGCATATTGGGTCCGCGCCCGGGCGGGTTTCTTCTACCCCTATGAGCTATATAAATTTGACTGCCCCCCGACAGGCTGCACCCACATGATCATGGGCACTAGCGCGGTGAGCGAGACCCTCACCGGCGCGGGCGACTGGATAACGGTCAGCCCGGTGTTCACAGGCTACATCAACCAGTTGAGCTACTCGGTCAGCCTCTCGACCACCGCCATAGTGGCTCTCAGCAACGGCGCGGTGGAATACGGCTTCGGGCTCGGCCGCGCGCAGATGGGCACCTGGGTGGACGTGAGTGGCGGCAACACCGTCCTCCCCAACCGCCTCATCCTCGACGTTACCACCGACCCTGTAAATCCGCTCGTGGGCTACGCCGTCGCCGCGGGCTTCGACGCGAACACGCCCGCCACCCCCGGCCACGTCTTCCAGGTGACCTGCACCGCGGGCTGCGCGAGCTTCACCTGGGCCAACAAGAGCGGCAACCTGCCCGATATACCGGTCGACTCGGTCCTCGCCAACCCCCGCTACCCGCGGCAGGTCTTCATCGGCACCGACTGGGGTCTCTACTACACCAACGACATCACGGTCGCCTCCCCCGTGTGGGCGCGCTTCGACGCCGGCCTGCCCCACGTCATGATATACGACATGACCATCGACGCCGGCTTCACCACCCTGGCGGTATGGACCCGCAGTCGCGGCGGTTACGCCTGGCCCCTCCCCGGCGAGCCCTGGCCCCCGCTCCTCACGCCCAGCGTCACCCCCACGCGCCCTACATCAACACCCACGCGTACAGCCACCACCCCATCTACAGCCACCACCCCACCTACGCTCACTCCAACGCGCACGGCCACCTCGCCCGCCTCTACCTCCACCGCGCCCGCAGCCACGCCCTGCGCCATAACCTTCACCGACGTACTCCCCACCGACTACTTCTACCAGCCC
>JBJMMB010000325.1:0-6565 GCA_045805005.1 Chloroflexia bacterium
CCCCCCCCCACGCCCGGACAGGCCCACCTATCGACTATGTAATAGTGAACAGCTCGCCTCTTTCCCCCGCGGCCCTGGCCCGTGGTGCTGCCGAGGGGGCCTTCCCGGTGACGTTCGACCTCGAGGCATGCCTGTCTCTCGGCGTGGACGTGATCGTGCGCCCGCTCGGTTTGCCGGACCACCTTGCGCATGACCCGCAGAAGCTGGCGCGAACTATACTCTTCCTGGCCAGCGGGTCGCCCCGTCGCGCGGGCGGCACCCAACCGGCCACCGGATCACCCAGGATGCTGAGCGCCTCCTAGGCGATCCTAGGAGTCAGGGATCAGGGGTTAGGAGTCAGTGTCTACTTACAACCCCTGATCCCTGATCCCTGCTGTTTCAAGCGGATTGCCCTGGTTTTGTGTTATTATTGTGATATTATTCCTTATTAGAGGGCGCCAACGACCACGCGGGTACTCCTTCCGTGTGAGCGAATTGCATCTTGGCGAGGGATTGACTTTGGCGGAAAGCGCGACTGTAGAATACCCCGGCGCCCCTGTGGGCCTCGAACCGGAAGACGAGGACAAGCCGAACCCGACGACCGATCTCGCCGGCCCGGACGAGTCCGGTGCGTACCAGGCCCCTTCCACGCTCGGGGCCCATTACTGGTTCGATGTGCCCACGATGCTGCTCCTATTGGTACTGGGGGCCTTGGCCACCTCCTACGCACTCTACTTCGGCCAGCACACCGTGGAGGAACAGTGGGCCATTATCCTCCTCGGGGTCTACGCGTCGGGCGTGGCTCTAAGCCTGCTGGACACCATCGTCAAGCTGCGAAAGCGCAAAACCGACCGTCGCTGGAGCGGCAAAGGCCTGCCCATAGTCTTCAATTTCGTGCTTGACGTGTCCTTCGTGCTTGGTATCGTGTTGGTCAACCCCTACGATGAGAGCGCCCTGACCCTCATGATGCTGACACTAGTGGGGGTGAGGTTCCTGGCTCATGTGGCGGGCACAGGCTCGCGGGCCACTCCTCTCGTCCTGACATTGCCCCTACTCTTCCTGCTGGTGCAGGAATATTACAGCCCTGCCGGACGAACGGGTGGGGGTTTGATGACCGAAGTGCTGATCATGACGACGTGCCTGCTCATGGTATATGCCATCGTCAGCAATCTGAACCGGCGCATAGCCGACGAAGCCGGTCTTGAGATGGCCCTGGCCGAGCGCGAGCAGCGACTGCGCGAATCGCGCCTCAGCGCCCAACAGGACGCGGAGCGCCTGGCCGAGCAGGTGCTGCGCCTCGACCTGCTGCAAGACGGCATACGCGCTATGAACTCCGCCATCGAGCTTCCCGAACTGTTGCAGATGGTGGTCAACAATGCGGTGCGCGTGCTCAACGTGGAGCAAAGCTCCATCGGCCTCATCGATCCGCAGACGGGCGAACTCGTGATCCAGTGCGCCACGGGCGTCGACTCCTCGGAGTTGCAGCGCCGCCGGTTCCTCCCCGGCATCGGCGTGGCTGGCTGGGTGGTGCAGCACGGCAAACCCCTCATAGTGGAGGACGTACGCCGCGACATCCGCTATGTGGACCCTTACACGGAGGGCATGGTGGGGCGCACCACGCGCAGCATGCTTTGCGTGCCGCTGTGGGTCGAGCGCAAAGTGATTGGCAGCCTGTGCGTCACTCACTCGCAGCCCAACGCCCTGACCGAGGACCACCAAGCCTTGCTCACAACCTTCGCCGAGCAGGCAGCGCTGGCCGTGCACAAGAGCCAGTTGCTAGAGGAGCGCACCCGTGCAGGCGAGGAGCTCCGCAGGCGTGGAGAGTTGATCTCAAGCCTCAACTCCATAGGCCAGAGTGTGCTCAGCTCGCTCGAGAGAAAGCAGGTCCTGGAAACGATCATGTCTCGCATCAGCGAGCTATCCAGTTTCGATCACGGGGCTATCTACCTGGTGAACGAGCGCACAGGGCAGGAGGAGTTGGTAGCTTCGCAAAGTAGGGGTCGCCCATCGTCTGCTGCCCTGCATCCCGACCTTGCCCTCCGGCCGGGCACCACTGCCATGGATCTATGGGACCGGTCGATCGTATCGGGCACTGCCCAGACCTCCGGGCCGCAGATTTCGATGCTCTGCCTGCCCCTCGTCAACCTCGGCAGGCCCCTAGGCTGCATATTGCTTGCCCGCGACGGGGCCAACCCTTTCAACGAGGTGGAGGTGGACACCGCCGAGAAGCTGGCTGACGCGGTCACTATCGCCATCGTCAACGCCGGGCTCTTCAGCAGGGTCAGCGAGCAGCAGGAGCAGACCTCGGCCCTCTACCGCCTGATGCTGCGCGTCAACGCCGCTCCGAACCGCAGGCAACTCGCCCAGGTTATCGCCCAGGAGTTGCAGCATATCAGCCGAGCCACCGCGGCTGCCCTCCTGGTCAACGACCCAGGCCAGGGGCGCATATCGGTGTGGGCCACCTGCGGCGACTGGGCCAACCAGGACGTCCGTGACATCCACCTGCCCGTGCAGGGCGATCCTTTTGTCACCAAGGTGCTCACCGCCGCCCACCAGATGGAGAGCCCTGGTCTGCTACTCGTTCATAACGCACCGCAGGAGGTCAAACGGGTATTCGGCAGCCACGATTGCATCACCATACCCCTCGTGCAAAGCGGGCGCATCTACGGCCTGCTGGTGTTAGAGCCCGGCACCGACCCGCCCATCCTTGAAGACATCCGTGAGACGGTCAGTCTCGCGATCTCCCACAGCACGGTGGCGCTCGAACGCGCAGAACTGTTCGAGCAGACGCTCCAATCGGCCCGCCAGTCGAGCATGCTGTACAGCATCGCCGCCGAGGTGCAGACCTCCCTTGACCAGACTACGGTGGTGCAGATGACGATCAACGGGGCTCTGGAGGCCCTGCCGATCGAGTCGTGCGAGCTCTATCTATTCGATGACGGCAGGAAGAGCCTCCGGCGCGTCGGTAGGGCCATCGCCCACGGCGTGAAGAAGTCGAGCCTGCCCCTGGGCCATGAGACGGTCTCGGTGACGGCCAACCCATCGCTGGCGGAGGTGCTACGCTCGCCGGGCCTCGTCAGGAGTGAGGGTTCAGGACTGAAGACTGAGTCGGGGAAGGATACTCCGGCTCCGCTACGGTCGGAGGGTGAAGCGCAGCACTCGATTATCCTCGGCCGGCTCATGGGGAGCGAGGAGCCGCTGGGGATCCTCCGGCTCACCACGACCATGTCGGGCGAGGAATTCGTGCGCCAGCACGCCACGTTCTGTCAGACGCTCCTATCGCACTCGGGTGGGGCCCTGGAGCGCAGTCGCCTGTACACCACCACAGCCGAGCAGGCCCGCATGCTCCAGCAGCGCGCCCAGCAACTCACCGACATACTTAACCTGGGCATCCTCTCTGCCGCCGACGTGCCTCTGCCCACCCTCATGCCCCGCATAGCCGCGGGCGTGGCGCGCAGCCTCGGCTTCTCCTATGTCAGGATCGGGGAGATAGGCCCGGATGCGGGCGACACCGAAGTGTGGGCTTACGAGAGCCAGACCCTCTCGGGCGTCCAGGGCTCCTCAACGCATACCCTCACCATGGACGACCTGGAACGCCTTATGGACAAGGCACGGCCGGTGGGCAGCGATGCCGTAATGGGCTTTTCGCTCGATGAGGCTTTGCTTGCCGAGGTCGTACCCGGCCAGCCCGTGCCTGCTGAGGGAGCAGCCCCCAAGCCTTTGACGCTCATAATGCTCGAATCGACCAGCGGCGGCACCCTGGGCTACTTGCTCGCGGCCCAGGACCCACAGACCCAAACGGACATCAGCGCCGAGCGCGACCTGCTCGAACTGTTGAGCATCTACGCGCTGCGCATCTCCCTCATAATCGAGAACCACCGCGTCTACAGCCAGTTGCTCGACAGCAAGCGCAAAATCGAAGCGGTTGTGCTCTCCATAAGCGATGGCGTGATCGTGGCCGACGCCGACCTCAACGTGCTTATCAGCAACAGCCTGGCAGATCAGATTATGGGAGTGCCGCCTGGAGGTAGCCAGGGCTACCCGCTGAAGTGGCTCATCACGAATGAAGATCTCACCGGCCTGCTGCGGGAGTGCATCGAGGGTTCTACGTCCAACGTCATGGATGTTGACCTGCGGCTGGGCCGCGAGGTGCGTACCTACCAGGCGGTGACTCACCCCATCACGGCCCCCGAGTTGGGCGTGGTCGGAGCCGTGCTCACGCTACGGGACGTGACGGTGGAGCGGGCCACGGAGCGGGCCAAGTCAGACTTCCTCTCCATCGTGTCGCACGAACTACGCACCCCTCTCAACTCGGTCATGGGCTTCCTCGACATCGTCCTGATGAATAAGACCGGGCCCCTGACCGACCTACAGAGCGACTTCCTCAACACTGCCAAGCAGGAGGCCCTTGTGCTGCAGCGCCTGATCAACGACCTGCTGGACGCCTCTCAGTTGCAAAGCGGCATACTGCGCCTGGAGATGGCCCCCCTCAACCTGTCGTCCGTTGTGGAGCGTGTGGTGAGCCGGGCGCTGCCCATGATCGTGGAAGAGCGGCTGACGGTGGTGAACAACGTGCGCGAGAACATCGTGGTCGTTGGCGACGAAATCCGCCTGGAGCAGGTCTTCAAGAACCTGCTCGACAACGCGGCCAAGTTCACGGATAACGGGGGCGAGATACGCTTCGAGTGCCAGACGGAGAGCGACACGGTGACCATCAGCGTGGTCGATAATGGCTGCGGAATCCCTCCGGCCCAACTGGGCGACGTTTTCGAGCGCTTCTTCCAGGCTGAGAACAACTCTCATAAGTTCAAGCGTGGGCTGGGTCTGGGTCTGGCCATTTGCAAGAACATCGTGGACGCGCACGGTGGTCGCATCTGGATCGAGAGCGAGCTGAACGTGGGCACGAGAGTCCACGTTGAACTGGTGCTCTTCAAGCCCGAAAGTGACCTCTACGATTTCGATCCTCAGACAGGCACGGCCAGGATAGGACGAACGAGTACCGAGTACCGAGTACCGAGTACCGAGTAGGGATCTCAGGGTCCAGGGGTCAGGGATCAGGACTTCCCGCGACCCCTTACCCGTAATCCCTGATTCCCGATTTAACCCCCCAAATAATCCTTAAATAACCCATTCGGTGGTTACCCCCACCAGCCGTGCCGGGCTACAATCAGTGTGGCAGGAGTACCCGGAGTAGCATGATCAGCGACCAGCTCTAGGTTGTTCGTAGAGCCTGGTTGTTATTGTGTTGCATTGGAGCGTCTACAGTGGCCGACAAGGTCGAGCAATTGGTCAAGGAAGAGCGGGGTTTGGACAAAGGGATTGTGCGATATGCACTCGTCCTGGCTCTGGTTGCCGGCGGCTTGTTTTTGCTGCTTACCCTCCTGGGTGTCAAAGCAATAGACACGTCGGTGACGGTGGGCTCCCTGCTGGCGCACCCATGAGCAGTGAGAGGTGTCTAGTGGTAGAAGTACAATTGTCAAGCGTTTGCCGGTACTCCTTTCCCATTAACCCGGCGGGGGCGTACGGGCATAATGAGAAGAAGGGGAGTCCGGCGACAGGACTCGAACTCACCCATGCCCACCAACCCAAATTTTGAATTCTGAATTACCGATTCCCCGATTCAAAACTCAACACTCAAAATTCCGTAAACGTTGGAGAACAACACCGATGCCTCGAATACGTAGACCAGCCACAGAAGGCAAAGACCGCACCAGGAATGGACGAAGCGGACAGAGCCTGGTGGAATTCGCGCTAGTTGGAGTTATCTTATTCAGCTTTCTTCTAGGAATTATCGATGCCGGCCGGCTTCTATTCACCTACAGCGTGGTCAGCAATGCCGCACAGGAGGGGACGCATTACGGGGTTATCAGGCCTCGTGATGTGCTGGGACCCACGGACGCCACGGCGGTGGCCGCTAACCTCACTCGCACCCCCACGGCCGATCGCCATTCGTACCTGCAACCGCAGGTGGTGGCCACCGACACCGCATGCAACATCGTCGGGAAGACCCGGGAGAGCATATATGGTTTGACGGCGGCCAATGTAAACGTGGCAGCGTGGTACGATGATGGGAGCGGCACTCCCTACGCGGTGCCTACCTCTTCTGCTACACCCTACCTGGACATCGCGGCTGTACCCGGCAACCGGGTGGTCGTGGAAGCGACCTATCACTTTGATTTCATTGTGCCCTACTTTCAGCTCTTCATGCCCAACGGCATCAACGTGAAGATGCGCTCGGCGCGCACGATCCTCAACCGGGGCGACAGCACAAGCAACTGCACGGTCAATTACACGCCCGCGCCTTCGTATACCCCCAGCAGCACGCCTACCCGCACGTACACGCCTACCAACACCAGGACGAATACGCCCACCGTCACGGTAACGGGCACGCCACCCACGGCCACCAACACCAGCACACCTACGAATACACCGACCATCACTCCAACGCCCGGCGCCTCAACAACTCGAGATTGATCTGCGAGATCTCCGCCAACCGCTCCTCGTTGCGGTGCGTGAGCGCCACATGCGGCTCGACCACCGGGGCGAGCGCCTGTGGGACGTAGACCGTGCGGCTGCGCCCGTCGGC
>JBJMMB010000326.1:0-3038 GCA_045805005.1 Chloroflexia bacterium
AATCCGGCGCGGGCGAGGGTCGAGTGGATCGATACTCCGTAGCCCACGGTGTAACACATCGTCCACCACGCCGCCTTTACCAACGTCCTTCGCGATCCTCATTGCTACTTGCTGAGCCAACTCGTCGAGCAGGGCGCTCTCCTCGGCCGCTATCTCCGACAGCCTGTACAACCGGCGCTTGATCGCGGGGTCATACTGCTGCACCAACATCGGGATCAACTCCGCCCTCACACGGTTCCGGCTGTACTTCACGTCCGCGTTACTTTCATCGAAGCGCGGCCAGAGCCCGGTCTGCCAACAATACTCCTCGATCTCCCGCCGCCACATCGCCAGCAGCGGCCTGAACAACATAACCGGGTCGGCAGCGCGCCTTCGAGTGTACCCACCAAGGAACGGCTCGTCCTTCCCCACCTCGGGCAGCAGCCTTAGCATCCTCATTCCCCCCAATCCGTTCAGCCCGCTGCCACGCAGCAAATGGAGCAACACAGTTTCCACCTGGTCGTCAGCCGAGTGGCCCACCGCGACGTGCGCTCCCCACCCCGCGGCAAGCCCCCAGAGAAACGCGTAACGCACCTTCCGCGCCGCCTCCTCGGCCGACAACCCCATCTTCCGGGCGTAATACGGCACGTCATCCTGACCCACGATACAAGCAAGCTCCAGCCGTTTTGCGACCTCCCTCACGAACTCCGAGTCCCGCGTGCCCTCCTCCCCGCGAAACCCGTGGTCAAGATACGCTACGCGCAAGCCCCGCCCCCCGGCGGACTCACCCCGCAGTTCATACAACACATGCAGCAGCGCCAGCGAGTCGGCCCCCCCTGACACACCCACCACCAGACGCTCCTCCAGCAAGTACCTCTCAAGGCCTCGCTCCCGCGCATGCGCAAGCACCTTCTCGGGCAGTCCTACGGTCAGTTTCTTGTCAGGCTTACTCACCGGCGGCACTTCCTCTTCGAGCAATTATGGGTATCCAGGAAAGCAAAAGAGAGCCAAGACGGCTCTCTAAGTCAGGTGGATTACATGTCTGAGTTATCTGTTTTCTGAGTTATCTGTTTGGTGGCGAGAGGCAGATTTGAACTGCCGACCAAGGGCTTATGAGTCCCCTGCTCTACCACTGAGCTACCTCGCCACGATTTTAACTGCTACGCCCAAATTATACCAGTTCGGGCCTACGTCGTCAATTAAACCCGGTCTCTCACCTCCGGTCCAGAGCCAGCCACACTCACCTGACCGGACCACTGTTCCTGCGCTACTGAGCCCCAAACTCCTGTACCACCTGCCTGAGTTGCGCGCACAACTCGCGATCCCATGCCTCAACTTCCGTGACATAACACGCTGTAGCCGCGCATAGAGCCCGGCGCAACTCCACCTCGTCCAGTGAGCGCACCAGCGTATCCACGAGGGGATCGGTCACAGCCCCAGGCAGGCTATCCACACCGCGTCCATGGGCCGCGCTCTCCCCAAACCGCAGGCAAGCCAGGGCCACAACCTCATTGCGTATCTCACCAATCCAATACGCCGCCCGCCACGGCTTTCCCCGCTCGATGGACGACCGGGCGTGCAAAACGTGGTGCCACCCCAGCCCCACCAGGTACCGGGCGGCCGGCTGTGGCGTGGGCTCCAGCTGCCGGGTCTTCCCAAAGAGCGTGCGGAAACGCGGCCCGCGCGCTCCGAAGTCTCTTTCGGGCGTCACCGACACATCCACCTCCAGCCCGCTCGGCAGCAGGAAAACCCTGTAGATGCTCGACCCAAACGGCAGGTCCCAATAGTGCAGAGTCCCCAACTCCCGCCCGAACACCTCGGCCCAATCATCCAGCACCGCCCCAGGGCGCACCCCATCCACCACTCCGAACGCCAGATCAATATCCGACCACGCGTCCTCCTCGCCCACCGCCATCGACCCCGTCAGCGCACCCCCCGTAACCCGCTGGTCGCTCCTGGCCCACTCCAACACCCACTCGCGCACCCTGTCGCGTTCCTCGGTCGTAAACATGCCCGCCTCCTCTCCCCTGCAAGCCGGCAGCTAACATCCGACCGCCGCCAGCGCAACCCGGCAGCACAACTTTTCCCATACCTTCTCTTGCCGAGACGCAAAAAAAGAGGCCCCTGAGGGCCTCTGATGGTAGCGGGGGTAGGATTCGAACCTACGACCTTTGGGTTATGAGCCCAACGAGCTTCCGCTGCTCCACCCCGCGTCAACACAGCCATTATACAACTCTTTTCGGACCATGTCAAGGCGAGCCCTCACCGATCATCCCACCACGCCGGCGGCTGCGAGGAAGGGTGCCGCGCTTCGTGTAGACAACGGCTGCACATCAGAGCGCCACTTACCTTATTAGCTCTACACCGAATGCAAAGGCGCTGCTCGCCGCTCCCAACACTCCGTGCCTGCCCCTGGGTCAAATCAACGCGTTTCCCCGCGCTCCCCAGGAAACGCCCACACCGCCTGCAACTTGAATTGTAATCCGAGTTCTT
Source organism: Chloroflexia bacterium (assembly GCA_045805005.1). Classification (GTDB taxonomy): domain Bacteria; phylum Chloroflexota; class Chloroflexia; order QHBQ01; family JADMIH01; genus JADMIH01. The sequence goes on from JBJMMB010000326.1 coordinate 2,473, forward strand.
CTCCGAGCAACCTGGACATAACCGAGCCATGTGCTACCTCCGACCTGCAATTTTCCTCGCCGGTAGCCCTGCTAATGTCGGTGGGCTCGGACGCAGTGACGATGTCCACGGTGGGCTAACGGTTCGATGGATTGGCGCGATTGTAGCACACAAGTTCGGAAAAGTCAATACTTTTGCAGCATGATTCGGCGGGCAATTTCTTCACCCCCTGATAGCCACCGTGCACCTCCAACCTCCATCGCGATATCCAAGCACTCACTCTTCCAGCCCCAACCACGTAGGCGAGCGTCCCTCCCCTACATCCCGCCACTCCAAGAAACCGGTTTAAGCTCTTGTCAGCCCAAGTCTACGCGTAAAGCCCCTTAAAAATCAGTACTAATGTACTATTTCCGCCTTCCCAAATCCTGTTGTATGATAAGACCAAAGCACCTTAACAACTCAATTGCCGAGCAACAGGATAACCCAGCACACCCGCACCTTACTCTCCGGGCAAAACTCCCAAACCCACCCTGCTAGCCCACGCAGGCGGGCTTTATAAATGTAGCCCGCAGATTCATCTGCCGGGC
>JBJMMB010000327.1:0-18863 GCA_045805005.1 Chloroflexia bacterium
ACCTTGGCGTCTTGGCGTCTTGGCGTCTTGGCGTCTTTTTTCTGGGAACAGGTGGCCGGAAACACTAGGGGCCGATAGGTGGTGAGCCGGCGGTGCCGAAGTTGAGCTTGAGCTGGATGAAGTCGGCTATGTTGACCGTTCGGTCACCTGTGAGGTCGGCCCTGGCGTCGTAGCCGGGGTCGCCCTCGTGGCGGGCGTAGGTGCTCCTGAGGACTACGAAGTCCGGGGTGTTGACGAAGTTGTCGTTGTTGCAGTCGCCGATGCGCAGCAGGCCCATGTCAACAGTTGTGGATGGGGTGCCGGAGAGGGTGACGTTGCCGCTGTTGGCAAGGAACTGTGGGCCTTTCACGCGCCAGTTGTAGGGGCCATTGGGCAAGGTGCCCAGGGGGACGGTGAAGGCGCCATTCGCGTCGGTGGTCTGCGCCGGGAAGTCTGCTACGGTCGTGCCCGAGCGGAGAGTGAGGGTGAGGGGCAGTTGCTGGCCCGAGTTGGGCTGCGCCGGGCGGCCCTGCCAGGTGACGTGCCCCACCAGCAGATTGTTGGCGCTGGGGACGATGTTTATTACCTGGTCGGCGTACAGGCCGGGGTTGCTGACCGTCTCACCGGTCTTGTCGAGGATCTCGCTGTGGCGCGTGCCTGGGGCTGGGGGCGAGAATTGCCAGTGGAGCCTGGCCGTGCCCAGCGCGCTCGCACAGAAGGTTATCCGCGCTACACGGAAGTCGCCGGTGGCCGGGGGATTGCCGAGGGCGCTCGAAGCAAAGGCGATGGAATTGGGGGGCGCTATTATTCTGCCGAAGTCGCAGGGCGAGTTGCCATTGCATACCTCGTTTTGCAACTCTGAGTCGAAGGTGGACGTATCGGCCAGGACTGTCGTGCTTACCACCCCGCATGCTCCCGTGGAGGCCGAGGCTACCTGCAGCAGCGAGTTCGTGAACGTCAGATAGCTCTGGTGGGCGACCGCGCTCTGGGTGCCGGTGTTGATCAGCATGTCGAGCGTGAACGTGGTGCCCAGCGTGGCCGTGATAGGGCCGGAGGGGTCGAAGTGCGCGGAGGCGGTGTTGGTGTTGGGCGTCGCGGTGGGGGTGGCGGTGGCAGTGCCGGTGCGAGTGTTGGTGGCCGTGCGGGTGTTGGTAGGCGTGCGCGTGGCGGTCGGCGTGATGGTGGGGGTGCCAGTGGGTGGAGTGCCGGTGAAGGTAGGCGTGGGGGAGCCGCAGGCGGTCTGGGTGAAGACCAGAAGCAGGCCCGAGGTAAGACTGTTCGTGTTGCATGCGTACTGGGTGGTAGCAGAGCCGGGGCCTCGCTCGACGCCCACCGTGCCGACGTCGCCGCTGTTGACGATGCCGTAGACGACGTCAAAGCGGTCAAGTCCCTCGTATAATCGCTGCTCGAAGTGGGCTGGGCCATTCGTCGTGTAGAAACTGGTGCGCCACTCGATGTTGAAGATGCGGTTGGGCGCGGTACCGCTCACCGATGTGAAGATGCCGTTCTCGGTATAGTAGTCGGTGCGCAGGTCGGCCAGGAATGGGAGGATGGCGTAGCTGAAGGCCGCGTTGGGCAGGCAGAAATTGTAGCCGAGTTCGTAGTTGCTGAGGAATTGTAGCGAGCCGTTGGGGCTGACACTGGCGGTGGTGAAGGGCTGCCCGTACAGGTTGTAGGCGAAGGGGAGGGTGATGACGGTGAGGCACTCGTCGCAGTGGTTGCCTATGTCGGTCGTGCCGGGCACGATGCCGCCGCTTGAAACTGTGACGGCGTAGTTGGAGTCGGGACCGCAGGTTGCAATGGGTACGGGCGTGCGGGTGGGGGTGCGGGTGTTAATGGGAGTGCGGGTGATTGTAGGCGTGCGCGTAGAGGTGGGCGTGATGGTAGGAGTGTTGGTGGGCGGGGTGCCGGTGACCGTTGGCGTGGGGGAGCCGCAGACAGCAGGGACGAAGGTGAGCATCATGCCTGACGAAAGACCGCCTGTGTTGCATTCATACGTGGTGAATGACGAGCCTGCGTTATGTTGTACTCCGACTGTAGCTCCGTTGCCGTAGCTGTTGATGGTGCCGTATACGATGTCGAACCGATCCTGCCCCTCGTACAGGCGTATCTCGAAGTTGACCGGGCCGAGGGTGGAGTAGAGGCTGGCGCGCCATTCGATGTTGAGGGTGCGATTGGGCGCGCTGCCGCTGACCGAGGTGAAGATGCCGTTCGTAACGTAGTAGTCGGTGACCAGGTCGTCCCAGTGCCCCGCGATAAAATTGTTGAGACCGTAGAGGGTGGATGGCAGGCACTCGCTCCTGTATTCGTTCGAGTTGCTGCTGAACTGAATCGTGCCGTTGGAACTGACATTCGCGGTGGTGAAGGTCTCTCCGTAGAAGCGATAAGCGAACGGCAGGGTGATGGTGGTGTTGCAATCATCGCAGTGGTTGCCTATGTCTACGGTGCCAGGCACTACGGCGCCGGTTGACGCTGTTATGACGTAATCGGGGCTGCAGGTTATGCTTGCGGTTGGGGTAGTCGTGTCTATTGGGCCCTGGATGCCCCCTCCGGAAACCGAGCCGGCCGCCGCCGAGGGCGCTGCCCACGCCCTCGGTGCGACCAAGCTCAGGCCAAAAAAGAAGGCCAGCGCAGCGAGCGCCAGCCAGGCATATGTTGTCAAGGTCCACCGGTATCCATTGCGCCTTTGCATGGTTCCTCCGTCCTAAAAGTGGTAACGAGATGATACCAGATAAATATTACGGAATTCTTGCGGATTTATTACGGAGCTAGCTAAGTTATTTCCCATCGCCTATCCACTGCTTCGAATTGAGTATCTGGTCGATCCTGTCCATCAATAGCTCAAGTCTGCGGGGACGGGTTGCGTAGCTCTCCACCCGTTTGCTCTTACCGTCCATGTGGACCTCTAACGTGTAGGTAGGGTTGTCCGTGACGCCAGAACTATAAGAACTGTCGAGGCTGAAGAAGTCCGCCTTCTTAATCTCGGTCGCCAACTCGGCCAGCTTCGCGCTGTCAATAGTGCCAGTGACTGTGCCCTTCTCCTTTGTGTAATGCCGCCCCTCAAACGTTACCCTGCCGTCTGCCTCTACGGTCAGGGTGTAGTCTGGGCACGTGCCGTAGCACATAGTCCTGTCAAGGATGATCCGCAAGTCCTTTAGGTCATCAGCCGTTGGCGCAGGCACGGTAGGATCATCATCCAGGAAAGCGTACTTCGCGTGCTTGACAGACCCATGCCTGTCCAGCAGGAAAAGGTCGCCGCTAAACGTGATGCGTTGGCCGATCTCTAGCTGCTCTACTTCTTTGTCCGTGAAGTAGCCCAGGAACATTTCCGGGTAGCCGCTCCAGTCAACTCTCAAGTCCTTGCCAAACCCGTAAAACGGGTTGTACACGTAGATCGCCACCCGGTTCTTATCCGTGATAAGGTTGTACTTTTCGTCGCGTTCATGACGCGACCAGGCAACCCAGCCGACAGTCTCCTTTAGCTTGCACCTTTCGAGCTTGGTCGCAAAATCACGTTCACGCGCAAAGAACTTATCCTGTTCCTCGTAGTACTTGTCGGTACCCGCGAGCTTGTCTATCTCAGCGGGGTCCCCGACGATCTCACGTCTGAGGGCTACAACTTCCTCATAGCTCAATTCTCCACCCGACTCGAATGCCCGGCGAGCGTGGGCGATATCGACCGTTGGGGTTGCCTGGGGCGGCGTTGGTGTAGGGGTTGACGCATCGCCGCCCTTCGACCCAACCCCGCAACCCGTCGCCGCAAGGGCGAACAGCAAGCAGAGGAGCACCGCGGGTGATGCTAACCTTACAAGTTTGTTCAGGGCGGACTCCATATACATCAAGCTAAGGGATGATATCTTTGTTTGAGGCGCAATTACGCCTGTAGGGGCAGGCCTCTGTTGCCTGCCCTGTTGGTACACGCAGAGGGCAAGCAACGGGGGCCTGCCCCTACGCTTTCGGCCCTACAGGATTGTCTACTTCTGTCCGTCAATGGACCTCAATCCTGGGCATTAGCCATTAGCATGATGCCTATGGGCGTTCATTAATGGCGGCCTCCAACTGGTGGTGTATTTGACGATACAACGCTCGCAGCCAAACGGTTCAGGGCGGGCTAGGGCCCGACGCCTGTGGCATCTCCGATGGCGTACTCGATGGCCTGATCGGGGGTCATAGCGCGGCCCTTCTGCCAGGCTTGCTCGAAATCTGCTTCGCCGAGATGGGCTCCGGCGGAGGTAAGGTTGCCCTCGAACGCGGTGCGCTGGGCAGGAGGGCGGGGAGCGCCTATGGCCTCGCGTAGAGCCTCGGTGGCTCCCCATAGAGTGACGGCACGCCTGGCGAGAGCGTCCTCGGCAGGCTGGGTCTGAGTGGGGGGCACGGTTCCAGCCTGGGAACGGCCCTCGGCGTAGAGCCCCCAGGCCACGCCCGCCGCGCCCTCCAGGCCATAAGCAATGCCTACCTTGAAGCCTATGTCCAGCGACAATGTGAGACTTTCGGCGAGGAGAGCGCGAGCCCGAGCAAGATCGCCCTCTCCGAGCGCCACGGCGGCCAGGTCGAGGAGCGTCGTGGCGATGCCGCGTTTGTCGCCCAGCTCTCGAAATATGGGCAATGCCTCATTGCCTGCCGAGCGCATCGTTTCGACGTCGCCCAGGCCGAAGGCGACCTGACCGAGACCGGAGATCAGGGCCTGGCCCAGGCCCCTCTTGTTGCCCAGCTCGCGAAATATGGCCGCGCTTTCCTTTTGAAGAGAATAGGCAGACTCGTATTCGCCGCGCAGGTAGGCCGCCTGCCCCAGGCCGTACAGGGACCAGGCGATACCGCTTCTATCGCCCGCCTCGCGCCTGAGGGCCAGGGCCTCTTCGTGGAGGGCCAGGGCTTGCGGGATGTCAACCTGCTGGTAGGCTATGCTGCCAAGTTGGTAGAGGCACATGGAAGCGCCCTCGCGCCCCGCGCGTCCGAGCTCCCTGAACTCGGCCAGGCTCTCCTCAAAAAGGGAGCGCGCCATCGCATAATCCCCCTGGCCCATCGCCAGGAGTCCGGCCCCGCTCAGAGCGTTGGCGTGATAGAGGTCCGGCGGCCGGGTCCCAGGTTCGGCAGCGTAAGCGTCCAACGCCGCCTGCAGTCGCTCGCGCCCTTCGCTGACGTAACCTCGCACGAGCCAGAACCATTGCAGGGCCCCGCTCAGGCGCAGCCCAATCTCCGGGTGACGGCCCGCGGCCCCTACGCCCGATTTGCCGCCCCCGCCGTCGCTACGCTCCGGGGCTCTTGCCCAGCGGAGGGCCGTGCGCATGTTATCATGCTCGTCCTCAAGCCGGTTGAACCAGGCCACCGCCCGTGGGCCCTCCAGGTGCGGGGCGGCCTCCTCTGCCAGCGCGAGGAAGTAGCGGGCGTGCTGCTCTTGCAAATCGCCTGCCTCCCCGCTTTCCTCCAGTTTCTCCCAGGCGTATTCCTGTATGGTCTCCAGCATCCAGAAGCGCGGCTCCCCATCGCTCCCTTCGCGCTGCTGCAACAGGCTCTTGCCTACCAGCGACTCAACCCCGTCCAGCACGTCACCTTGCGCCATGGAGGGGACCCCGTGCCGCGCATCGTAGTACGGGGTCCCCTCCGAGGCGCACACCGCTTCCAGCCCCTCTAGGGTCCTACCTCCCTGGAAGACGGCCATCCTGCGGAACAACTGCTTCTCGCCCGCGTCCAACAGGTCGTAGCTCCACTCTATGGCCCCCCTGAGCGTTTGCTGGCGGGCCGGGAGGTTAGTGGCCCCTCCGGTCAGCACTCGCAACCTGCTGGATAGGCGTTGGAGAAGCGCAGGCGGAGGGAAGAGCTTGATGCGCGCCGCAGCGAGCTCAATCGCGAGGGGCAGGCCGTCCAGGCGCTCGCAAATCTCGGCCACGGCGGGGGCGTTGTCGTTAGTGACCTCGAAGTCGGGCCTCACGTCCTGCGCTCGCTCTATGAAGAGGTGCACCGCCTCGTATTGCGTGAGGCGCTCCAACGGGGGCAGGTGGCGCGGGTCGGGCAGGGAGAAGGGGGGGACGGGGAACTCCTTTTCCCCGTAGAGGTGCAGAGAAACGCGGCTGGTCGCCAGCGCTTGCAGGCCTGGGGCCACCTTGAGCAATGCGTCGACCACACCGGCAGCGGGCAGCATGTGCTCGAAGTTGTCCAGCACCAGCAGCATCCGCTTCTCTTTCAGGTGGTCCTTGAGGCTTTCGATGATGGGCGTGCCCGGGGCCTCGGTAACGTCCACCGCCTGGGCTATCGCGGAGGGGACGAGCGAGGGGTCGCGGAGGGCGGCCAACTCGACGTTGAATACCCCATCTGTGAAGTCGTCCAGCATGTCGGCCGCGGCTTGCAGGGCCAGGCGGGTCTTGCCCATGCCTCCAGGCCCCGTCAGCGTGACAAGCGGGACCCCCTGCTTGCCAACCAGGGCGCGGACCGCTTCCAGCTCTTTCTCCCTACCGATGAAGGCTGTGGCCTGCCTGGGAAGATTGTTGGGCCGGTAATCAAGGGTCTTTAGCGGGGGGAAATCGGATGGCAGGCCGGGCGCGAGCAACTGGTAAATGTGCTCCGGTCGCTGGAGGTCTTTGAGCCGGTGCTCGCCCATATCTTGAAGCTGCGCACCCCTGGGGAGAACGTCGCGCACAAGGTCATAGGCGGCGTTGGACAGCAGGGTTTGCGCGCCATGCCCCGCGGAGAGGAGGCGGGCGACGCGGTTTACGGGCGGGCCGAAGTAATCGCCGCCCTGCTCCTGGGCGATACCTACGTGCAGGGCCATGCGGACGCGGACCGAGCCTATCTCGGGGTCCCACTGCTCGGCACTGAGGGCTCGCTGGGCGTCGAATGCGGCCTGAAGGGCCTCACGCGGGTTGGGGAACGCCGCGCAAAAGGCGTCGCCTATCGTCTTGAAGATATAGCCGTCGTTGGCCGCGATCGCCCGGCGGAGGAGATCGTCGTGGCGGGCGAGGGCGGTGCTCATGGCCTCGGGCCGGTGCTCCCAGCGCGTCGTCGAGCCCTCCATGTCGGTGAAGAGGAAAGTGACCGTGCCCGAGGGTGGGGCACCACCGGCCGGCGAGCGAGATATCGGCATGTCGACTCCATACTAAATGTGCCTAACAAAACCGTTCCCCATAGGGGCGAACCTTGCCTTCGCCCTGGTCGCTGCCGTGCCCATGGAGGGCGAACACAAGGTTCGCCCCTTCATTTGCTTTGGTGCGCTCCGGAGGTGTTGTTAGGCACTCTAACGGAAGCCAGGGTATGGCTAGCCGCAAAGGCTTGATGCGCTATCATAGCACGAATTAGTAACAACCTCCTACCTTGCTAACAAAGAATTGTCGCATTAGGAGGACCAAGTCCGGTACCTGTCATTCAGAGCGAAGCGAAGGAACTTGTCCTTTACCTTGCTTGCGGGCTGGGGCGGGCAGGACGATGCTCAATGCAAATCGGGGATTGGTTCAGGCTGCTGTGATGATTATTGGCGTGCCTTTGGTGATTACGATGGTGTGCTCGTATTGGGCGAGGAGGCTGCCGTCGGGGGTTTTGAGGGTCCAGCCATCGGGCATCTGGATCACGGCCTCGGCCTTTGTAGAGAGGAAGGGCTCGATGGTCAATACTGTGCCTTCGCGGAGCTTGCGGCGGTCTTTGCTGTCGTAGTAATTGAGCACGTTGCGGGGCTCCTCGTGGATAGTCCTGCCTACGCCGTGGCCGGTGAGGTTCCTTATTACCTTATAGCCGCATTTCCTCGCGTGGGCCTCGACCGCTCCGCCGATCGCATTGATGCTCTGGCCTGCCCGTGCCACCGATATAGCGCTCTGAAGCGCCTGTTTAGTGCAGGTCATGAGCTTTTGCTTGCTGGGGGAGACGGGAGGGACCGCGAAAGTGGAGCCCGTGTCGGTCCAGTAGCCGTCAAGCTCGGCTGAGACGTCGATGTTGATCAGGTCGCCTGCCTGGATCACGCGGTCGCCGGGGATGCCATGAGCGGCTTCGTCGTTGACGCTGATACAGGTCCAGCCGGGGAAATTATAGGCGAGGATGGGGGCCGACCTCGCGCCGTTCATGCGAAGGAACGCCGCGCCTATATCGTCAAGCTCCTTAGTAGTAATGCCCGGTTTGAGGTGGCGGGCCATCTCCTGCACGGTGAGAGCCACGACTCTGCCGCTGCGCTTCAGCCCTTCGAGATCCTGTTCCGACTCTATCGACATCGCTTTATCTCCATGAGTGTTGTACGAACGATATTGAGAGTATACACCCGCCGAATACCAGACATTCCTTAGTTAGCACGGTACTACATTATAGGGGATGGAGCTGTCAATGAACTCATTTCACGCGTAAAATGCCCCAAATGGTTGACAGAATGGTTGACAAGGGTTGGGAGAGGGATGGAAGGGACCTATTAGGGCGTGTCCGCAAAGTCTGGTAGAATCGGAGGTATGAGCCCGAAACAACACAGACATGAGCTAACAGACGCACAATGGGAGCGGTTGTTCAACGATAGGAGGAGCCGTGGCTAACGACATGCGGGTGACGCTGGAAATCGGACCGAAGGGCAAAAAGGTGGTGGCGGTGGCAGCGGACTGGCCCGGTCTCGAGCGCGGGGCAACGAGCGGGGAGGCTGCGATCGAACGCTTACTCTCCTACGCTCCACGTTATGCACCGGTGGCGAAGCTGGCCGGGATGGAGGCCGCGTTTGCGACCAACACGACCAGCAGCGCCGTCGACGTGGTCGAGAGCTATCCGGGCACGGGCTCAACCGACTTCTGGGGTATCTCGTTCGCGTTTTCGGGTATCGACCAGCAAGCCGTGTCAGGCGAAGCATTGGAGCGTGAACTGAGGCTGATGCGGGCGTGCTGGGTCTTTTTCGACGATGTGCGCTCGCGAGTGTCGGCTGAGATGCAGCGTGGCCCGCGAGGGGGAGGGCGAGATCGGGACCGCATCGTCCGTCATACGCTTTTCACGGAGCAGGACTGGGCGAAGAAGCTCGGCGTGCTCGTACCGGAAGGCGTGACGCTGACCAACGAGGAATTGAGCGCTTATCGCGACGCCTATTGCAGCGCGATTCGAGCGTTCCATTCCGAAGGTAAAATGGCCCGCACCTGGCCGCTGCGGTACCTGATCCGGCACACCGCCTTTCACACCCTCGATCACGCCTGGGAAATGGAAGACAAGGACCTGACTGCCAAATGAGCGCGAGGCCGAGCGCTGCAATAGGCGTCGACATGCTGCATCACGCTGCATAACTGCAAAGAACCAATGCTCTAGTGTGGGAGGAGAAGCAAGGGAAATTTGCTTTGCAGCAGGAGGTTTAGCACTATGGCGACTGTTTTTGTGGGCTTCACGATGTCGCTCGACGGGTTTATCGCCAACCCCGACGACAGCGTCGAGAACCTGTTCGATTGGTTCAACAGCGGCGACACCGAGTTCGTCTTTCCAAACGGCAAGATGACCGTACGTGTCTCCCCCGCCAGCGTGATGGTGCTGCGCGACCTGAGTCAGACGGTGGGGGCGATTGTGATCGGCAGGCGCCTGTTCGACATCACCAACGGTTGGGGCGGCAGCCATCCGCTCAACGTGCCACTCTTCGTCGTCAGCCACAGCATCCCCGAAGGCTGGCCCCGCGACGACACGCCTTTCACCTTTGTCACCAACGGCACCAACGGCGTCGAGAGCGCGATCGAGCAGGCGAAAAAGGTGGCCGGCGAAAAGACGGTGTTCGTGGCCGGCGCCAACGTAGCACAGCAGGCGCTCAAGGCCGGATTGGTCGACGAGATCGAGGTGGACCTGGTGCCGGTCTTGCTCGGCCGGGGCATTCGCTTATTTGAATATCTGGGGGTCGAGCCGATCAAGTTGGAGCGCACCATCGCGGTGCCGGCCCCTGACGTGACGCACCTGCGCTTTAGGGTCAAAAGGTAGTCGCACTCGCGCGGACCTGGGTGGGGTTTCGACCTCGTTTGGACAAAATCCAACTCTACGCGTGCGGGCACACGGACACAACGATAGCTAGCGCAGGAATCTCGTCCCTTCCCCACAATATCGAGGAAGAGGAATAGGTGGTGTGCGACTCGAGTTGGCGGAGCAGATCAGTTAGAGCGCCAGTTTGTCGGAGCAACCGGCAAGCACATGCGACCGAATAAGTAAATGGAGGGACGAATGATTTTCTCTAAGATCCGAGATCCCAGGCTTGTTACCGTGCGTCGTGGCGGTACCTTGCAAGACGCTGATCATCACCTTCTTGCTGTGTGGGCGGCCGATTGCGCAGAGCACGTGCTGCACTTCTTCGAGCAAGCGCAACCCGGGGACGACCGACCGCGCCGAGCTATCGAACTGGCGCGTGCCTGGGCGAGAGGTGAGGTTACGATGACTGAGGCCCGCACGGCTGCCGGTCACGCTAACGGCGCGGCCAGACCCCTCTCTGGCGCAGCTAGGGAAGCGGCTCACGCTGCCGGACAAGCCGCTGCGGTGGCTCATGTGGCAGCTCACGACCTCGGTGCAGCGGCCTACGCGATCAGGGCCGTGCGGGCAGCCGTGCCTGCGGCAGCTTCAAAGGATGAGCGTGACGAGGCTGGTCGAGTGGAGTGCGAGTGGCAGCGTGCACAGCTTCCCAGCGAGATCCGAGAACTGGTGCTTGACGACCAGAGGTTACGCAATGATCAGTGCTGGTTCTTATTCGATTGCTGACCAGTGCTGAGTGATGCTAACCAGCTTGCGCTAATCAGCCCGCCCGGATAGGTCATATAAGCATCTTGTTCTGCTAGCCTGTTGTCTTTGAGCGAGGGGTATGGCTTATCAGGATTTCAGAGTTTGCAGACAGCCCTTAGCTGCCACACATGGCAGGAGCCCCGGCGTTACCGGGGCTCCTGTTACTATTTCACGAATCAGGGGTTACTCACCTTCTGAGAACTTCACGCGCTGTCGCTCTCAGGCTTTCCCCCACGACGCTAACAGCGGCTCGGCTTTCTCAGGGTTGTCGCAGCCGAGTACGCCTTGCAGTTGGCCTCCTTGCCCGGCCGTTGTATACAGCGACTCGATGTTGATCCCGGCCTCGGCGAGTATGTCGGCCAGTTGAGCCAGAGTGCCTGGCGTGTCCCGTACCTGAGAGGGTATCGGGCTTACTATTACTCGTGCCTGCTCAAAGTTGGCGCCGGCCTGCTTTAGAGCCTGGGAGGCACGGGCCGGGTCGTCTACCAGCAATTCGACCGTGCCCTCATTGCCAACGGTCAGGCCGGCTATCGTGCGGATATTTACTCCCGCGTTCGCTAATTGCCTTGCCACTCTGGCCAGCTCGCCGCGACGATTAGGAAGGTGTATGCGAAGGGCTGTCTCAATTGGCATAGCGTTTCCTCCGTTTCTTGCAGTCACTCATGACCACCTACAATCCACTACTACAATCCGTTACCGAGAATCGTACACAGCTACACGCTTCGATAGACCGGCACAGTCATAGGCATTACCTCCACTTGGCAAGAGACGCCGGTCAAGGAGTGCAGCAGAGAGTGTGCCACGGGATTGCAGTTTTCCTACGATTGGGCCTTCTTGTCGGCGAGCTGGGAGGCCGTGGCGATCGCGAGTATCGAAGCGCAGCGCGCTACCACAACCATAAGCTCCTGCAGACCGGCCAGTTGCTCGGTGGTCAGGTTCTGGGACCGCAGCCTGGCTGCCACCTGTGCGGTAACTTCTTCTGCTGTTGTCTTGCCGCGGCTCCGCCGAGCCCTATCCACGCACGCAACTATCTCTTCAAACATGCCCGCGGCCGCGTTGATTACGCACTCGCTGGGGTGGTCGTCATACTCCTCTTCATAATTCTCAATTAGCCTGTACCTGGACATTGCCAGCCCTCCCGTGAATGCCAGTGCTGAGCCGGAAGGCTACAGCGCCTTCTATCTCGCGCACAGCCCGATACAACGTGCCGAGGCTATGCAGCTACTTCGCCGTTTCCATCAGCGCCTCGATGGTATCTACTGCTTCCGGCTGGACAGCGCCAACGTCGCGCCATACGTTGGGATTGCGCCCATCCCCAATGCGGGCAGGGATAAGCGTGGGCCACCACCTCTCATAGTCGAGGGCAATCGAAGCAGGCCAATTGCCCGCGGTGAGGGAGCTTGATCCGACCTCCAAGCGGCAGACGTGGTCGGAAAAGGGGTAAGAGTCCAATCCAGTAGGGTCCTCCATCTGGATCCCTCCTGTCCGCCCCGCTTCGCGCCACCTCGCAGTGCCGGGGCTTGCATCTCCTGGGTTTAGATTATAACACAAACGAAACGAAATTGCAACAGAAATGCAATTATCGGCCAAAATGAACCCAAAACCGTGTGTATGTGTGACAAACTATATGCAGCCTGTTATACTTACGACAGACCCGGCAGTGCTAAAAATTGTAAGTAATGACAAAGCCTCTGAACACCTACCGCGAAGAGCGGTACATGAGCATTGACGAATTTACCCAGTTCCTGGGTATCTCGCTCCACACTTACTACAAGATAACGCGCGGTGAGCGCCCCAGGCTTACTACCATGCGCCGGATAGCCGAGAAGCTGCAAGTGCCCCCTCCGGAAATCGCAGAGTTTGTGCTCGCCCCCAACCCTACCAACGGTCGAACTGCCCCGTAGATTACCCTACATAGCCCTACAGACCCGCCGCCCCTGACCGGGGAGGCCGAACACATCGCCACCCCCCGCCAGCCTCATGGTGCCTTCCAGGAGAAGGCGCGGGCGTGTTAGCGTGCCTGCGGCCATGGGTTGACCGGCGTGGGCGCAGGCCCGGCGCCGCTGCCAGGGAACTTGAACGAGCCCCATGGAGGAGCCCATTCTTGGATAAACAACCTGTAGGGGCAGGCCCCTGTTGCCTGCCCTGTTCGTGTACCACCAATGCGCGTGTCCACCACCCAGGGCAGGCAACAGGGGCCTGCCCCTACAGGCGTCCGCCGCCCACCGCGAATGAGTAGACCCTGAGGGGAGCCTCACCCCATTGCCGATTCGGAGCATAATCTGGTAAGATTCCCTACGGCCATTGAACAAGGCTATCGAGTGGTGAAGATAGCCTCTTGTCCTCGGGCGCAGGCTGGCTTACGTCTTAGAATACCTAACAAGACCGCAGTAAGGACCCAAGTGCGTGTAGGGGCGAACCTTGTGTTCGCCCTCTGCGGGCACGGCTACGACCAGGGCGAACACAAGGTTCGCCCCTACCATATCTGGTTTTGTTAGGCTCGCTCAGCATTTGTCGCACAAGGAGGGCATGATCAAATGAGGAAACGTACTTATACGTGGCTGGCTATGCTGCTGGCCCTTACGCCGTTGCTCGGAGTCGGAACGGCAAGCGGGGTGTCCGCAAGCAGAGTCAGCACGCAGAGTGATACCCAGTACGCCAACAGCTACGCTGCGAATGGCGTGACGAATGTGGTGGCCACCACGCAGAAGGTGAGCTGCTACAGGCCCGAAGTGTACCTGGCTACGGCTGTTTACCCGGACGGCGGGATGTCGGCGTGCAACGGCAGGGCGAACACGGGAGAAGACATCGGCACAACGCCTTACGCCACCCAGGCAGGGAGCAATCCGGGCTACCCTGCGAGCGGCCCTATGCTTGTGAAGGACCACTCCGAGTCGGATATTCGCGTAGATACCACGAACCCTAACCACCTCATTGGCTCATCGAAGTGGTTCGTGAGCGCCGAGGGATATAACCACCAGCTTGGGTTCTACGAGTCGTTCGATGGAGGGCAGAGCTGGTCGGTGCAGGGTCACATCCCCGGTTACGAGGGGTGGACAGACGACACGGACCCAGTGGGTGCGTTTGACGGATATGGCAACTATTATGAGTTGAATCTGCCTTACCAGTTCTACTACAGGAACGACGGCAGCCACAACTATTCGGTGGGTGGCTCGCATGAGCCCAACCCCACGATCCCGGCGGAAGTAATCTCGGTTTCGGTACGCCCGCATGGGGCAACCGAGAGCAGCCAGTGGATCACCACGCACGACGGCCACCCGGACTACATAGCTACTTACGATAGCACAGGGCGTGAGCCCGACAAGCAGTGGATCACCATCGACACCAACCCGAGCAGCCCCAACTACAACACCATCTATGCCATGTGGGCGCTCTTCACAGGCGTAGGCAGCGCTAAACCCTACGTATCCACCGCCAGGGCTCTGCCAGACGGCACCCACACCGATTGGTCGGCACCGCAACTGCTCCCCACAGTCAACGGCACGGCTTCGGATACGTATCTTTTGCCCCAAGTGGACCCTTCCGGCGTGGTCTACACCCCAGAGGCCAATTTCCCCAGCGGCCACCAGCACTGCTGCGGGAATATCTCGCTTATCTACTCCACCGACGCGGGCCGGACATGGCAGGGGCCGCTACCGGTCTCGGGCGCTCAGAGCGTCATCCAGCCGCCCTATGTGTACGCTAACACGACGTTCAGGTCGGGTATCCTGGATACCTTCAGTGTAGGAAACCGAGTGTCGTCGCACGGCCACTACCCGCTGTACGTGTCGTGGGAGGAAGCCAGCACAGGTGTGAGCAACATCATGCTCACTGCCTCGTATGACGGCGGATCGACGTGGAGCGCGCCTGTGAGAGTAAACGACAACACCTCGGCGGTCGACGAGATCCAGCCGAACCTAACCGTGCTGCCTGGCGGCAGCGTGGCCGTGGCGTTCTACGATCGCCGCCTGGCCTGCCCGGCTGCGGGGACGGGGGAGGCGACAGCTGCCGGCCTCGCGCAAGACCCCAACCAGCCGTATGGAGCAGCCAATTACTGTGTCAACACCAGCGTGCAGTTCTACTCTCCGTCACTGGCTCCTCGAGGGCATAATATCCGGCTGTCGGCGCATACCTGGGATCCCCAATTGAACGCGCCAAAGGTAAGCTGCCCAACCTGCGCGGTTACGTTCATAGGCGACTACTTCGGCATTATCGGGAACGGCACCTATGCCTTCAGTACGTCGGTGAGCACGTACAACTACGGAGCTAACCCGAACTACCATCAGCAGCAGGTGGTAGCCAGGATAAGCGCCCCATAGATTTGCCGCCAGGCAGCCAGGGTAGGTAGCGGAATAGCGTTGCGGCCTTCAACCAGTTGGTTGATTGGCCGCAATGCTTCTAGACCGTGTTATGAACTAGCTGATAAAATGGGGTCTGGAACGCCGAGCATACCCGAGCGATGTGAGTGACGAGGAGTGGGCGTTCGTCGCTCCTTACCTTACGCTGATAACCGAAGACGCCCCACAAAGATTGTGCCCGCTCAGAGCAGTGTTCAACGGCTAAATAGGTCTCTTTGTGACCCGGGCGGCTTCCGGGCACGAGCTACCGGGGTCTACTGTCCGCAGCCGTCTTTGGTCGCTTGCGGTAGGTAAACCGGGCGATGATCAGGCCGCCGAACAGCGCGAATAAGTTGCCTTTGAGGAAGGCGCGGCCCTGAAGACCTAGATCCTGGTAGCCGGCCAATCCCTCGGTGCCCGGCAGAATCGCGAAGCGTGGCTTCATGCGCGTGAGAATAAGGTAGTCAAGCACCACGGCATCGAACAGGTTGAATAGGCCAATCAGGCCTGCGGCATGTATGTGCATCCTCCCGGAACTATAGCCGAAACGCGACACCTTCCCAACAGGGGCCTGCCCCTACAGACTGGTCTTCATAGGCGGCCAAATATGACGAATACTGCCAGGAGCCCAAGCACTACGTTTGCTATGATTTTCTGATTTTCGTGGCGACGCAGGTTTGTCCGGGCCGCGCCTATCATGGTGAGTACCAGGCCAACTGCTGCCAGTGGGGTGAGCCAGGGGAGTATACCGGTAAGGCGGGGCAGGATTAGCCCAATTGCTGCCAGTATCTCCAAAATGCCGATTGCGCGCACGTGGTTCTGGGAAAAATCTTCAACAAACGACATTCGCGGAACCAGCTTTTCCCTGGGCTGCACCACTTTCGGCAAGCCCGCAGCCAGGAACGCCAGCGCCAATAGCACTTGCACTACCCACAAAGCAGTGTCCATTTTGTATCACCTTTACCCTGTACTTTTCCCTTCCAGGTTGCGGAACGAGTAGGAAAGGATTTGAAATCAGTATTAGCCCTGTCAACCATTCTGTCAACAATGTGGGGCTATTTACGCACGAAATTAGTTCATTGACAGCTCCATCTCCTATATAGGAGTTTGTCAACAATCCTCACCTGCTTCAATATGACCAGACCCGGCAAAGAGGAGCACTCCCCCTTGTCGGGTCTGGTTCTACCTATAACAACCTGTACCGCCCCCCTGTGCCTCTACCGCTCACCCTCCGCCGAAGGCGCACAGGGGTCGCTATAATGCAGTATTAGAGGGCCGTTATAGTTGTACCCCGTTGCCCACACATTGGTGGCCGATACAGCCGCCACCGCGTACAGGAAGTTCGGGGACGTGCCCGTAGGCTGGCTCGGAACCACGCTCCACTGAGTGCCGTTCCAGTGCAGTATCAGCGTCACGTTGTCGCCCACCTCCAAAGATTGGTAATAACCGACCGCCCATACATCGTTGGACGATATCGCGTCCACCTCGTTCAGGTAGATCGAGTCGTTGGCCACGTCGGGGGTTGGCACCTCGCTCCAGCTACTCCCGTTCCAGTGCACGGTAATCTGGTAGAGGCCGACGCTCCCCACCGCCCAAACGTCGTTGCTCGACACCGCAGATACCGAGTTGAGCTGGTTGAAGAACCCGCTTTGCACCTCGCTCCAGCTACTCCCGTTCCAGTGCATAGTCAGCGTCTGCGCACGGCTGGCGCCCTCAGCGATAGCGTAACCCACTGCCCAGATGTCGTTGGCCGAGATTGCATCTACCGAGGTCAGTACGTTGGAAGACGTGCCCGGGTTCGGGGTGGCAACGATGCTCCACGACGTGCCATCCCAGTGTATCGCCAACGGCTGGTAGGGGGCCCCGCTCCGGAAATACCCGACAGCCCACACGTTGTTGGCCGACACCGCCTTCAGGCCCTGCAGATAGTTCTCGTTCGTGCCGGGATTCGGGGTGGCAACTATGCTCCACGCCGCGCCGTTCCAGTGCAGCGCCAGCGTGCGCGAGTTACGGGTGCCGATTGCCCAGATATCGTTCGCGGAGACAGCCGATACCTTGAAGAGGTAAGCAACGTCTGTACCGACATTGGGGCCGGGCACGATACTCCACTGCGTGCCGTTCCAGTGCTCGATCAGCATCTTAGCCAGGCTGGTCGTATAGTTGATTCCAACAGCCCAGATATCGTTGGCCGATACGATCCCTATCCCGTAAAGGGCAGTCGCGGGACCGGGGCTGGAAACGTTGCGCCACGCCAACCCGCAGTTGGGCCCAGGCGTATTCGTCGGCGTAATCATTGCCGTAGGGGTCCTGGTGGCCGTGCGCGTGGGTGTATTTGTGCGCGGGCGAGCCTGCGACTGGTTTTCACCGGCTCCTGCGGTCGCTAACGCTTGTGAACTCACCGATCCTGCCGTCGCGCTACCTGCCAGGGCGGGTAAAGCAGACATACTAACCAGGCTTGCCATCAATAGGAGCAAACCTACCACTAGAACGCCAACTTGAACGATGCCCTTTCTCACGGGGAACCTCCTTCTCATATATGGGAGGACATACAATCAGGCACCAGGCATGTAGCGACGCCGATTCAGTGAGATGTAGCCCAGTACGAACCAATACGATGGGGGGTTACACTCCCTCGTTATCCCAGCTGCCGGCGCTAAGCTGCTAAACTATAACTCCCCTTCAACGCCCTGTCCAGCACAGCGGGCAGCAGCGCGTCAACCTCCGCGGCGGTCTCGGCTTGCAGCTTCTTCAGCGCGTCTACCTTCTCTTGTAGGTAAGGCTTCAGAGTTGAGTTAGAGAAAGCCCTATCACCCCTGCGGGCCCCAGCCTCAGAGGGGACCCCGTGCTGCCTGCTCTGGTCATAAGCCACCAATGCCGGGGTAAACCATCCAAGCCCGGCGTAGGGGCGCCGCTTGCTGCGCCCTGTGTTCCTACCTCCCAACCCCGTAGGGGCAGGCCCCGGTTGCCTGCCCTGTTAGTCGACCCCGGTGATGGCGGTACACGACCAGGGCTTGGGGGGCCTGAGCGGCGCCCCTACGCCGGGTTTGGGTGGTTTACCTGAAGGTTGGGAGGTACACGACCAGGGCAGGCAACCGGGGCCTGCCCCTACGGCAATTTGTGCCACCCCAATTTGTGCCACCCTAAGTCTGAACACGTACTCTTGCAGGCTGCCCAGGTAGGCCATGGCCCGTCCCTACTACATGTGGTAGGCTTTTCCATATTACCCACCAAATACGGTGTATAACTCCTTCGCGGGAACGCTGCCTGCTGTATAATTCTGTCCAAGCCCCGGGCAGCCCCTCGTACCATCTCTTGTGCATCGGGCTGCCCTTTGTGCGTGACGTTAGGTCCGAGCGTGATTTGAGAGCGTGAGGAATGAGAATTGAGAAGGAGCGTGTGTGATGGTAGCGAACGTTGATTATGCGAGGCGGATAGGGGCGGGGGGTTACTTCGCCATACATAGGGTGAGCGACCCGGAGGGGGTGGGCAGCCCGCCTCCAGTCCAGCCCGATCTCCAGGCCCAGGTCGAGGGGGAGGGGGAGAGGGACGGGCACCGCCTGTTCGACCCGGAGCGCCTCAAGCGGGCGGTGCCTGCCGATCTGCGCGAGCTGCGACAGTGGGTCGTGTGGCGTTACGAGGAGAAGGACGGGAGGCCGACCAAGATCCCTTACCAGCTACTCACTTCTGAGCGGCGGAAGGCTTCGAGCACCGATAGCTCCACCTGGGGCTCGTTCGGCTCGGCTATCGCGGTGTGCGAGCTGGAAAAGTACGATGGTCTGGGCTTCGTGCTCTCGGCGGACGACCCTTACGTGGGGATCGACCTGGATCATTGCAGGGACGCTAGCACCGGGGAGATCGAGGAGT
>JBJMMB010000328.1:0-3367 GCA_045805005.1 Chloroflexia bacterium
CGCCGGGCGAGTTATCGCCGGCGGTGGGCAATGTCAGATTATAGTCCCCGATTCCGCCCTCGCGGCAATTCTTTATCCCGATTTCAAAGAAGGCAGGACCTAGCAAATGGAGAGCGACAACAGCCTGGTATCCCAACTCATGGAGCGAGGCCACGCAGGGCGCAACGGCCGCCTTGACGCGCCCGCCGAGCGCGCTCTGCTGGGGCAGGTTACCGCCGCGGACACGGAGCGCGGGGTGACAGTGCACCTGCGGCCGGAGCAGCCTGTGGAGTTGCTGCGCCAGGGGCAGTTCGTGGTTGTCGAGGGCCGGCACGTGCGCTTCTTCGGCACCATCAGCTCATTCCACCTGTCGACCACCGACCCGGCGGTGGGCATGGACCCGCCCGACTCGGGTTCAGCGCTCATCAGGGACACCCTTTCCAGGTCCGCCACCTACGCTGAGTGCAACGTGCGCACCGCGCTCGAGCTTTCGCCGGAAGGCACCCCGCGCCCCGCCCGCACCATACCCGGCCACTTCAGCCAGGCGTACGCGGCCGGGGAGAGGGACTACCAGACGGTGTTCGGCGCGGAGGACAAACACCACTTCGTGGTCGGCTCGCCCCGCGAGCTGGATGAGAGTACTGCCGCCCAGGCCCCCATCTGCATAGACCTGCGCAAGTTCGTCGAGCGATCGAACGGTATATTCGGGCGCTCCGGCACGGGAAAGAGCGTGCTGGCGAGGCTCCTCATGTGCGGGCTGATAAACTCGGGCGCTTGCGTCAACCTCATCTTCGACATGCACTCGGAGTACGCCTACCAGAAAGAGTTGGAGCCGAGGGGCACCGGCAGATTTGCCAAGGGCCTGCGGGACCTCTTCGGTAAGAGCCGCGTGGCCCTCTACACGATGGACGAGGAGGCCAGCCGCAAAGGTGGCGGGGTTGACGGCACCATCCGCATCCCCCTGAGTAGCATCACCATAGAGGACATCGAGGCCCTGGCCTCCGAGCTGAAGATGAGCGAAGGCTCAGCCGCGATCATCACCGCCCGGCAGGTGTACCGAAAATTCGGCAAGGGCTGGATAGAGAAGCTGATTGACATGTCGGCCGAGGCCCTGAGCGACTTTTGTAAAGAGACCGGGGCGCACCAGGGCTCTCTGGAAGGCTTGAAGCGCAAGCTGGAGACGATAAGCGACCTTGGGTTCGTGGTCGGCAGAAACGAGGCCGAGGGGGCGGGCATCAGTGGCCTCATAGCGGACCTGCGGTCTGGCCGGCACGTCATCCTGATGTTCGGCCAGTACAGGAGCACCCTGGCCTACATGCTCGTGGCGAACGTGCTCACCAAGCGCATACATGATGAGTGGGTGAAGTGGTCGGAGACCTACGAGGATGGCAAGGGTGAGGCCCCCAGGCCCCTGATGATCAGCATCGAGGAGGCGCACAAGTTCCTGGGGCGCGACAGCGCCACGATCTTCGGCACTATAGCCCGCGAGATGCGCAAGTACCTGGTAACCCTTATGGTGATTGACCAGCGCCCATCAGGCATAGACGACGAGGTGATGAGCCAGATAGGCACCCGCGTCACCGCGCTCCTCAACGACGAGAAAGACATAGATGCCGTGTTCACCGGCATCCGCGGCGGCACCCAGCTAAGATCTCTGCTCTCCACCCTCGACAGCAAGCAAGAGGTCATGATCATGGGCCATGCAGTGCCCATGGAGGTGGTTCTCAGAGTGCGCTCCTTCGACGCCGCGTTATACGAAAGCCTGAAGGCCACCGGCACCTCCACCGCAAAGGCTATCGGGGAGAACCTCGAGAAGTCGGAGAAATCCAGGACCGGCCTGGAAGACCTTTTCGGAGAGTAAGTTATTCTCGCCGGCAAAGTGCCCTAAAGCGGGCATAAAATATGCTCGATACGCTTATTGCTGTGACCGCCAGGTAAGCGGACCACACGTTCTCAGCGAAAGGAGACAAACAATGAGCGACAAGATCGATAGGCGAGAAGACGTAAATCCCAAAGAGGGCGAGCACAAGTACGGCGACGTCGAGTACGCAGACCCCACTAACAAGAAATACCCCATCGATACGCCCGAGCACATCAGGGCCGCGCACAGCTACATCAACCACAAAGATAACGCCGCCAAGTACGACAAGGACGAGGTCAAGACCATCAAGGAGCGGATCAACCGCGCCGCCAGGAAGCACGGCATCGAGATCAACACCGACTGACGGTGCTATACCTCACTTCCTGACAACAATAAATCTCGGGGCCACTGCAGTGGCCCCGAGATTTATTGTTTCACCCACTATCTGGTCGGCAAGGGAGCCCGGGGCCGGGCCAGCCAGTTGAAGAGGTTGCGCGCGTAGGCGCGGTTGTCCAGTTCGTCCAGGTCAGTGCCGTCACTGCCCACCCCGGAGTTGAAGAAGGTGTTGCGGTCGAAGGTGACGGCGACCCGCCCGGCTCCCACCTGGGCGATGGCGGTGATGGCGTAATCGGGGCCGGTGACTGTGTGCCCATCCGTAAGTAAAAGGCCGTCACCACGCACGAGCACCTGCGCCGGTGGCCCTGTCACCCGTATCAGGCTCACACCCTCGCCCTTGAAGCTGTGGAGGCCGGCCAGGACGGGGTGGGCGGAGTTGGTGAACCGGCTGCTATCGGCTACCACCACCTGGTAGTTGTCGTGCTGAATTGAGATGCCGAACTGCCCCAGCAAGTCGTTGTCGCTCAACTCGCCCGCGCCGAGGGCGTTGCTCTCGCGGTCCGGGGAGAGCCCGAACCGGCTGTCGGAGAAGGCCAGCAGCGCGCCGCCCCGCCGGATGTACCCGTCGAGGGCAGCCGCCTCCTTCGAGTCGAATCGCCTGTTGTTCGATCCGAGCACCACCAGGTCATACCGCGCAAGCATGCCCTGGGTCAGGGGGTTAACGTCCGGGCCGGTATCGGCCAGCTCGGTCACATTGTGCCCCTGCTCCCTGAGAAGCATATCCGCGAGTTGAGAATAACCGTTGCGGCCCGTGCTTCCGATCCGTATCATGTCGCTCGGGTCGGTGCCCGGCGGCACGCTCCCATAGAGGAACAACACACGAGTAAGCGTTGGCCGCATCGCGAGCCGAGCGGGGGCCGCCATGGCCCACAGTAACAAAAGGGCCAGCGCCACAAGCGCCAACTACCAAGTGTACGCGCCCCCGCCCACCCCACCAAATCGAGCGCAGACGGCACCCCCGCCACACTCCGTGGCGATCCATCACCAGTCAGCTGACCCCCGCTCCAACACCCCGCCCACCCCACCCATTCCCGACCCGGGTCCCGCAACTCCGCAGTCGAATTGCCAGCCTGGCCCTCGACGCCGCGACATCCTGGGACGGCAACTGCTCTCCAGAAGCCACCGTCCCAG
>JBJMMB010000329.1:0-2842 GCA_045805005.1 Chloroflexia bacterium
CGAAGCCCGCCTGCGCGGGCTGGCAGGGGAGGTTGTGGGGGTTATCCCGTTAGAGGTTGCGTGAAGCAGCGCCAAAGGGAGCGTGACAAAACCAGCGTTGTAAGGGGCGAACCTTGTGCTCGCCCTCCACGGGGACGACCGCGACCAGGGCGAACACAAGGTTCGCCCCTACACGGGCTTGGGTGCTTATCCCAGGATTTGTTAGGCATTCCTGAGGTGGCGCAGGTAGGGGCAGGAGGCGAGGCTCGAACTCGCAATCTCATCCTTGGAAAGGACGCGCGCTGCCAATTGCACTACTCCTGCGTGGCACAGGGGGCAGGGGTCGAACCTGCACTGAGCGTTTTGGAGACGCGGGCTCTGCCATTAAGCTACCCCCATACACGATGCGTAGGGCAGGCCGGGCGGGTCGCGGCTGAGAGCCCGCCCGGTTGCCTTACACTGTTAGTTTCTTGTGGCATTTATTCGCTTGTTAAGGTGCGCGGGTTTGTATGTGCGTGTGAGTGTGAGTGATGGTATGCCATGTGCCCGCCGCGGCCGAAGCCGCCTGGTGTGCTCGGGAGGACTCGAACCTCCATCGCCCTGTTTAAGAGACAGGTTCTCTACCATTGAGTTACAAGCACATGTTGCACAAATAAAAGGCCGCCTGCGTTATTCACTGCGGGCGGCCACAATCGGTTGCTTTTGTTGCTAACTTCATGTGACCTGCCCGACGCTCCGAAGATCCTTATAACCGTTACCGCCGAAGGAGCTTGCATCCAGGGCCTGGGCGACCAGGGAGGCGTATACGTTGGCTATATACCCACGGCGCTCAGGCGATGTCGCCACGTTTTGCCATGCCTGGGGCTCGATATGCTGCGGGCATAGAGCGGACTGTTTCGGGGCAGCGTTGGCAGAGGGACGGCAGGGCGAGGCTGGGCCATGGGGCCGTCGGTTTGATGCGCTATTCAGTTGTGTTCGGTCGAGTGACATTTATCCTTCTCTGCGTTTGTGTGGCTATGAAAAGAGCGGCCCTTTTGTTGGGGCCGCTCCAGGTCTGCTGATTGCAGTTTGTGGGGTGATAGCTTTACGCTGTGCTCAACCCATCTTCCTGGAACGACGCTTATTGTGCTGCTGATCTTTATACCGGAAGCCCTCCGCGGGCAGTGAGACGTACATGGCGGGTGCGGTGCATATACTCCCACCGCCGGTTAGGCCGGCGAGGGCGGACACCGGTAGCCCAATCTCGGCGATTGGGGTCGAATTGTTATTCGATTGGGTGTCTGCGAATACCACTTTCATGTGCCTCTTTTCAGTTGCAGTTCATTATGTGCCGGGGCGGGCAGCAGGGGCAACGGTCCGGGGAAGGATATAAGACTAAGTCTGAAGGCTGAGATCGCGGCTTGGGCGATTGACGCGACCCACCCCCCTGGGTAAAATTGCGGTGAGGGAAGACGAGGACCCGCGACGACAGACCGCGCCTCGGTCTGGTGTGCGCGAGGGAGGACCGGCACCCCGTTGGAGGCGACCTATAGAGCCGCTTGATAGCCCGACTCTGCATATCCATCTGCTGGGCGACTTTCTCCTGACGTACGGCGAGGAGCCTGTGACCGCAGGCATGACCGCGCGCCTGGTTACGCTGCTAGCTTTCCTGCTGCTGCACCGCCAGGCGCCGCAATCTCGCCAACACCTGGCCTTCTGGCTCTGGCCCGACTCGACCGAAGGGCAAGCGCAGACCAATCTGCGTAACCTCCTCCACCTGCTGCGGCGTACCCTCCCGCACATAGACGGCTATCTCAGCGTCGATTCCCGAACCTTGCAGTGGCGGCCCGGAACGTCCTTCAGGCTCGACGTGGCCGACTTCGAGGGCGCGCTAGAGCGGGCCGGGGTGGAGGATTACAGGGGTGAGGAGGCGGTAGATAAGCAGAATCCAGGGTCGGGGCAGAATCCAGGGCCGGGGCAGAATCTAGGGGAGCACAACGAAACCAGGGCCGCGCTGCAGGACGCTGTGGACCTGTACAGGGGGGATTTGCTTCCAGGCTACTACGACGAGTGGATACTGCCCGAGCGCGAGCGGTTGCGGCAGGGCTTCCTAGGGGCGCTGCAGCGGCTGGTGCTGCTGCTGGAGAGCGAGCGCAATTATGCGGGGGCCATAAGCTACGCGCAACGCCTCCTGCGGCACGACCCGCTACGTGAGGAGAGCTACCGCCACCTGATGCGCCTCCACGCCGCATCGGGGGACCGGGCGGGGGCTATGAGAGTATACCGAAACGCAATCACAGTCTTGCAGCGCGAACTTGGGGTGGAGCCAGGCCCAGCCACACGGGCGGTTTACGAGGAGCTTGTGCAGGAGGCCCCTCCGAGCGCGCCCGCCACCTCACCTCGGCGTAACAACCTGCCGGCGCAGACGACCGCCTTCATAGGGCGCGAGCGAGAGCTGGCCGCGACGTGCGGCATGTTGAGGCGCGCCGAGGTGAGGTTGGTGACGCTGACCGGGCCGGCGGGCACGGGGAAGACCCGCCTGGGATTGCAGGTGGCCGCCGATCTAGCGGGCGACTTCGCGGACGGTGTGTGTTTCGTGGCGTTGGCGTCGGTCACTGAGGCCGGATTGGTGACCGCGGCGGTCGCCCAGGGATGGGGAGTGCACGAAACCCCCGGGCGTTCGCTGATCGACGCGCTGGCTGAATACCTGGGGGAGAGGCAGGCACTGCTGCTGCTGGACAACTTCGAGCACGTGGCGGGGGCGGCGCCGGTAGTGGCGGACCTGCTGGCCCGGTGCCCCGCGCTCAAGGTGCTTGTAACCAGCCGGGCCGTGCTGCGTCTGAGGGGCGAAAGGGAGTTTCCGGTGCCGCCGATGGCGCTGCCG
>JBJMMB010000330.1:0-2677 GCA_045805005.1 Chloroflexia bacterium
AACTCGGCCACTTCGTCAGCAGTCAGGCGATCCAGGCCCGCCGATGCCTGCTCTCCTGTCGATTCCGCGCTCAGGGTGCCCGCCAGCGCTGCCCTGCCCACCAGGTCGGGGTGGGCACAGATGAGGGCCAACTTCCGCTCGGGGTCGGCACCGTACATTACAGCGCACATAACTTCGTGCAGGTGCTCGACGCTCGTGAACGGCCGCCCGCCCCATGCCTCTTCAGCGATCCAGGGAGAGCTTTCGAATATTGACCCGAACCTCGCCACGAAAGCCTCCCGGCCAAGTGCGTTGACTTCTCCCAGCGTAAGAGGTGCCATGCCCATAGTCCGACTCCCCCAAGAGTAGGCACAGTATAGGACCGCTCCGGCAAGTCGTCAAGCGGAGTCGTAAAACGGACTCGTAAAGCGTAAAACGTAATGGTGATAGGCGTACTTGGTAGGGGATTACGAACCACGCTCGCCCACATCCATTACGTTTTACGTTTTACGAGTCCGCTCCCTCTCGTAATCCTCCGCCGTGTCCACGTCGCCTGGGCGGTCTTGCTCGCTGAAGGGCACCTGCTGGGCGAGGTCGGGGTATTTGGAGAGCAACTGGCGGCCGCCAACTTCCCCTTGAAGGTGGAGGAGGTCGGGGAAGACCTCGCGGGCAAAGAGGGTGGGTGGGCCGACCGCGCTGCCGTACAGGGGGATGGTTATAGGTTTGCCATTGCCAGTGTACGCCGCCACCAGAGCTTCGATTATCCTGGGGGAAACGCGTGGCATGTCGCCGAGCAACACCAGGACGGCTTCCGTTGTATCTCCGAGCGCCGCGATCCCGGCAGCCAGCGAGGTAGCCATGCCCTCGGCGTGCCTGGGATTGGCGACGACCTGCACGCGAGGCTGTGCGGGCTCAGGAGGGAGGGTTTTCACACCCGAAAGGGCAGCAGCCCCGACCTCTGGCGTATCGGGCCTGACCACCACAACAAGATCTGACGGCGCCAGGGCCAGCGCGCCGTCCACCGCGTGCGCGATGATAGGTCGCCCGTCCTCCAACGCCAGCAGCAGCTTCCCCCCTGGTTGCGGCCCCATCCGGCTCCCCTGCCCCGCGGCGAGCACTATGACCGCGATGCGGTAATCAGATAGGCGAATCACGGTGATTTTATTGGCCCCGCACCAGTTCGCTCGCTATACGGTTGTGCCTTTCGATGAGCGGCGGGAGATCCACGTCAAGCAACCGGCCATCAAGCACCCGCACCTGGCCGTTGATCACACTGAGGTCCACCGGGCCTGGATGGCAGAAGACAAGTGAGGCCAGGGGGTCATGCACAGCGCCGCCCGCCAGGCCGAGCGCGTCCAGGCGGTAGCCGACGAAGTCGGCGGCCATGCCGCGCGCGAGGTAGCCGATGTCGTCCCGTCCCAGCACCTCGGCGCCGCCTCGCGTAGCCATGTGGAGCACATCCCTGGCGGTCATTGCCGACGGGCCGCCGGCCATCCGGTGCAAGAGTAGCGCCTGGCGAGCTTCGGCCAGCATATCGGAGCTGTCGTTGGATGCCGAACCGTCTACCCCCAGGCCGACCCTCGCTCCCGCCCGGCGCAGGGCCAAAATAGGCGCGATACCCGAGGCCAGCCTCATGTTCGAGCTAGGGCAGTGTGCCACCCCCGTAGCCGTGCGCCCAAGCCGGTCCACCTCATCCGCCGAGGGGTGCACCACGTGCGCGTGCCACACGTCGGCCCCCACCCAACCCAGATCTTCCGCCAACTCGACCGGGCTGCGGCCGAACGTTTGGGCGCAATAGGCCGCCTCATCGAGTGTCTCGGCCAGGTGCGTGTGCGAGTGCACGTGGTATGAGCGGGCGAGCTCGATGCTCTCCCGCATCAGCGAGGGCGAAACCGAGAAAGGAGAGCATGGGGCCAGCACCACGCGAAGCATCGCGAATCGCTCCGGGTCGTGATACTCCTCTATGGCCCTCCGCGAGTCGTGCAGTATGGTCCCCTCGTCCTCCACCACGCTATCCGGCGGGAGGCCCCCTTGTGACTCGCCCACCGACATGGAGCCCCTCGCCGCGTGAAACCTGAAGCCCATTTCGGAGGCGGCCCGCACCTGGTCGTCTATGCGCGAGCCGTTGGGCCAGACGTACGTGTGGTCGCTGGAGGTGGTGCACCCCGACAGCATCAGTTCGGCTATGGCAATTTTGGTGGAGACGTATATGGCCTCCGGCGTCAATCGCGCCCAGATGGGGTAGTGCGTAACCAGCCAGCTGAAAAGGTTGGCTTCCTGCGCGGCAGGCACATTCCGGGTCAGCGTCTGA
This sequence comes from Chloroflexia bacterium, assembly GCA_045805005.1. GTDB lineage: Bacteria > Chloroflexota > Chloroflexia > QHBQ01 > JADMIH01 > JADMIH01. Next base: position 2,291 of record JBJMMB010000330.1, read on the forward strand.
AAGAAGTGGTGGTGGGTGTTAACCAGCCCCGGCAGCACCACCATCCCCTGCGCGTCGATCACCTGATCCGCGTCCACGGGCAGGTCGGCCATAGGCCCGATCTGCTTTATGGCGTTATCGACAGCGAACAGCCCACCGCCGGCCCACCGCGAACCGGCGTTGTCCATGGAAACAAGCAAGGCGGCGTTCTTCACCAATAGAGATGGCACAGCCCGGTCAGCCTCCTCTGGGTATGTGCTGCCAATGGTACAGGACGCCGCCTCGTGCCGTCAAGAAGCAGGAGGCAGGAGGCAGGAGGCAGGAGGCAGGAGGCAGGAGGCAGGAGGCAGGAGGCAGGAGGCAGGAGGCAGGAGGCAGGAGGCAGTGTCCGCTTACTGCTTATTGCTT
>JBJMMB010000331.1:0-2188 GCA_045805005.1 Chloroflexia bacterium
GGGGTCGCCATTGCGGCGGGCCAGGGTCTCAAAGCCGAGGAGTATGAGGACGGAGGCGGACAGGATTGTGGACATCCAATCGGTGCGGTCGTCCGGCTTGCGGTCCACCCAGCGCCGCCTGGCAACGTCAGCCACGACGACGAGCGGCACGTAGACCAGGGGAGGGATAGAGTCTGCTAATCTGTCCATGCCCAGTTGGGCACCCCGGAGAAGCCCTACAACTCCGAAAGCGAAGACGGCGAGCGAAACCAGGGGTATGACCCGTTCTTTTGTGAACATGTAACACCTCCCATCGCCAGGTGCTATGGTTTACCTGCCAGGTACTTGTCGAAAAAGCCGATAACCCTCCTCAGGTACTCCTCCCTATTATCCGCGAATGAAGTTACGTGCCCTGAGCCGGGGGCCACCCAGAGGGTCAGGTTGGGGTCGGCAGCGCCCGCTTGTTGCAGTTTGTATGCTTCGCTTACAGGAATGAGGTCGTCTACAGAGCTTTGGATCAGCAGGACCGGGCGGTCGCCTAGGCGGGCTATGGCGCGTTTGGGCTGGGTTGCCAGCGGGTCCACGCCGTAGAGCAGCTTGCTCGCCAGCAATATGCCGGGGCTGAAGATGGAAGAGAGGCCGGGGATTTTAGCGCGCTGCCTGTCCATTATCGTGAAAAGGTCGGCGTAAGACGAGTCGGCTACGATGGCTCGCATCTCGGGGTGGTCGGGCGCGGCGAGCAGCTCGGCGGAGGCCCCCATCGAGTAGGCGAGCGCGCCCGCCTCCACGATGCCCCGCTGCTTGAGGTAGGCCAGTGCCCCGGCCACGTCGCGGCTTTCCCACTCGCCGATGGAAGTGAGGTCGCCGCCCGACTCGCCGTGCCCTCGGAAGTCGAACGTGAGCACGTCGTAGCCGTGCTGCACTAATGCCTTGCTCAATTCCATATTTATGTAGTTGTCGCGTGTGCTGTTGCTCCCGTGCATTACCAGCACCGTCTTTGCGCCCGGCGAGTCTATGAACCAACCCTTGAGGGGGATGTTGTCGCCCGCGCTCGGGAACTGCACCTCTGCATAAGGGAGGCCATAGGCCGCGGGGGTGGTATGCAAAGGCCGGCGCAACGGGTGCCAGACCTTGTAGGCCACGGCAACGGAGACAACCGCATAGAGCACGGCCCCGAACAGGGCGAGGAATGTGGCGTATCGTAAGAGAGTGCGTGGCCGTGTGCTCATGAAACAACCTTAACGGGCAAAGGCTGGTTTGTGTATATCGACGTCTCGCAAGATAGTTGAGGCATCGCGATTGCTAATCTGCCGAGCTTGACCGCCGAGCGGTGGCCTGCGCTTGACTCGGACACCAGGCCCGGCACGGAGTTGCGAGGTGACCCTCCCCAGGCTAGTATGTTCGCATTATTTTGGGCATGTTCGACCAAATTATCGAACCTATCCGCCACTGGGGAGGCGTTGGGAAGAGCGTCAAGGTCGTGGGGCCAGGGTGGCATGGAGGCCAATTCAATCAGCAACTGGCAGAACGCGACCACGATTATGAAGACGAATAGCCACATGAGCACTAAGAACCACTTCGGGGTCTTGCGCTCGGGCCATTTGGGGGGTGGGTATCGTATGTAGTCCACGTGTAGTCCTCGGCGGGCGCTAGCGCACCACGCAAATATAGATAACCGACCTGTGGTGGGTACTGAAGCCCTCGATGCTCACCGAGTAGCGGCCCACGGGGTCGGTGGCGGCGGGGGTGAAGGGCACGTCGAACTCGCTGTACTGGGCGGTGAACGCCAGGCCGAAGTCGGCGCTCGATATGCGGGTGCCGTCGGGCTTCGTCACCTGCACGGTCAACTTCTCGGGCGGGGTGAAGCCCCAGGCGTAGACCCGCACTGTGGAGCCGAGTTTCAGGATGGTGGGCTCGCTCCTGCCATTAATGTTGCCAGAGGTGTCGCAACTCTCGGCGCCCGCGTATTTGGACCCGTAGCGGAACGTGCCAAGCTGCGATAGGAGCACATCATAAGGTGGGGTCTTCTCGGGGTGGTATTCAAATACCGCACGCTCGAAATATTGCACCAGGTAGGTCTTGCCATCGAGGTCGCTCCGCTCCTGGAATTCCTCGGATATGGGATAGCCTTGCTGGGCCAGGCCGCCGTGCGATTTCCAGTAGGCGAGGAAGGGGCCGCCTACGCGCTTGCCGGTCTCTTTGAACAGCA
>JBJMMB010000332.1:0-3853 GCA_045805005.1 Chloroflexia bacterium
GAGGCAAAGCAATAGAGCAACCAGGAGGGGCAAAGAAGGAAACGAAGAGCAGAGTTGTTGGTCTGTTGGCAAGAGGGCTGGCATGCGGGGTCCTTCTCTGCCTGGCTATGGCGCTGCTGACCGGCGCGGCCGGTGGAGCGCTCCCTGCACAGGCTCGTGGAGCCTCGCCCGCTCTGGCCATAGGGGGCTCCGTCCCGGCGAATATCACGTTCGGCAGCAGCCTATTGGCGCCGGACCGTACCAGTGAGAGCAATGCGCAGGGGGCCAAGCTGGTCGACACGACCGGCAGCCTCCTGAGGATCGACCTGGGGAGGCTAGGTGTTCATGCGCTGCCCGGCATCCCTCCAAAGAATTCATTGCCCGACAGCAGCGCCGTTGGCAAGGGTGGGGCATTCGTGAGCCTGAGCCCCGACGTGATAAGCGCAACTGTTCCCATGAGGTTCGGTATGGTCGCGGCCAACTTCGCTCCGAATGAGAACCTGGCTATCACGATCAACGGTGTCCCGGCCTCCGGCATGGCAGATGGCAACGGGCGTCTTGCCGCCATATTCACCACGGCGGGATCGGGGCCCGGCTTCTTTACTATCGAGATCCGAGGACTGACCAGTGGGCGTCAGGGGGGCGGTATTCTCTTCGCCCTCGACGCGGCACCTACATCTCCGGGGTTCGCCGCCGGGCCTCATGCGTTCGACCGGGGTGGGATAGGTAACGGCAGCTTTGATATGGTGGGCACCGGGTACCCGGCGAACAGCACGATCACCATTGCGGCTAACGGCACGGTGTTCGGCACTATTCCGACCGACGCCAACGGCACCTTTGGCTCACATGTAACCGGTCTGACATCACCAAATGATACCTCGGTTGTCGTGAATGCCTATGGCAGCACGGGCAAGCGCGCAGGACTAAGCATGGAGCTACGGGCCGACTCGGGCACACCTCCGCTGGGCGACCAGAACCTTACGCTGGGCATGGTGGACCGGGCGGTGGTTGGCAGCGGGGGCACCACCGTCGCGGTGTCGGGGGAGGGCTTCGTGCCCGGTGAATTGGTCCACCTATCGGGCTGCTCTACCGGGGCTGTTAACGCCAGTTCTGACGGCGCGGTAGGCTGGCTCCTCGACACCCCGTCGTCCGGCGACGGCTTCTCCAACTGTGTTATGACGGGGCCAAGCGGACGCGTCGGGCGTGCCAGCTTCGTGTGGGCCTCGACCGGGGTAAACGTCCCCGGGATGATCGCTGTGCCTGGCGCACTGGCTTCCGTGACCGGGGATCAGGACGTGGGCTTCATAACTCGGCTCATACCCAACCAAACCGGGACGCTGTTCGTGGACAGTACTTCGCAGGGCACCGTATCGAGCGGCAGCACCGGCTCAAGGATATTGTTCTTTAATAAGCCCACGAGCGGTTTCCTGCACATTTTGAGCTGGCAGGGGGCGAACGGCCAGGTCGTGGCCGCCCCGATCCTTTTCCTGCCCGCAGCGGGCACTCCGACTTCCACGCCGACGATCACTCCGACCCGTACGCCCACGAACACGCCCACAAATACTCCCACCCGTACGCCCACGCCTACGATCACGGGCACGCCCACTATTACGCCTACCCCCACATCTACCAGCACCCCGGCAGTGATAGGTGGGCTCGTTGGATCCTGGAAGTTTGATGAGGGCATGGGCGCCACTGCGCTTGACTCCTCAGGAAATAACAACAACGGTTCGCTCGCCAACGGGCCCGTCTACTCAATTGTCGTGCCTCCTGCGTGCCCGCCTGGCTACGACCCCTACTCGATGTACTTCTTCGGCAATAACTTCGGCTCGTACATCAACATTCCCGACAGCCCTTCCCTTCACTTCCCCGCCAATACTCTAACGCTGTCTGCCTGGGTACTGATAAACTTCAATGACTCTTCTCAGGTACACACCATCTTCTCCAAGGGTGGGGGCATAGGCACCACGGATACCTCCTATATACTCGATATCAACCGCTTTGGAGCTCCAACAAATCTCACCGTGAGCTTCTTGGTGAACGACAACTGGTACGACTCGGTGCCGCTAATTCCCAACACCTGGAACCACGTGGCGGCTACCTATGATGGGGCTACCGTCAAGATCTACCTCAACGGAGCGCTGGTGCAGAGCGTAGCCTCAGCAGGGAGCATAGTAGACCGCAATGACCCGACGATGATAGGGCGGCAAGGGACAACTTGCAACTGCAATTACTTGCTGGGCTGGGTTGACGAGGCGCGCATCTACAATCGGGCGCTGACAGCAGGGGAGATAAGCACGCTTGCCCAGTGTAATGCGGCCTTCACTCCTACCCGTACCGTCACCGCGAGCGCTACCGCCACCCGTACGGTTACCCCTAGCGTCACCCGCACAAGTACCCTCACGAACACCCCTGTGCCGGGTACCGCTACGTTTACGCGCACCTCCACCGCAACGAACACCCCTGGCGGCAACATGTCTACTCCTACCCGCACCAACACCCCTGGCGGCAACACGTCTACCCCTACCCGCACAAATACGCCCGGCAGCAGCACGCCTACACCCACGGCTTGCCCAATGAACTTCTCGGACGTGCAGCCCACCGATTACTTCTACGAGCCGGTGCGGTATCTGTACTGCCGTGGCGTCATCTCAGGCTACGCGGACGGCACATTCCGCCCCTACAACAACACTACCCGAGGGCAGCTAACCAAGATTACCGTGCTGGCCGAGGGTTGGACCACCTACACGCCTTTGGCTCCTACTTTCAGGGACGTGCCCGTCGATCACACCTTCTATGTCTACATAGAGACCGCTTACCACCAGGGGATCATCGCCGGGTATGGGTGCGGGGCGGGGTGCCTGGAGTTCAGGCCGGGGAACAATGTGACGCGGGGGCAGTTGTCCAAGATCATAGTGCTGGCGGAGCAGTGGGCCATTGTTCAACCCCAGCAACCGACCTTCCAGGATGTGCCGACCACGGACACCTTCTACGGCTACATTGAGACGGCCTACGCGCACAACATCATCTCCGGCTACTCCTGCGGGGCTGGGTGTCTTGAGTTCAGGCCCGGCAACAACGCCACCAGGGGGCAGATAAGCAAGATCGTCTACCTGGCGGTGACGGGGCCATAAGTAGGATAGGGACTACAGTTTGCTGTTGAAGTAAATACAGCAATCGCGGCCCGCGGGCCGCGATTGCTGTATTTACTGATGCCTATCTAAGGGTCGGTGGGCTCGACGGCGCGGATGTAGGTGAGGAACCACCAGGTGTCGGTTTTGATGCGGAGGGCGGCCTCTTGCCACGCGGCGTGGGAGCCTTGCTCGCGGTATTTGTAGCGAATCATGGTGACCCACTGGCCGCTGAGGGTTTGCTCGCGGGTGGTCTGGACGTCGGAGAGCTCGAGGTCGCGGAGGGAGGCGGCGTCGCGCTGGATGTCCTGGGAGTAGAAGCGCTGGTGCCAGGATTGGTCGTCGGAGAAGTGGTCGCCCATGAGGTTGGCGAGGTCGAGGTTGCCGGTGTGGACGGATTGGAGGTAGGCGACGCCGAGGAGGCCGGTCTGGTTGACCAGGATGGTGAGGGTTGCGGAGCCGAGGCAGAGGAGGAGCAGGATTGGGAGCAGAGCCAGGAGCAGGACTCGCCGCCAGCGGCGGGGCCTTCGTGGGGTGTCCATATCCTCATTGTAGCACCGGATCGCGACATGTCTAGCCGTACGATTTGGCTAGGTAATTTAGTCATCAAAAAGGGCCACAAATCGCGCGGCGATTTGTGGCCCTTTTTGATGATGGGGCTCAGCCGGCTTTGGTTTGTGGTTCCTGAACGGGGGGGCGCCAGCGGAGGTTGGGTTGGCGGGCGGCGGTGACTTCGTCCAGGC
>JBJMMB010000333.1:0-12179 GCA_045805005.1 Chloroflexia bacterium
ATAAAGCGTGTACAAGAGCGGGTCGCTCGTGACCGGCTTCAGGTACGGGGCGAGGGCATCAAGAAGGATGGAATAGACTACTACCGCGTACGCGGTGCGAGCCACGAAGCGCAGACCACCAAGCCACACCAGCCCTGCCAGCACAAGGGGTATATTGATGATGAGCACGAGCAGACCGACCGGGATAGGCACAAAGGAGTTGATCACAAGCGCGAGGCCCGTGGCACCGCCGGAGAATACCTGGTTGGGTATGAGAAAGAGGTCGTTGGCGAGGGCAAGGAGGACCACTCCGAGCGTGATCACAGCGTAGGCACGGACAAATTCCACCCACCTTCGTGCCGAGCCTTTCCTCTGCTTAGCCATCGGTGCCTGAGATTGTATCACCGGCAGCAGGTCGGTGCAAGCTTGGGACATTTGCACAATGCGCGCCCCAAGAAGTTCTGAATTGTGCACATAGACCGCGCCACGGCCCCATGTTATACTCCGAATATGGCGGGGTACCTTTTTCCGCCTGAGCCAATATGTGTTAGCAAACTGACTGGAGGTAATCACAAACATGGTAACAGAGACGGAAAAGAACCACTCGAACGGGCGCGTCAAGAGTGACAAGGCAGCGCCGCCTGCGGTGTGGACACCGAAGTCAGCCGGAAACGACCGCGACAAAGTACAAGAGATCATGGCCCGCGCCACGGCGGACAAAGTACGTTTCGTCAATCTCCAATTCACCGACCTCATGGGCATCGTGAAGTCCGTGGCCATCCCGCTGCACCAGTTTGAAGACGCCTGCATAAACGGTAAGTGGTTCGACGGCTCTTCCATCGAGGGCTTCGCCCGAATCGCCGAGTCGGATATGTTCCTCGTACCGGATCTATCCACCTGGGCGGTCATGCCCTGGGAGCGCGCCGAGGAAAGCACGGCGCGCGCAATTTGCTGGGTGTACAACCCAAACGGCGACCTGTTCGAAGGCGACCCGCGCATGGTGCTGGCTCGCGCCCTCGATTACGCCGCCGCGCTCGGCTACAAGTACAACACCGGCCCAGAACTCGAGTTCTTCCTCTTCAAGACTGAAAACGGCAGGATCACGCCTGATACCCACGACTCGGGCGGATACTTCGACCTGTCAGGCGACGAGGGGGCGGACATCCGCAAGGACATGGTGAATGCCCTGGAAGGCATGGGTATCAAGGTGGAGACCTCGCACCACGAGGTCGCGAGGGGCCAGCACGAGATCGACTTCGAGTATGACCACGCCCTGCAAACGGCCGACAGCGCTGTGACGTTGAAATACACGTTGAAGGCTATAGCCGCGGAGCACGGGCTGCATTGCACCTTCATGCCCAAACCCATTTTCGGCATCAACGGCTCCGGCATGCACACCCACCAGAGCCTGGCGGGCATGGAGTCCGGCGACAACCTGTTCGCCGATGCTGACGATCCATACGGGCTCACGCCGATTGCCAAGCAGTACATCGCAGGACAGCTCAAGCATGCCCGGGGCATCTGCGCAATCCTTGCTCCTCTGGTCAACTCCTACAAGCGCCTGGTGCCGGGCTACGAGGCCCCGGTCTACGTCTCGTGGGCGAGGGTCAACCGCTCGGCCCTGATCAGGGTGCCGAAGAACCGGCCCAACAAGCCGCAGGCGGCCCGGATCGAATTGCGCTTCCCCGATCCATCGTGCAATCCGTACCTGGCGTTCGCGGTCATGCTCCGCGCGGGACTGGAGGGAATCGAGAACAACATGGAGGCCCCCGAGCCGGTCGAGGAGAACCTGTACCACTTCGACGAGAGCGAACGGCGCCGCCGCAACATCCAGATGCTGCCTGGCACCCTCCCCGAGGCGCTGGCCGAAATGGAGAAGGACGAGTTGGTGCGGGAGACATTGGGCGACCACATCGTAGACCGGCTGCTCGAAGCAAAGCGGGAGGAGTGGGAAGACTTCCGCATGCGAGTCACACAGTGGGAGATCGAGCGCTATTTGGACGTGTACTAAGTGGGTACACCCAAGGGGTTTTGTTAGGCACCGGTAGTTGGTGTATATTATCAGGGAACGGCGTTGTAAGCTGTTCCCTGATTGCTTTGAGGAGGCGCTAAATGAGCGTGGACCTGGAAAAGGCTGCCCAGGCGGGCGGGGTGTTGAAGGTAGGAAAGGTGCTGGCCGTATGTTACAGCGAGGAGCTTATTGATGGGGTGGGCAAGCACCCACATGTGTCTGGAGAGGTAACTAAGCTGGGCATACCGGGGGACAGGCACTATGGTGAGACCCGCAATAGCTCCAGGCTCGGGATAATACCTAATGATAGGCCCATCACCATCGTCGGCATCGAGGCAGCGGTCGAAGTTTGCGAGCGGCTGGGTATACCCTTGATACCTCCCGGGGGCCTGGGTGAGAACGTCCTCATAGAAGGAATGGGCGATCTGGGGGACATCGAGCCGGGGGATCGCGTGCGGTTTTTGGGGGCGGAAGGCTCGGAGCCCTCGGTGGTGCTGGTTGTCACCTTGCAAAACGAGCCCTGTGCGAACCTCAAAATCTACCACAAGCTCATGACGAAGGAGCTATACGGCAGACGGGGTGTGATCTGCCTCGTAGAGAAGGAAGGTACGGTGCAGGCCGGCGATCGGGTTGAGCTATTGCGCGGGGAGTGAGGTTTCCGGCTGCTCGCTTCGCTGCTCGGGTTGTGCGGGGGGCGAGTAGGTCGGCGGGTAGGTCGGGTGGTATGCGGGAGGCCGGGCATATTGCCGGACGTGTCGCGGCGGGGCCAGCGTGCCGAAACGGCTCAGGATAGCCGAGCCGAGGCCAATGCAGGAGGCCAGGTAAACCAGGCCGGTCATGAGTATGGGCAGGGGATCGCGCAGGAGGGCGGGGAGGAAAGTGGCCGCCAGTACGACACTCAGCCCTATTAGCACCTGGAGGGGCACCGGCATTCCGTTAGGGTGGGCTCCCTGGTGTGTCGCTCCGTAGACCAGCTTACCCAGCCAGGCGCTTATGGTTACAAGCCCAAAGAGCAAGGCTACACCAACGGCGACCGCCAAGACGGGCAGGAGCACAATTCCCACCAGGCTGATGCCAAGCACCACGGCCACGATGAGCACCACCGGCCACAGTAAGAATGAGACAATCATGCCGACGATGAGCGAAGGCACGGGCGCGGCTTCAAGGGTGGACGCGGCGACAGAAACGCGTGAGGGCACGGCAGAGGCCACTACGACGCCGATGACCAGCAGGACGACACTGATCGCGCCCCTGGCAAAGATGGAGAGTATTCGGTCCAACCAGGTATTCTGAGACCCGGAAGTCGTGGAAGTCGCTGCGCTTTGGGCCTGGCCCGGTAGAGCGGTCTGGGTGGGCACTTGACCGACTGTAACCTGATTTTGCAGCCCACCGGGCGAGACGCCAGGGGCGCTAACTTGTCCATGCACCTTGGCTGATGGGTCCCGAATGACCTTGCCGCCGAGGGCCACTACGTCGCCCCCAACATCGCTGCCCGGCCCGAGCGTGATATCGCCGCTAATAACCGCAACGTCACCCTGAACTTTGCCATCTATTCGGGCGGAGCCGTTGAGAACGGCCACCTTGCCGCGCACCTCGCCATACACGGCCAACTTCCCTCCGGTGACACTTACATCGCCCTCGACCACTTCCCCCGTTTCAATCGTGAGGTCGCTGTTGATAGCGGAGCGAGCAGGGACGTCCTGCGCATGGGCCAGGGGGGCCAGAGCAACAACCGGCATGAGGAGGAGTCCCACGCAGGCGAGGGCCAGCAGGGCCACCCTTGTGGGCCTTACTGCCTCGCAGCCGGCTGCATTAATTTTTTGAATTCGCGTTATCATTCCAATTTGGTTTACGTTACCTGGACATGAACGGTTTCAACGCTTGCCGCCGTCGCCCGGGCCGTGAGTGGCCGCGGGTAACCGCTACGCCGCTTCCATTACGGGTATGGCGCTCTCTAAATGATAGTCGGCGGTTGCCTGGTGGTAATTGGTGACGAGCTGCCAGCCGGCCAGGGCCAGGAGGCCGAGCACTATAGCGCCGCCCAGGGCCATATCAGTGCCAATGCCTTCCACGAGGGACGCGGCCCAGCCGGCGCCCGCCGCCAGGAAGGTGCGCACGGTTTCCACCAGCGGGGCTACTGATGCATCCACACGCAAGACGCCGGTGAGCACCAGCGTAACGAGCACGGCTGCGGTGCCCGCGAGGGCCGCTCCGACCGCGGCCATGCCCCGGACGTAGACGCCGATGGCGTGCTGCCAGTCGTGCAGGTAGTCGGGTGAGTGCACTTGGTCTTCGCTACCAAAGACCGGCATAACTGAAGCGCCCACGGGCACAGCCACCGGCGGCGCGGAAGCGGGGTCAAGTTGCGGTCGAAGGACGGGGGTAGCGGCGACGAGCTCCATTACCTTCAGGGTGAAGGCCACAGGCACCGCAAGCGGCTCGCGCGCCGAGGCGACGAGCATGGCGTGGGCCTCGTTCATCGGCCCCCAAATGGCGGTGCATTCAGCGCAACTGCCGATGTGCGCCAGCAGCGCGCGCTCGGCTTCGGTGTCGAGCTGGCCGTCCAGGTGGAGCGACATCTGATCAGCGTATATCGTCTGGCACGCCATGAGGGACACCTCCTTTTCCCAGAATCTGTTCCGCGAGCATGCGCCGGGCTCGGTGCAACTGCGTCTTCACGGCGCTCTCTGTGAGCCCGGTCACGCGGGAAATCTCGTCATACGATAGGTCATTATAATACCGCAAAACGGTGACCGAACGATACTTTTCGGGCAGGCGGTCGAGCATGCGCTTGACGGTTTCGGCCTGCTCCCCTTGCAGGGCTATCTCGTCAGGCGCAGGGTCGTCGCTCTCGACGTAGAGGGCCACGTCGTCGAGCGGAGCCGCCGGCCGCCGCCTGCGTAGCAGGTCGATGCAGTAGTGTGAGGCAATGGATAGGAGCCAGGTGGAGAATCGGCGGTCCAACTGGAAGGTGTGAAGCTGGTTCCAGGCGCGCACGAAGACCTCCTGCGCGGCGTCCTCTGCCTCGGTAGGGTCACCCAGCATCCTGTAGGCCATGTTGTACACGGCCGACTGGTAGCGCGTGACCAGGCCTGCGAAGGCGTCCTGGTCGCCACGGAGGGCGGCCTGGACCGCTAGCCGGTCGAGGTCGGGAGCAGAAGGGGTAGCAGCCTGTGCGTCTGCGAGAGCCGGGCCCTGGGTGCCCGGCGCAATAGCCTGGACGTCTACAGCGTCCTGCTCGGCGTTTCCAGCATTACCCACGTTCTCGGCGTGCCGGCCCTGCTCGGTCAAGCCCGTGACACGTGACAGGTCATTGGCATTCGGGAATGTCATACCTATCCTGGGCGGCCGGAGAGTGAAAATACCGGCGCCCCATTGAGAAAAGTTTAGCGCATCGGCGAACGCGCTGTTACTCATACCGTGATCCCCCGCATACTCAAATATACGGGGCCACGGCCAAAAAGGTTGCACGATTTCCCAAGGCCCCGGGGGTCAAGATCGCTTCACTTGCTGGCAAGCCGGGATTGGAGACCACTCCACATTATATCATTTTGTCCTTGACAAGGCTTCGCGGGCTCTGCTATGCTCTTGGGAGTGCCTCTTATGCCCAAGTGGTTAGCAGGGCACTCACTTATTAACCCACCTCGCTCGGGGAGCCATCGACCGCAGCCATGCGTAGCACCTACCAGAACTCATTCCAGGTACGGGAAACCACCATCTACTGGGGGCCCGTCGCGCTCTGGATGCTGCTGATCTTCGTCCTTTCGGCGCAGAGCTCGCTGGGGGAGATGCATGGGCCACCACTGTTTCAGGTCTCGCGAAAAATCGGGCACGTTATCGAGTACGCGGTGATGGCCCTGCTGGTGGGGCGCGGGCTTATTTACACATGGCGCTCCAGGGGCGAAGCCCTGAGCAGGCGGTTGCTCATGCGCACCTGGCTCGTGGGGGTGGCATTGTGCGCGCTATACGCCATGACGGACGAGTTCCACCAGACGTTTGTGCCTTTCAGGGGCGGCCGGATCGAGGATGTAGTACTGGACACCCTTTCGGCCATGGCCGCTCTTGGGCTGTGGTACCGGTTCAGATCGCGCCAGTTGCTTGACAGGGATCAGTGAGTAACCACCACGACCCTTCGCACGAGAGCCGCCCCAGCCGCCGAAGCGCGCGGGGCGCGGACAAAGAGGCTGCGCGTGGAGAAGCGGGCGAGCCGCTGCTGGAGATCGGCATCCTCACCATTGGCAAGCCGACGCTTGCCATGGCCCTCTCATCGCTGCTGCTCCAGGACGAGCGCAGAATCCGCATACACATTGTTGACACCGCGCCCTCGCCGATTATCGACCGCACGGAAGTGCAATCGGCTCTAAGGCTGGCCGCTGACCGGCATATCATCTGCTCCTACGATCACTTGCACGACGACAAGCGTGCCTTTAGCCTTGGGCGGCTGGCATTGCTTGAGGCCCTCAAAGGGCACAACATCTGCTTCATGGACGACGATGTGGTTATGCCATCGCAAGCCCTCACGATCATGTTAGAATACATCGGGCAGCACCCCGAGTATGGCTGGCTGGCCCCCTATTGCAAGAACGCGGGCACCCGTCATACTCACCTTGCGGGCACGCCCCACTACTCGCCCGGCGGGGTGTTCCGCCAGGACGCTATCGTGAGGAACATACTGCTGGAGTATTACGAGACCACAGTGGACGTGCTGGACCGGCAGAGCGCCAGGCAGAAGGTGTGGGAGATCGCCTTCCTGACGGACCTGTTCCCGCTGCTCAATCGCGAAACGCACGTGCAGGACAGCAACGTCATCTACCACCTTGACTACAACGAGAGGCCGAACTGGGACCTGCTGAGAGAGGACCTATCCAGGCACAGCCATCAGAAGGCCGTAGAACTGGTGGACAAGTACACCAGGGTGATGGGGCAGTAGTGAGGCCCGAATTGCCGTGAAACGTTTGCTCTTTCTCCTGATCGGGCTGGCCATCAGCGCGGTATCCCTCTACCTGGCGCTTCGCGACTTGCAGTTCAGCGACATCTGGGACGCGATGAGTCACATGCGGGCCCAGTTCTTTCTGCTGATGCTCATCCCGTATGTGCTCACCTTCATGACCAAGGTGTGGAGGTGGCGGGTGCTGCTCCACTCCGACGACCGGCGGCTCACCACAGGGCTACTCTTCTCAGCCTTGATGATATCGTACATACCCCTCCCCTTCCGGCTCGGCGAGGTGGCGCGTGGGGCTCTGGTTAGCGCCAAGTCAAGCCTACCACCGGCGCGTGTCTACTCGACGATCCTGGTAGAGAAGGTGCTGGACGTGTTGACGCTGTTGTTCCTGCTGGGGCTGGTGCTGCCCTTTGTGGCCCTTCCCCAGCAACTTCAGGGCCCGGCTGGGGGGCTGGCACTCTTTTTCCTGGTTGGGGCATTGGCCCTGCTCGTGCTTGTGCTCAGGCCGGACCTGGCGCGCAAGCTGGTGGGGGTTGTTGCTCGCATGCTCCCGGCGCGATTCGGTCCGCGGATCGAAACCGTTACCGAGCACGCCTTAGAGGGGCTGACGCCCATGTCGGACCCGCACGTGGCGATTCGAGCGGCGCTCTGGTCGCTGGCGACCTGGGGCGTAAACGCGGTGACGATCTACTTCCTGATGTCAGCATTCAATGTAGAGACCTCCCCGCTGGCGGCGGTTACGGTGATGGTGGCGACCAACCTGGGGATGGCGATCCCCTCGGCACCCGGCTACGTAGGGACGTTTGAACTGGCGGTGGTGCTCACGCTTGGGGTGCTGACCATACCGGCGCGGACGGCCCAGACGTTCGCCCTGGTGTACCACTTCATCGCGCTCGTCCCTGTGGCCACCATGGGCGTGATAGCGGCGCTGCAGCAGGGCGTGGGCCTGGCCGGCCTCGGCTCGGGGCCCGCAACCATTGAGTCCGCGCCTATCAATAGCAACTCAGGAACGATCCCGGTTGCTCGGGCTTCCCTCACAGAGGAAGAGCCGGACGACCTTCCGCGCAGGCAAACTCCGGAACCGGAGCTGGAGCCGGAACCGGAGCCCGTAGCACGAGAGAAACGGTGACCCTGGGGTTACCCGGACTCCTCCAGCCCTGGGGCATTCTCCTCTTCGCAATCGTTGCCGCCGCCTCGTACGTAAGTGCTTACCGCTGGAGCTGGGCACGCCCCGGCAGGCCGGACGCGCACCTGGACGTGGTGGCAGTGGCGCTCCTCGGAGTGCTGACCGCGGGCTTCTTCTGGCGCCCGCTGGCCGAGTCGGCCACGGTCATGCCGGCGGGGGGTGGCGACTTCGCCTCGTTCTACTTCCCGACGTACACCTACGCCGCCGAGCAGATCAAGAACCACACTATTCCCCTCTGGAACCCACACCTCTTCTCCGGTATGCCATTGGCCGCGGACGTGCAGACAGCCATCTTCTACCCTCTCAACTGGATACTGTTCCTTTTCGTGCAGGTCGATTACGGTTCGCTGGAGTGGCTGCTGATCGCGCATTACTGGCTCGCCTCCGTATTCACCTACCTGTTTTTGCGCGACGTGGGCATGCGGCGGCTCGGCGGGCTGGTTGGGGCTGTGGTCTTTGCCTTCAGCGGGTTTATGGTGGCGCACTTCGGGCACCTGCCCATGGTGCCGGTCGCGACCTGGATCCCGCTCATACTGCTCTGCTTGCGCCGTGCTTACCTCTCAGGGGGCATGGCGGGGTGGGCCTGGGCCGTGGCCGCGGGGCTGTGCACGACGATGTCGCTCCTGGCGGGGCATGTGCAAATCTTCGCCTACGGGCTGATGGCGGCGGGCTTGCTCTGGGTGCTGCTCCTCTTCAGCAGGCAGCCGGTGACGTGGAGGACGGCTGGCGCGTGGACAGCGAAGGGCGCGCTTGCGCTGGCAATCGCGTTGGGGATAGGCGCGTTGCAGGTCCTGCCCGCGATCGAGCTCACGAGCCAGTCGGTGCGGTCGGCCATTAGTTATGAGGAGGCATCAGAGTTCCCGGCCCAGCCGGTGACGCTCATCAACATGGTGCTTCCACGGGTGTTCGGGAGCAATCCCACGAATTACTCGTACGGCCCCTGGCAGACCACCGAGAACTGGGCCTACTGCGGGGTGGTCACGCTGGCGCTGGCGGCGGCCGGCCTGGCACTGCGCCGCACGCGCATGCTGGCCTACTTAGCCATGCTGACGGCGCTGGGGGTCGTGCTCATGGTGGGCGATCTGACCATCGTTAGCGGGTGGGTTTACAAATTCGTACCGGGGTTCAGCAAGCTGCGAGACGCGGGGCGGGCGCTTGTGCTGGTCAGCCTGGGGCTGGCCGGACTGGCGGGATATGGAGCGGACGCTGTTGTAGCGGCCATCGCCGGGCCGGCCCAGGCGCGGGCGAGCGTGCGATGGTGGGTGATCGGAGTGAGCGCCTTCGTGGGACTGGCGGCCTTCGGGGTGATGCCCGCGCTATACAAAGAGGCGATTGTTGGGGAGCTGTCGGAATACGGGAGGCTGCCGGGGGCTATCAACGACCTGGGGATTGCGATCCTGTGGCTGGGGCTGCTGGCCGCGGTGTGCTGGGCGGCCCTACGGGGGAGATTGGACCGGCGTTTGCTGAGCGCGGCCGTGCTGGGGCTGGTGGTGCTCGACATATTCTCGCCCAATTCGCAGTTCAACCCCACGACCGAGGACGTCACGGCGGGATTCAAGCACTTCGACGCGGCGTCACTGGTACGGAAGGGCGCGGCAGATGACGCAACGGGTCTCCCACGGCGGCTGAATAGCGACACGGATGTACAGGACCGCTGGCAGCCATCCACCGCAGTGCTGTTAGACCTTTATGACACGGGCGGGGCATGGAACCCGCTGAAACTGGAGAGGTACGATTACCTGTGGGATATCGCCAAACGCTACCCGGATACGCCCCTGTACGACCTGACGGGGGCGGCCTTTGAGGTCATCACGCCAACCATCAATGCTCACGCCGGGCAGCCGAAGTGGGAGCGGGTATACCAGGGGAATAATTTCGAGATATACAATAATAAGAACGCGCTACCGAGGGCATTCCTGGTGCACGACTCGGCAGTGGAGCCGAAGGCTGAGAGTCTGGTGCTTGCTATCAGGCGGTTCGATGTGAACCCCCGCCACACCGTCCTGTTCGAGAGCGGCACAGCAGTCACGAGCACGCTGCCGGGCACGGCAGAGGGGAAGGCCACCGGCGAATCGGTGCATGCAACACGATACACCCCTAACGGCGTAGATATTGACGTAACTGCCTCCAGCCCCGGCTGGCTGGTGCTGACGGACGCCTGGTACCCCGGCTGGGGGGCGACTGTCGACGGGAAGAGCGCGCCGGTGCTGATCGCCGATCACGCGTACAGGGCCGTGAGCGTACCCGCGGGGACACATAGGGTGTCGATGCAATTCCGCCCGGCGTCCTGGGTCTGGGGGCGGGCGGTGTCGCTGGGCTCCCTTGCGCTCACTCTGGCGGGGCTGGGCACGCTGCTTGCGCTCGGATGGCGGAGGAGGCGGGGAAAGAAACGTGAAACGTGATAAGGCAATAGCAATCGGGGGTGGAGGTACAAAATGGACAGGACGATGGTCACTACTACGTTGAATATCGAGGGGATGCACGTTGTCAGGCACCTTGGGGTGGTCAGGGGTATCACCGTGCGGTCGCGCTCGGTGGTCGGACAGTTCGGGGCATCGATCCAGCAGTTCATCGGGGGCAATATTACCATCTATACGGAACTGTGCGAGCACGCCCGCGAGGAGGCGTTCCAGTTGATGATGCAGCACGCCGAGGCGGTAGGCGCCAACGCGATCCTCGGCATGCGCTATGACGCGAACGAGGTGACCGATGGGGTGACCGAGGTGCTGGCGTACGGTACGGCGGTGCAGGTGCAGCCGAGGTAGGTCAGGCTGTGGATACAATTTGCAGCATCATGGGTGGGAGGGGCCAGGATACCCATTTTCCGGTTTTGGGGGCTGGCGCGTGCGTGGAGGACGGAAAATGGGAAAATCGGCGTTGATACTATATGTAGCGAAAATGACGATAGGCGATGGTGCGTGAGGTGAATAGGGTATAATGGGGTTATGGCTTCAGAGAAATCGTATCGGTGTCCTTCATGCGGATATGAATACCAGCCGTGGGTGAAGGTGTGCCCCGATTGCGGGAAGGCCATCGAGGAGCGACCCAACCTTGAGTTGATCAAGGGGAAGCTGGAGCCGGACGTCAATCCGCGTTGGACCATCGTCACGAACGTGCCGAACGCCATCATTGGTAACTTCATCAAGAGCCAGATCGAGGACGCGGGGATACCGGTGCTGATGTTCAGGTCGCGTAGCGCTGACATCGCCGAGTTCAGCCACAACGATTACGTGCCACAGGACCTTCTGGTGCCCCTCCACCTGGTGCGGGAGGCCCGCCGCCTGCTCGATTCGCCGCCGGGAGACTTTTACGGGCCGAGGCTGCTGCCGGACGAGGATTGGGACGAGGAGAGCGGGGAGGGCCGGGATGACCAGGACGCTCAGAGCTCGGAGGATATGGAGGCACGGGCTGCAAGCAGTACACTGCCCGAAGGGTGGCAGATGCTACCGAGCGAAGCAGACCTGGACGCCAGGCAGGCGGTGCGGCGCTCCCACGGCTCAGTGCTCAGGGGCTGGTACTGGTCAGACGGGCATGCCGCTGAGCTGGGAGCGCACTCGGACCAGATGAACGCGACCGGTGGGAATGAGGGCTCTAACCCAGAGTACGACGATTTCGAGGACTACCCTGATTTCGAGGACTACCCTTTCGAGGACTACCCTGTTCGGGACCGGGTGAGCGCACACCAGCAGGGATCAAACCAGGGGGGCAACGAGTGGCCCAGCCGGAACAAGTGGAACCGGATAGTTTACGGGGTGCTTCTGATGGTGATGAGCTTGCCGTTCCTGATACAGCTCTTGCGCCACCTGTTCGAAATCATCGGATTCGGGCGATAAGCGTGATGCATAGCTTCAGGGATATGTAGCTCGGCGCACATTGGTCTGGCTTAGTTCTTCAATACCGTCTTTCGCCCGCCCGGCATCTAAAGATGCGGGCTACATCGGGGCAAAGTCTCCCTGCGGAGGCTCTCTTGGGATTACTTTGTCCTGTCCCTGCTATGCCGCTATGCCATCCCGACCAGTTCCCGAAGGCGAGCGCGGGCTTTGCTGCCTCCTTGCCCGCGG
>JBJMMB010000334.1:0-2600 GCA_045805005.1 Chloroflexia bacterium
ACCACGCCAACGCCTGTCTGCCCGCCAACCACCCACCAGGTGTTTATGGTGAACACTCAGTTCTCGCCACAGGAGCTAGCCGTGGTTCCGGGCTCGACTGTGAGTTGGTTCAACGAGGGGCCGTTCACGCACACCTCGACCAGCGATACGGGGGTGTGGGACAGCGGCAACGTCAACCCCGGATTCAGTTTCCAGTTCACCTTCAATAATCCGGGCGTTTATCCGTACCATTGCTCGATACACGCAAACATGGTGGGCACCATCATAGTGCAGAGTTGTTTGCCCACGACCACGCCTACCGCTACGGCTACAGCGACCTCGTCTTACACGCCCCAGCTTGTCGGACACGTGAACTGGGAGGGCCGGCCGCCGGAGCCCAGCGCACGGCGGGCGCTGCCAATCACCTTCACCCTTAAGTTAGGTGCTACGGAGGTGAACTACCCCAAGAGGCTGACTGACGAGTACGGTTTTTTCACCATCACCGTGGGCACCCTGCCCAACGGACTGTACGGCTGGCGCGCCGACGACTCCGCTTCCGCCCTTCACTCTCCAAACTACCTTGCAAACGCCGGGACAATCAATATTTCGGGAGCCCCGACCACCACAGTCGAGGTTGGCCTCATGCGAGCCGGAGACTGCAACGACGACAACGTGGTAAGCTCGCCCGACTTCACAATCCTCAAGGCATCGTTCGGCAAGTCCGTCCACGACCCCGGCTACGACGACCGGGCCGACTTCACGGGCGACCAAACGGTCAATGCCCAGGACTATGCCCTCCTGAAACTCCACTTCGGCCAGAGCGGAGCGCCCCCACTCTCCCCATGATCAAAGGGAGGTGGGATATGTGGGTCGAGGGTGTCCCCTATTACTTACAGTGCCCGCCTTACCGCACCCTGTAGTCAAAATTCCGGCTCATCGATTGCCCACCCTTGCTTACATCCACGTTAACTCTCCAGGGTCCGCGCATGTCGAAGTCGACTTTGGCCTCGTATTTCCCGGACCCTACCTCCGTCATAGGGCCCGTTTGCGGACCCATGATCATGGTGGTCATATCCATTGACATGCGCACTTGCGCGCCCGTAACAGGCCGGCCCTCGCGGTTTGCCACCGCGAGGGTGAGGGTCGCCGGGCCTGGCTGCGGCGGGCTGGGGTTCGTGTTAAGCGACAGCAGGAAGGCGTCAGGAGGTGAGCTGTTCGCAGAATTAGCGGCGCTGTTCAGGCTGCCGGTGGCTGGCTCCCCGTAGCCGATCTGGCCGCCCGTGAGCAAGATCCACACGCCAAGCGCTATCAGCACCAGTAGGACGGCCGCTCCGACCGTCCAGAAGAGCGGCACGGCGGGCCGCTGCCGCGGCTGCGCGTACCTGGCACGCTGCTTCGCTGTCGCCCCGGTGCCCGCCCGCCGCTGCCCACTACCCTTGTTGCCTCCCGACACCCTGGGTGAGCTTATCTGCGCAGACTTTGGTTTGATGCCGTTCCTGGCTTCGTTCTGAAGATTAGTAGAGATAATGACCGCCGTTGCCGCGCTCTGGGTGGACGAGACCGGTACTGCTACCGAGGCGACCGTCTTGTTCTTCCTGGGTGGCGGACAGCAATCCGGCCGGTCACTAGCGGTGCCTGTGGGAGCAGGCTTCACAACGTCCTGCGTCATCACATCAACGGGTGCTTCCGTTCGAGGTGAGGAGCCACCAACCGGTCGCCGCTGGACATGGTAGCGCGGTGGCAGCCCGGCGCCAGCATCCGCGCTTCCGGAGCGCGCCTGAAGAGCACCGGCCTCGCGACCTGGGCCGGCCTCCGAAGCCTCCTCGATCTCTTGAGCCACAGCTCGGGTAAAGAAGGGAGCGAGCCGGTGGAGGGCCTCGTGTCCGGGGGCGCTCCTCTCGATGAGCACTACCAAACCAACCATGCCGAGCGCGTACAGGGCCATCAGCAGTAGGGCCGTCCATAGCTGGCCTGAGGGCGGAAAGACCACCATCACCGCCAGCATTGCACCCATCGAGCCACCCATCACCCCGCCCATGCCACCGTCCATGATCCCCATCAGGCCGCCGGGCCTGCCAAAATAGATGCCGAGCCAAAGACCGAGCAGGATGCCGAAGAGATTACCCCAGAACATGCTATTGCTGGCGGAAGCGGCCCCGAACCCCAACACGAAGCCATTGAGCATGCCCATCGTCATGCCGGCCATCATACCGGTCATCTCCGTGTACGCTTCACGGAATCGCCCGAGATGCATCCCCACCAAGCCGCTCACTACAAGGACGATGGCGATGTACAGCAACCACCAGTTCATACACGACTCCTAACTATCACCTGGCTCTCAGTCCAGCCGTTTCCAGAGCATGGTCGTCCACTGATCTATTCAGCACTTGAGTACTACTCTAACCGACGCTGGTACATGTGTGGGTATATTATAGTGAAAATCGAGTGACAATTGCGTACAGGTGGTGGGAAGAAGACACCGCCAGTGCGAGGAAGAAACCGCCAAGACGCCAAGACGCCAAGACGCCAAGATCTTATTGAAGAGGCCGGCCGGGACTCGCTTACTGGGTGGGGACGAACCGCAAAGACGCTAAGAGCGCAAAGTTCGCTGAGATTACCAA
>JBJMMB010000335.1:0-2318 GCA_045805005.1 Chloroflexia bacterium
AAGCGACAGTATTATGAGTGACAACGAGGTCCATAAAGCCGTCCCCATGGGACTGGGGATGGGGGATCAGGGATCGGGGTCTCTGGCGTACCCGGTCCTCGATCCCCGACCACCGATCCCCGACCCCCGGCCCCTGCTGCAGATGGAGGGCATCACCAAGAGCTTTCCGGGGGTGGTGGCTCTGCAAGGGGTGAGTCTTGACGTGCGCGGGGGCGAGGTGCACGTGCTGCTCGGGGAGAACGGAGCCGGCAAATCGACCCTGGTGAAGATACTCACCGGGGCGTATCAGATGGACGCGGGCTCGATTCTGTGGAAAGGCAACCCCGCGCAAATAGGCTCGCCCGCGGACGCTCAGCGCCTGGGGATCAGCGTCATATACCAGGAGTTCAACCTGGTGCCGCAGCTCAGTATCGGCGAGAATATCTTCATTACAAGGGAGCCGGTACAGGCTGCCCTGGGGCCGGTACGGTTCATCGACTGGCCGCGGCTGTACCGGCAGGCAAAAGAATTGCTGCGCAGCCTGGAGCTCGACCTGGACCCGCGGCAACCGGTCGAAGGCCTCGGGGTGGCCCAACAGCAGATGGTGGAGATAGCCAAGGCGCTGTCGGTCAACGCCGAAGTTATAGTCATGGACGAGCCTACCTCGGCCCTCACGGACCGCGAGATCGATGAGTTGTTCAAGGTGATCAGGACGCTGAGGTCGCAGGGGAAGTCGATAATCTACATCACGCACAGATTGGATTAAGTAATGCAGTTGGGCGATCGCGCCTCTATCCTGCGTGACGGAAATAGCGTGGCGACTGTGAATGTAGCGGACACATCGGTGGCCCAACTGATACAATACATGGTAGGGCGGA
The DNA here is from genome assembly GCA_045805005.1 of Chloroflexia bacterium. Lineage (GTDB taxonomy): Bacteria > Chloroflexota > Chloroflexia > QHBQ01 > JADMIH01 > JADMIH01. The sequence goes on from JBJMMB010000335.1 coordinate 858, forward strand.
CTATAGACCAGCAGTTCCCCAAAGTGCCCGCCGAACGCGGACCGGAGGTCCTGCGGGTCGAGCACCTGAGCCGGACGGGAGTGTTGCACGATATCTCCTTCAGCGCCTACGCGGGCGAAGTGCTCGGTATCTCGGGGCTGGTAGGCGCGGGGCGAACGGAGCTGGTGCGCGCCATCTTCGGGGCCGACCCGGTAGATGGCGGCCAGGTGTTTATCGAAGGGCGGCCGGTGCGGTTCAACAGCCCCTCGGCGGCCATACGGGCGGGGCTGGGCCTGCTGCCGGAGAGCCGCAAGGAGCATGGGCTGGTGCTGGTGCTCTCGGTGCAGGATAATATTACCCTGGCTCACATGAGCCAGATCTCACGCGGCCCGGCGCGCCTGGTGCTCGACCGCAAGCGTGCCGCCGCCGTCGCGGGCAGGCTCGCCAGGCAACTTAGAATCCGCACTCCGAACCTCGAACAAGAGGTCCAGTACCTGAGCGGGGGTAACCAGCAAAAGACCGTCCTCGCCAAGTGGCTGGTCGGCCGGAGCAAGTTGCTCATCTTTGACGAGCCGACGCGAGGCATCGACGTCGGCGCCAAGGTCGAAGTGTATAACCTTATGAATGAGCTGACCGCGCAAGGTGTGGCCATAATCATGGTCTCTTCCGAGCTGCTGGAGGTGCTTGGGATGAGTGACCGCATCATGGTGATGCGGGAGGGAAGGCTCACCGGGATCTTCTCTCGCGCAGAGGCCACGCAGGAGAGACTGTTGCGCGCCGCCATTGGCGCGGAGGAGGCGACGGCATGACCGCCCCTGCCGCCGAGCGCGGGGCCTTCCTGCGTATCCGCCCCACGGACCTGCTTGGCCGCTACGGGGCGCCGCTAGGCCTGATCATACTGTCCATCTTTCTGGCGTTCAGGTCGCAGTTCTTCCTCACGCCGGAGAACATCGCCAACATCAGCCGGCAGTCGGCCATTATCGCGGTGCTGTCTATTGGCCAGTTGATCGTGATCCTCACCGCGGGCATAGACCTGTCGGTGGGGGCGCTGCTGGCCCTGTGCGTGACGGTGCTGGCAACGATGGCCATCAAATGGGGCATAAATCCATACCTGGCTATTCTGGCTTGCCTGGTCCTCGGCCTGCTGCTGGGCGTGACCAATGGGTTGCTGCTCACCAAACTGCACCTGCCGCACCCATTCATATCGACGCTGGGCATGATGAACGTGGCCAGGGGGCTGGCGCTGATAATAACGGGCGGTTTCCCTATTTCCAATTTCCCGGACAAGGCGGTCACATATATAGGCTCGCAGGAGATCGCTGGCGTGCCTGTGGCTTTCTTGCTGGTAGTGGTACTATACTTACTGGGACACCTGATGCTGAACAGGACCACCATCGGCAGGCAGATCTATGCTGTGGGGGGGAACCGCGAGGCAGCGAGGCTTTCGGGGGTGAACGTTGACAGGGTGCTCGTGCTGGTGTA
>JBJMMB010000336.1:0-5283 GCA_045805005.1 Chloroflexia bacterium
CTTGCGGATCTCGTTGCGGATGAACTCCACTAGCAATCGCTTCGTCAGATCAGGGTGGATAGCCAGGCGGTTGGTAATGCCCCGCTCGGGTTGGGTTGCATGGTCGGTTGCCATCTTCGCCTCCGGCGAATTACGAATTACGGATTACAAATTACGAGTTACTCTGAGTCTAATTCGTAATTCGTAATTAGCTGAATCTCTCCTTCACAATCCGCTCCAACTCCCTGAGCACCAACTCTGGGCGTTCATCTCTCAGCAATGGCAGGCTGCGGCGCTTGAAGCGGACCGACTCGGGGTTGATGGTGGCGGTGACCAGGCACTCCGCGAAGTGCTCCCCGGTGGCGATGAAATCGCCGTCGGGGGCGAGCACGGTGCTGTATCCCCCGAAGGCCACGCCGTCCTCGTAGCCGACGCGGTTGCAGTGGAAGATGAAGGTGGTGAAAAGCTCCGCGTACATGCGGTGAGCCATGCTCACGTCATAGTTGGTGTCGAGGTAGTCGTCGCCCGGCTTGACCCCCCGGCCAGGACCGGCGGCCACCATGAGGAGCGTATCGGCCCCGTCGAGCCAGAGCAAATAGGGGAGGGCCAGGTGCCAGAAGTCCTCGCATATGAGGATGCCCATACGCCCGAAGCGGGTGTCGAAGGCCCGCACCCTGCGACCCATACCCACGTAGCGCATGTCATCGAACATGCCGTAGGTGGGCAGATACACCTTGCGGTGGACGTGCTTGATCTCCCCCTCCCCGATATATGCCTGGGCGATGTAGTGCACGAACCTGTCGTCTTCCTCGATGAAGCCCACGCTGAGGTCCATCTTATGCTTGCGCGAGGCATCGAGCAACTTCTGCAGGGGAGGCGGAGGAGACGACACATTCATGCCTATCTGGTTGGTGATGTCCTGCAGGTAGTATCCGGTCAGGCTAAGCTCGGGGAAGATGAGGAGCGACGCGCCCTTTTCCCGGGCCTGGTCGATGTATTCGAGGTGCTTGGCCAGGTTCGCCTCGAGGTCGCCCAGCGTCACATCTATCTGGGCCAGGGCTACAGTGTACGGTTCAAAACAAGGTTGGGCCATAGTGTTATTCTCGCCGGGTAAGTTTTCACAAGCATTATACTTCCGCCCGCGGCGAATTACGAACTAGCTTTATCCCAATTCGTAATTCGTAAATCCCGAAGGGGAAGTAATTCGTAATTCACAAGGAGGTGGATCGCCACATCTTGCGGTGCGCCGTGGTGTACCCCAACTCCTCATAAAGGGCGATGGCCCCTTTGTTGAACTCCCATACTGTAAGCTCGATACCGGGTAGGCCCTTGCCCGCGGCCCAGTGGTGGGCCTCCTCCATCAATGCGCGGCCGATCCCCCGACGCCTGAAGCCGGCCCCAACGACGAGCGATTCGACGTTTGCGTAACACCGAGGCACCAGGGACGAGAAATCGGGACTCCTGCGGACCACCACATGCACGACGCCCACCACTTCACCGCCCTCATCGGCTACGAGCAGCGCCACATCTTCGTCCTCGATGGCCTGGAATACAAACTCCTCCGTGTGGATGGGGCCATCGCCAACCCGAAATACATCGGGCAGGGCCGCGGCGTGGAAAGTCTCGCCCTCCGCGAAAATCTCACAGATGCTCGGGTAGTCCAGGCGAGTCGCCGGCCGGATAGAAAGTTCCATTACTAACTCCTAGCATCCGCAGGTGAGTGCTCAGATCTTAGCTGGGGTAGTTCTCTGTAGGGCCGGTAGCGCAAGTGGACGACCCCCGTTGCCCGCCCGGTTGCCCAACCCTACAGAAACCTTATCGTCCACCGTCTATGGTCCATCGATCACCACTTTAGCTACAAATATTATCAAATAACCATTTTCCCATTTTGCATCCACCACGCACACCCCACCCCCAAAATGGTGAAAATGGGAAATTCCCCATCCTGGCCCCTCCTACCCATCATGCTGCAAATAGTATCAACCCCCAACCCCCAATCCCCGGAGAGATCGTCCATCGTCCATCGTCTCTTTCCCGACCCCGACCCCCATCCTCTATACCCCACCCGCGAGTCGCAAAAGCTCGCCGGTTATGGCGTCGGCGGCTCCCGGCTTGGCGAGCTTGCGGGCAGCCTCGCTCATCTGGGAGAGGCGGGCGGGATCGGAGACCAGGGAGCAGACGGCGGTGGAGAGGCTCTCCGGCGTGAGGCTGCTCTCCATCAGGACCACTCCGCCCCCGGCTGCTTCGAGCGCGCGAGCGTTGGCCTCCTGCTCGCCGCCCGCTGCGCCCGGCAGGGGCACCAGTACTGAGGGTTTACCCAGGTTGGCAAGCTCGTTGACCGTGCCCGCGCCCGCCCGGCCAACCACCAGCCAGGCAAGGGCGTAGAGGTCACCCAACTCTTCGCCCACGTAGGCTTGCACCCGATAGCGCGTCTGCTGCTCGGGATCTAGCGCCTGGCGAGCCTCCCGGAGCATTCGCAGGTCCGCCCCCGTGCCGTTGGGGCCTTCACCGCACTGGTGCACCACCTGGCAGCACTCCAACAAGCGCGGCAGAGCCTGGCACACGGCCATGTTGATGGCATGCGAACCCTGGGCCCCGCCCGTGACGTATACCGTGGGCACGGTTGGGCCGAAACCGAACGTGGAGGCCGCACGGGCGGCGTCCCCGGAGAGGACGGAGGGGCGCACCGGGTTGCCGGTGACTATCACTTTGCCACTGTCGAAGAAGCGCGTCGATTGCGAAAAGCTGACGGCGACCCTGGTGGCGAAGCGCCCGGCGATGCGGTTGGCCAGGCCCACCAGCGCGGTCTGCTCGTGGGTGAGCGAGGGCACCCGCAGCAGCCGGCCGGCCACCATCGCGGGCACACACACGTAGCCGCCCGTGCTGAATATCACGTCGGGCTTGAAGCGGCGCACCTGGGCCAGGGCCTGGAAGAAGCCCGCGGGCAGCCGGACGAGCAAGTCAACGGGAGTTTGCAGGGAGAAGTAGCGGCGCAACTTGCCGGTGCTGATGGCCGCGTAGGGCATGCCCATCTCCGACATTACCCGCCGCTCGACCCCGGCCTCGCTGCCGATGAATAGCAGCGTCAAAGGCCACCCCTCGTTACGACTGCGCTCGCGAAGGCAGGTGATAACGGCGACCGCCGGGCTGACATGACCTCCCGTGCCGCCTCCGGTTACTAGCACCCTGACCATAGGGTATGAATTATGGGTTATGGGGTGGGAATCCGCAAGAGGGCAGCGTCGGCCTGCTTGATTAGCTCGCTAACCCCCCCGACCCCCGACCCCTGACCCTTGTATCCAGCGGGCTATTGGGTCTCGTTGGTCTGGTCGTGCTCGTCTTCGCGCTTTGGCGGAGCAGTCAGTGTCTCCAGGAAAGCATTGAAGCCGCTCAAGGTGGCCGCGCCCACGCGCCGGCCTATCGCGCTGCCCAGCACCCCGCCCACCAGCGCCCCGGCGAAGGTGCCAACCACCGGTATGGGGATAATGACGCTGCCCACTCGCGAGCCGGTCAAAATGCCGGCCCCCATCCCGGCCATGCCACCTATCTGCTCGTTCATTGCCTGCTCAGGGTTTTCGTTACGCTCGACGGATTCCATGGTGCTTGTCTCCTTTGATGGTCTGTAGTCTCGATGTCAACGATAGGAGCTGTAATAGCGTAGGTTGTAGCCGTGAAGGTAGATACACAAGTGCAAATAAGATACTTTGTATACGACGGCGGACCTGGAATAGTTCCGGACAGTCAAGAGGGTTTAGTTATTCCCCGCGAAGAGTAAGGATTTGTAGGGGCAGGCCCCCGTTGCCTGCCCTGTTGCCTAACCTCAATGTTTGCGGCACACGACCAGGGCAGGCAACGGGGGCCTGCCTCTTCAGGCGGTGGGGACGAGAATAATATAGCTCAAGTATGCTGGAAGAGGTCTCTAGACCGCCCTGGCTTTGCGTGCTATGATTTTCGTGTGCAGAGATTCCAAGTTGGAGGTCAGGTAGGAGCGAGACTATGGCTAAGGGAAGGCATAGAGAGGCGAATAAGCCGAGGGGAGAGCGTGGCGTGCGGGGCCGGAAAGAAGGGCCGCGGAGGATTGTGCGAATCGATGAAGTCGAGGCCGGAGACCTGGGAGAGGGCTTCACGTACAAAATCGAGCGTTGGACCTTCACCACGGGGGCTACGGAGTATGCGCTCTACGTCGAACTGAGGGACAACGTGGGTGTTGTAGTAGGCAGGCGTTCCAAGTATTACGGGCAACTTGACCATGCCCAGGCGGGCATCGACAAGCTCCTGAGCGAGTTGCGGTTGGATGGGAGCGCACGTGCATGACGTGGAGGGCTTTTGTGAGGCGGGTGCGCAGGTTCACCGTGCTCGTTATTATCGGCCTGATTAGCAGCTTCCTGTCGCTGACCCTGGAGTTGGGCGAGTTTCACGGGGACGCGATGGGGAGCCTCAGCGCGTGCATACTTATGCTCGCGGTTGCCGCGACGCTCGGGCAAAGAGTGTACACGCTGAGGACGATTAACGGCTTGCTTGCGGACGTGGACCTGGACGACGGTGCCCAGGCAGACCGGGGTGGATTGCTGATCCCCTACGCCGAGCATGACCAAGCAAGCGAAGTTCTTCCGGAAGTAGTCTACCAGGGCGAACGGTGACCTGGCTTCGCGTAATGTTATACTTATTCATAATCCATGGCAGGAGAAATCATTCGGATGGAAACACACCAGGGAGGTCAGGCATCGCCTAACGGGCACCACCGGCAGCCCGGGGGGCCGGCCGAGCCCTCCCAACCCCACTTCTTCGAGGACGAGACCGGTGCTACGCTGGACAGTGGCGCGGCGGTGTGCCGCTTCAATCCTCTGAGAGGTGGGCGGATCGAGCGGTGGCAGTGGCGCGTGGTGCCGCCCGCCGAGGCCGGGGCCCCACATACCAGGGGGTACGGCCCCGGCCTGGTCGACCTGGTGGACCCCGAGCGCGGGGCTCTGGTGGATCACTTCTTCCCCCTGGGCACCAAACCGCAGGAGGTGGCCGAGGGGCAGGAGCGCGAGTTCGGAGACTTCGTGGACGGCCCCTACCGCAGCCAGGTGGTCGACTCGGGCGGAGAGATACGCATCGGCCTGCTCAGGGACGGCGAGATCCGGGCGGGCAAGCGGGTGGCCGAGGTGCGGATGGCCAAGAGCGCGGCGCTGCGGCCGGGAGCCGCCGACGTGTCGGCCCTCTACCGCGTGATAAACTCCAGTCTGCGGCCCCTGCAAATCCTCTTCGCGGTCGAGTTCAACCTGTACGCCCCCGGTCTCGGCAGCGCAGGCAAGGGGCCTC
>JBJMMB010000337.1:0-7113 GCA_045805005.1 Chloroflexia bacterium
ACGAGGCGCAGTTCGCTGCCGAGGCCGAGGACGCAGTCACTACGGCAGCCCAGAACATGGCGTCTCTCGACGGCCAGGACGAGCTGGAAGCAGACGATGGTCAACCTGAAGAGCCAGCCACCCAGGGAGGGCTGGTGCTCGGCCACGACGCTTCCCCAGGCACCAGGCCCGCCACCGGCGACCGCCCTCTGCCCGGCAAGCAGACCTCCAGCGGGCTCTATATCCCGTAGTTGAATCGCTGCATCACCGGCAACACATTCCGCGTTGCCGGTGATGTGAAAATACCTCCTGCGCTTGCTAGCTCAGGCGCGTTTTGGTACAATTTCTATCATGTCAACACAACAACCCAGGCCCACAGCTAAAGCTGTGGCTAAACGTCGTGCAGCCGGTCGCCGCCAGCGCCGGGAGCGGATGCGCCAGATAGGCGCCATCTTTTTCGTAGCGATCTTCGTGCTCGGCACCGCCACCACTGCCCTCATCGTCCAGCAGACGAGTAATCAATCGACCGCCGCCGGCGTGGGCACCACTCCTGCTGCGGGCTCCACGGTGGTTGAGGCAACGGTAGTTGCCGGGACCCCTACCCAGGGCAATGCCGTTCAGCAGATAATCGACAAGGCCGATGAGGCCGCCGCTAAGAACGACTGGAAGACCGCTGCCGGGTTCTACAAATCGGCTGTTGCCCTCAGCCCTTCTAACCCCACGCTCCTTTTCAAGTATGGCAAAGCCCTGGGATACACCGAGAACTACGCTGATGCCGTGGATAACCTGCAAAAGGCCCTCGACCTGAACCCGAGCGCCACGTTCGCAGGCGAAGCCAAGCAATTCATCGAAACCTACAAGCCGAAGATAACCCCAGGCGCCCAGACCCCCGCCAAGGGCGCCACCGGTTCAGGCACCATCACCGCCACCATGCCCATCTCCAAATAGCACCGTTTCGCACCGCCACAAGAATGGCCGCCCTTCCTGGGCGGCCATTCTTGTGGCGGTGTTACATACTTAGAGAGGGGTCTATCCAAACCGCCTTGGGTGTACTATAATAAACCTGTACACCACAACTTAATAGCCTATTTCCCAATTCTTCCCACGGAGGAACCGAATGAAAGCCGAGGAGATTGACTGTACCGGCGCGGAGCCCGACCGCCACGGCTACACTGGCGTGGCCGACTTGCAGGACCTTATAGTTGGGGCCCATACCCTCGTTCCCGTTCTCGATGGCACCCTCCGCCCCTACGTCAACCTCGATAACGCCGCGTCCACCCCCATCGCTCGCCCCGTAAAAGATACCGTAGATCGCTTTCTCGAATGGTACGCAGCCGTGCACCGTGGCAGCGGCTTCAAATCCCAGGTCTCCTCCCAGGCATACGAGGAGGCCCGCGCTATCGTGGCCGAGTTCGTGGGGGCCGACCTCTCCGAACACTGCCTCATTTTCGTGCGCAACGCCACCGAAGCCATCAATCGCTGCGCGGGACGCATACCCCTGGCCGAGGGGGACGTGGTGCTCACCACTCTTATGGAGCACCATTCCAATATCCTCGCCTGGCGCAAGCGCTGCTCGCATGTGGAGAGCGTGTCGGTGGACGAGTTCGGCGCGCCGGTGCTATCCGATCTGGAGGCCAGGCTGAAGGCCAATGTGGGCCGCGTGAAGCTGGTGGCGATATCGGGCGGCTCCAACGTCACTGGTGTCATCCCGGACGTGCACGCCGTGGCCCGCGTAGTGCACGAGGCCGGTGCCCAACTGCTGGTCGACGCGGCCCAGATCGCCCCCCACAGGCCGCTACGCATGGGCAAGGTGGGCGAACCCGATTCAATTGACTTCCTGGCTTTTTCGGCGCACAAGATGTACGCCCCGATGGGCTGCGGCGCGCTAGTAGGTCCGAGCAGCGCCTTCCAGGGGAGCGTGCCCGATCTGGTGGGCGGGGGCACGGTGCTGTTTGTCTCCGAGGAAGAGGAGATGTGGAGCGGCCCGCCCGAAAGCGAGGAGGCGGGCAGCCCCAACGTCGTGGGCGCTATCGCCATGGCCGCGGCCGCCCGCTTCCTTTCTCACGAATTAGGCTGGAACCGGGTGATCGAGCACGAGCGTGAACTGACCTCTTACGCTCTCGACAAGCTCAATCAGATCCCCGGCCTGACCATCTACGGCCCCCGCGACCCCTCCCTCCCCGACGACCGCCTGGGCGTGATCGCCTTCAACCTGGAGAAGACCGACCACCAGCTCACCGCTGCTATTCTGAGCCACGAGTACGCCATCGGCACCCGCACCGGCGGCTTCTGTGCCCACCCCTACCTGATGCGCCTCTTCCATGTGTCGCACGAGCGCGTACACGAGCTGCGCGAGGAAGTAAGCTGCGGGGACCGCCGGGGCATGCCGGGCGCGGTGCGCATCTCTTTCGGCTTTTACAACAGTCGCTCCGACGTGGACGCGGTGTTGGACGCTCTGCAAGCCATCCAGCGGGGCGAATGGCGGGGCGACTACAGGCAGAACACCAAAAGCGGGGAATATAAGCCAATGGACGGCAAGACCGACCCGGCGGGCTGGTTCAGCTTCTAGCACCAACCATCAGCAAAAAGATTACAAAGAGCGGCCCGCGGGCCGCTCTTTGTAATCTTTTTGTTTGAAAACCTACCGACCCGGTGATCCGGTGGGGGCCGGGGCTCCGCACTGCCCGAACGCGGTGCGTAAGAGGCTGAAGTCGCTGGCGTTCACAGCATCGTCGCCCGTGAAGTCGGCGCGGGCGTCGTACCCCGGTTGGCCCACCGCCTTGCCGAATGTGCCTCGGAGGATGCTGAAGTCCGTCGCGGTCACGCAGTTATCGTCGCTTGCATCGCCCTCTCGCAGGGTGCCCATCTCGACGGTGGTCGTGCCCGGTGGCAAGTTTGTACTGCCCGCGCTGGCGAGGGCCCGCGGGTTCTTGACCCGCCACGAGTACGAGCCTGGGCCGGGCGCGTTCACGCTGAAGTAGCCGCTGTCATCGGTGGTCATGCCCGTGTATTCTACGTCCGGCCCACCACCCGAGGGGTGCAGGGTTAAAGTAACAGGCACGCTCCAGTAGGGGTGGGGTGGCGCGGGCCGGGCTTGCAGCAATACGTGCCCCTGGAGCACCGTGAGCGGAGCCGGGGTGGGCGTATCGGTAGGCGTATCGGTTGGAGTGTTGGTCGGGGTATCGGTTGCTGTGTTCGTGGGTGTATTGCTGGGAGTGTTTGTGCGCGTACTGGTGGGGGTGTTCGTTGGTGTGCGGGTCGGGGTGTTAGTGGGGGTGTTCGTGCGGGTTGGAGTGTTGGTCGCGGTGGGGGTGTTCGTGGGAGTGCCGCTGGACGCCGTTACGTTCAGAAAGACAGCGGAGACCGGTCCCCAGCTCTGGAAGCCGGAGTAGCTGTTGACGCCGCGGCCGCGCACGAACAGGATGTGCCTGCCCACCGAGAGCGAGCTCGTGGGCACGTTGGCCTCCGCCCCTTCTGTGGTCGAATTGAAGGTGCCGTCGATGGCGGTCATGGGGATGGCGGTGCCTCCCGCCCAGGGCGGGGTGTCCACGTAGTATTCCGCCGCCGCCACGTTCTGGCTGTAGGCGTTGGCCGTCCAGTTGTAGTTGATGGTAGCCGTCAGGTGCGAGCTCGTGCCCACAGTGACGGTCATGGGCGACGTGGTCGGAATGTTCGTGTCGGGGCCGCGGGTAGTTAAGAAGGGGGTGCGCGCTATCCTCGCCAGGTAAGAGAGCATACCCTTGTTCTGGTTCCAGAAGGTGTCCACCTGCGAGATGGGCACGAAGAAATCGGAACCCCCTATCTCGGTCGTCATGGCCGGTATGCCGAGTTCCCCATACGCCCAGTCTACGGTGTCACCGTCCACCGCATAGAGGCAGTTGGGCGGCTGGCATGCCTGGTACCCATTCCCTCCGGCGTTCAGCGCGCTCTCGTGCGCCCCTATGTTGGCCATATCGGGTCCATTCGGGGCAGCCGTCGTGGTCCAGCCCCAGGGGTAGAGGTCCAGGGAGGCGTTGGAGTGCATGCTCTGCAGGATGCCCGTCGTGGTGATGGGAGCGGGGTCAGTGTCGTTGGGGCCGCGCTGGTCGGGTATGAGGTTACGGATTTTGGCCACCACTGCTTGTGTCTCGTCATCGGAGGCCGCGGAGGGGCCACGGTACTGTTGGTCACACGCTATAGTCGTTGAGCCGCCGCAACAGCCCCACTTGAAGGGGAAGTTGCGGTTGTTGTCCGTGCCGAACTGGTTGCTCACCGTAGGAGGATAGGTCGTGCAGCCGTTCGTTTTGTTGGCGTTCTTGCGCTGGTAGTAAGGGCTGCTGCCTCCTCCTCCCGCTTCTACGATATGGTGCCCGTCGGGGTTGACCATAGGCATCACCCATATGTCGTGGTAGTCCACCAACCAGGTCGCATCCGCATCGACCCCGTACCCGCTCAGGAGCCAGTCGATGTAGCGCATGGACAATTCGGAGGTGGCTATCTCCCTGGCGTGAATAGCGGTATCGTACCAGAACACCGGCTTGGGGCCGGGAATGCTCCGGTTGGTGATGTGCAGCACCCACAGATCATAGCCATTGTTGGGAGCAGGCTGAGTGCACTGGCCTGCGTGGGACTTGCACCATGAATCGCCAATATCTATTTTCTCTGCGAGGTTAGGGTAGGCAGCGACTTTCTGATCGAGAAAGGTCTGCATCTCCTCGACCGTCTTATAGCCGCTGAAAAAGGTATCCCAGAGGTGTGGATCATTGGCGTGGGCAGTCTGCTCCTTGTCTATCTCCACTCGCAAGCCCTGGGCGACCAGCTTATTGTAGAGGGCGCGATCGGCGAGGACGGTGAGGAAGCCGCCGGTGGTGGCCACCTCCTCGGCACCCAGCTCCACCGCGAGCTTATCGCGCTCGGCGTTATCCTCGAAGTAGACTTTTATCACCAGGGTTTCGGGCGTCGCGGCATTGGCCGCAGACTTCGAGTTCGGAGCCGCAGCACTCGCGAGCGGGGCTCCCGTGTTAGCGCCCGCGACCAGGCTCAACGCAAGGGAGGCGAGAAGCACTAACCCCGCTACCCGGCTGACTAACCTCTTATTTCCACCCATCCGTTTGGTCCTCCCCTAAAGTGTCCTCTTGATAGCCGCTATGCGGCTTAAGACCTCCCCCTACGTGCGTGTCCCCCTACGTGCGGTTCGCCAATGCCTGACGCTAATGCCCTGAAGCGGTTGCCGGCCCGATGGGCGGGGCCCCGGAGGTGCCGAAATTGCTCCGCAGCAAGCTGAAGTCGCTGGCGTTCACAGCCAGGTCGCCGGTGAAGTCGGCCCGGTCGTCGTAGCCGGGCTGACCGGAGGCCTTCCCGAATGAGGCCCTCAGTATGGTGAAGTCGGTGGAGTCTACCACGTTATTGTCAGTGGCGTCACCCGCCCGCATGAGGCCCATCTCCGCGTTCGTGACCGGTGTCCCCGAGAGGGTAATGCTGCCGCCGTTCGCCAGGTACTTGGGGTCTTTCACGCGCCAGTTATAGGTGCCATTGGGAAGCGTGCCCACGGGGACCGTGAAAAAGCCACTGGCATCGGTGGTCAACCCTGTGTACTCCGAGGCAGGGCCGCCGGAGGCCAGGCGTAGCGTGAGGCTGATAGGCAGGGCCTGCAAGGCGTTAGGCTGCGGTGGGCGGCCCTGCCAGGTCACGTGCCCGACCAGCACCCAGGGTGGCACTGGGGTGTCGGTAGGCGTCACTGTGGGCGTATCTGTGGCGGTATCGGTAGGCGTGCTGGTGGGGGTGTCGGTCGCGGTACTCGTCGGCGTGTATGTAAGGGTGGGCGTGGAGGTGGGCGTGTTAGTTCGGGTGGAGGTGGGCGTCCGGGTGGCGGTGGGTGTGTTGGTGCGGGTGGGCGTGGGGGTTGGGGTGTTGGTGCCGGCCGAAGTCAGGCCGGCATGGAACGTGTAGATGTCCTCGTTGGTGCCGCTCCGAGTGTCGGTCCAGGCCCCATACACGTCGCTGTTGGTGGCGGTGACGTTGATGTAGTCTCCGGCGGCGCCGTTCCAGCCGGTCCCTTGCGGGATGCCTATGTTCAGGTTGGTGGCCGCATCGGTGGTCCGCACATCAGAGCTCCAGGTGGCACCCGCGTCGGTCGATTGAGTGTAGTAGATATGCTGGAGGATGGTCGAGCCGGTCTCCTCGCGCTCATCGTACCATATAGAGTGGAAAATGCCGTTAGGACTGGTGGTAACCCAGGGCTCCGCCTGGTGGCGCACCACCCCGGTAGGGTCGTCGTTCAATCGCGCGGGCGCGGTCCAGGCGGTCCCTCCGTTGGTGGAGCGGATGTAGTACACATCTAGCCCGTTCGTTGCGTTGTTGCGCCCGTCATTCCAGACGATGACTATGTTCGCGGGCGTGGCGCGGTCTGCCGCGGCCACCGGGATGGCGCTGATTCGCCAGTTGCGCCCGGCCATCGTCAGGTTGGTGTTCATGGTGCCCGCCGTGGTCTGCGCGCTGAAGGTCACGCCGCCGTCGGTCGAGATGCGGTAGAAGATGGTGCCGCCCTGCGCCCAGTTGACGAAGACGTTGCCGTTCCAGAGCACGGTGGGCATGGAAAACTGCTGGTTGCCGCTTGCTGACAACTGGAATGTGCGAGGGCTCCAGGTCAGCCCGCCATCTGTGGAGTAAACGAAGTGAATGCACGCGCTGCACCCCCCAAACTCGGTCCAACTAAGGTACATGCGGTGATAGAAGGGGCTGGCGGGGTTGTCATCCACCGCTAGCCACTGCTTGTCAGTGCTATAGACGGTCGGGTTCCCCGTAATTACCTCGGGCACGGCAAGCACGGTGTTGCCCCAGGTGAAGCCTCCATCCGTGGATTGGGTGACATAGATCCCTGTGTCGGTGAAGCCCCCGCTGTCATTGTAGCCAAGGTAGCACGCGAAGGCGCGGCCGTCGTCTCTAAAAACATTGATGGGGTCACTCTGGCGAACCGCATTGGGGCCCAAGACCGGAGCGTGCTGGTTGAACCACGTCACCCCACCGTCGGTCGAGGTGTACTCCCAAACCTCTTTGGTGGCGGTGTTCGGGGCGGGCGCGCTGCGCTCGTCCTTGGCCGAGGCCACGATGTTCAGAGGGTTGAGGGGGTTGACCGCTATACTCGGCTCCTGCTGG
>JBJMMB010000338.1:0-18901 GCA_045805005.1 Chloroflexia bacterium
CGAGGGTTGAGGACTCGCAACTGGCCACGGGGGAGCTAGGCTATTTCCAGGACCAGCGGCCGCCCACGGTGGACAGTAGCCAGGTCGGTGATAAGGCTGTGCTGCGCCTGAGCCAGCAAGATACACACGGAAACTTCTGGCCCGTCTTCAGGTCTTCCGGCGACCTGGACTGGACAGTGCACCTCACCCCGCAGGTACCGATGAACCTCGACGTGAAGACGGGCACCGGCGCGGTCGATGTTGACCTTGAGAAGTTGAATCTCACAGAGTTGAAACTGAACGCGGGCACGGGCTCGGTGACGGCGGTCCTACCCGCTAATGCCACGTCTACCAAGGCCTCAATCAATAGTGGGGTAGGCAGCCTCGATCTTACCGTGCCCGAGGGTGTGGAGGCGCAGATAACGGTAAAGACGGGCATCGGCGTTGTGAACGTGGACAGCAGGTTCGCCAAGAAGGGCGAAAACGTCTATGAGTCGAGCGGTTACAACGACTCGGCTAAGCATAAACTGGAGATGACCGTGAACGCGGGCGTGGGCAGCGTGGATATCTCATCCAAGTAGTAACGAGTAACGTTTACTCGTTACTCGGTTTGACAGCCCGCGGGCGTGCGTGCGACAATCGTTGGGTGGGAATTGACAGGCGTAGGGTAGGCGGTTGGGGGGTCGCGCTACGGTATGTGGGCGCGGCTCTGGTGGTTTATGGGGTGGTGGGGGTGGCGGTGCTGCTGCGTCTGCTGCCCCTTTTTGTGGGCGGGTTAGCAAGTTGGCTGGGGTTGCCCGGCCCTTTGGCGGCCCCGGCGGGGTTGGGGCTGTTGGCTCCGTTGCAGGCGCACTACGATGGGGTGCCGTGGCTTCCGTGGGCCGCGTGGCTGGTCGGTGTGGGCCTTCTCTTTGTAAGTAGGCAGCCGTCAGTAGGCAGCAGGCAGCAGGGGACCGGTAGCGAGCAGTACGGGCGAGGCATGCCTCGCCCCTACGGGTGGCTGCTATCGGCATTTGCGCTAATCGTCTTGCTGTTGGTGGGCTGTTACGCTCGCATGGTGGAGATTTGGCCGCAGGGGGTGGGGCTTTCGCAGTTCCCGTACGACGACGAGGGGGTGTACGCCGGAGCCTCGCAGCTTTTCATCCAGGGGATCCTGCCTTACCGTGACTACTTCTTCGCTCACCCGCCCGTGGCGGCCATTGCTTACGCGCCCGCGATGGTCTATCATTTCACGCAGTGGGGCAGCCCGACCTCATTTATGATCGCCCGCTACCTTTCGGTAGGATATAGCCTGGTGACTCTGGGGCTGATTTTCTTCATCGGCAGGCAGTTGGCCGGGCTGGTCGGGGGCATCATATCGGGGGCTCTATGGGCGCTGGATGGCCGGGTGGTGGAGATCAACCGCAAGGTCATGCTGGATGGGCCGATGGTGCTGCTGTCATGTGGGGCGCTGGCGCTCTACCTGTGGGTGCGGCCCACGCTGGCGGGGCAACCTGGCGCGGGACAGAGCACTCCGAGGAGGCCGGTGCTTGTGTTGGCGTTGGCGGGTTTGTTGGCGGGGTTGAGCGCGCTCACCAAGATCGCGGGTGTTGCATGCTTACTGGCTATCCTGGCCGACCTGCTGTGGGTGCACCTCGACAACCGCCGCCTGCGGACCAGCCTGGCTCCGCTGCGGCCTCAACTGCTCGGGCTGCTGGGGGGCGCGCTCTTGGCCGCGCTCGTTAGCGCCGGTCCGTTCCTGGTGGCCGCGCCCTCCCAGTTCATCCGGGAGGTACTCTTCTTTCAGATACTCCGCCCCAGCGACGGCGTTATCGATGTGCCCGCTCGCATAGCTGACCTCTCTGCCACGTTCGCCAACCCGCTAACGCTCCTTTTCGCCGCCACGGGTTTCGCAACGGTCTCGTTCATACTGTGGCGCGCATCGTCCGGTGACGGAGTAGGCGATGCGCGATATGCGTACCTTCCGCCCTGGCGGCCGGTCGTGCTGTGGACCCTGTTCAGCCTGCTGCTTTTCACATACAGCCGCTCGTTCTACAGCCACTATTACATACAGTTGGCCGCGCCCCTGTGCCTCATGGGCTCGGGAGTGAGCTTCCTGGTGCGGTTGCCCGCGTGGAGGAAGCAAGAAGCGGGAGGTGGTCAACAGGCGGCCGTAGGCAGAGGCAGCAGGCAGTGGTTGGTTCCTGCCGCGGGCCTGCTATTGCTGGCGGTGGTGGTGGTGCCTTTGATGGCGGTGGAATGGAACGAGGTGAACACGCGGCACGAGGACCGCATATTTGAGATCGTGAGCCGGTACGTGAGCGACGCGGTGCACCCCGGCACGCCCGTGCTGACGACGGATGAGCAGTTCAACTTCCTGGCCGCCCGCCCGCCCAGCCGCAACGCGACGGGCTACCTTATTGACAGCTACGGCCACATGATCTTCCTGGGCCTGGGGCTGGGTACTCGCGATTGGGGCGACCTGATAGGCGCCTCCTTGCGTGGCGAACACGGCAACGACGCCTACGCCGTAATGCAGAGCCCCGCCCCCCAGGCTGACATCCTGGACCGCGCCTTCAGCGTACCCCTCGTGGTGGTTCACCAAAAGGGGCTCGCCCGGCTCACCGCGGCGACGGTGGCGGCCATCGAAGCTCGCAGCCGGGTCGCGGAGCAGCAGGCGCGCTACATTATTTACAGGGTGACGAATTCGGGGGCCAGCCGGTAGTATCCGAGTTCCGAGCAATGAGTGCTGACGAGCCCTCGCTTCACTCGTGGCTGAGTGCTGAGTGCTGAGTACCGGCTAAGCCTCCCTCGATACTCATTACAGGGGCTAGTGCCAGTTTAGGACATAGACTCATCAAGCTATCAAATCGCAGGCAGTTGGTAGACGCAATTACGTCTGTAGGGGCAGGCCCCAGCCCCAGAGGGGACCCGTGCTGCCTGCTCTGTTTGCGTACCCCGGCTTTGGTGGTACACGAAGAGGGCAGGCAATGGGGGCCTGCCCCTACAGGATGGTCCTTTTGCATGTCTCTATTGCCCTCCACTGAAGGCATTACACCTTAGCTTCCTCCAATCCCGGGTCTGTTCCCAGCAACTGGTCATTATTTTGGGCGAAACTTAGGTAGCTTGATGCGTATGGGCAGGCAACGGGGGCCTGCCCATACAGAATTGCCTGTTATGCACCTCTAAAGCTCTTTCCCATTGTGCACCCGCTTTGGCTTGATGCCTGTGGGCTCGTGCTATTTCAGGCCCCTGGCATTTCGGTGGTGGGGCGGGGGAGGTCGGGCGTGCCGATCACCCGCTTCTCTTGCAATTCGGGCGCGGCCTGGTCGAGGCGAGCGGCCAGTTGGGGGAGGCGGCAGGTGGGCACCTGCGGGAAGAGATGGTGCTCCACGTGGTAGAACATGTCAAAAGTTACCAGCCCCATGATACGCCCCCGCAACGTGCGGGCTATGTAGTGTGACCTGTCACAGTCGTGGTGCACGGTCCACACCGCGAAGAAGGCTGTAAGGCACTGCCCGACCGCCATGGCGATTACGTGGTATCGCAACACAGGGATGCCTGCTGGTCCAAGAACCCAGGCGACCCAGGCGGCATTGGCGAGCAACTCGGCTCCGATCCACTTCAGTTGTCTGGGCCGTGCCAGCTTGAGTGCGTTCGCGTGCAACAGCACAGGGAACAAGGGCCCCACCAGAATAGCGCGCCAGGCGCTCATCCGGGCGCTTATGGCCTCCACATCTTCGTCGTCCATGCAGTGCTTGTGGTGCTGCAGGTGGTTGATCTGCACCGCGTGCATGGAGCCGAGCATCAACACGCTGAGGACGAACATGACCCACTCGCAGCCGACCCGCGCCAGGCCAAGTGTGTAGTGGTAGGCACCGTGCACGACCCGCAGCCCCGTCAGGAAAAAGACGAACGACAGCCCCAAAGCGATGGGATACCAGGCCTGTTGGGCCGTGTAGAGGGAAGCCAGCAGCCAGGGCACGGGCAATATCAGCTCGGATATAACCTCCAGCTTGTTGAGGCGCGTCAGGTCCCGCCACTGGACCGAGCGCACTCTTGGGTCTCGCATGATCTCCAGGTCCATTTTACGTCCCTCCTTATCGGCCAATCCTACAAACTCATTGTTGAATACTTCTACCTCGATCGGGTCGGTAACCACTTGATGGGCCAGATGAAAGCCTTTACGTAGCGGGAATAGTGCAACAATGGCTCTTTGGCCGGTAGCTCGATACCGTGGGACAAAGCAGCGGTATTCACCCGTATATCCGCCTGTGCCTTTTGCAAGCGCCAGGGCAGATGGTAAATATCCGCGCGGCAGATCGCATTGCTTTCGTTGACGCCGAAGCAGCAGTAACGCTCAGTCAGCCAGTATTCCAAAGTCCCGGGGTCCGTGGTGAATGTCTCCGAGGTGGGCGAGTACGCAGCGACAAATTCTGCCTCCCGCGCTTCCCGTTCCATACGGCGGTGCCGGAAGTAAACGGTATCTCCTTTCATATTGAAGGAGATCCTGGAATAAAGATAAGGGAGATAGTATAAGCTTCTCGCCAGTGCTATCGCCCATCTATTGTCGGCTTCCATGCTCAAGAAGAAGACGCCCGGTTTGCCATCTCCAACCACATAAGTCCTGACATTAAGCTCCAGGAACTGGTCGGTGAACGGGACTTCAGGGAAGGGCCGCATGCGGATATTAGTGAGGCGAAAGGGCACGACCGCCACCCATGCTTCCCCATCGAAAGTGTCGAGCTCCAGGCCGCCGGGCACCAATGGTCGTAGCAAATCAGGTGGAACGGGCCAATGGGCGAAAAGCAGATTGCGCCAGGTCTGAGTTATGACCCAGGGTCCCGTTGGGCGCGGCCTGGAGGCAAGCGCAACCCCGCATTTGCCGGACGTATCAAGAGCACTCATCGACTGCTCCCCGCTATCTCGCCTAACCGATTGTGATAATTTGCACAGTGTCCCGATTAGCGATATGCTAAGGTAGCAAGTTTGGAGCCACCGTTTCCACAGCCTGGGTCTTGCAAAGACCTAGCCCTGAAAGCCCTGGCGAGGGGCGCGAGGAGCAACGCGATGACTGCGGAGCTTTACGACGTAATAGTGGTCGGAGCGGGGCCTGGCGGGTGCGCGGCGGCGATCAGCCTTGCGCTCGACGGGTGGAGAGTGTTGCTCCTCGACAAGGCCACTTTTCCACGGGACAAAGTCTGCGGCGATATGATCAGTCCTCGCTCTCAGCGGGTGCTTCGCATCCTGGGCTGCCTGCCTGCGCTGCTGGAAGCCCGACCCAACCGGGTGGACTCGGGGGCGTTTTTCCTGGACGGCGAGCAGTTTATGCACGCGAAGGTGCCCCATGTGGAGGGCCTCTCCAATCAGGGGTGCGTGCTGCCGCGCGTGACCTTCGATGAGATATTGTTCCGGCGCGCCCAGGCCGTGGGCGTGGAGACGATTGAAGGCTGCGAGGTCGTCGGCCTGAACGTGGGACCGGGAGGGGCGACAGTAAGCGCCCTGCAGCAGCGCCGGCGGCCTTCCGAGTTTCGGGGCCGGCTGGTTATCGCCGCCGATGGGGCCCGCTCGGCGGTAGCTCGCGCGGTGGGCTTGGAGCAGGCCGATAGCAAGAGCATCACGGTGGCGCTGCGCGCTTACTACGAGGGTGTGGAGGGCGACCCTTCGCGGGTGGATATCTTCTTCGACAGGAGCTTCTTTCCTGGCTACGCCTGGGTCTTCCCCCTTGCCGGGGGCCGGGCCAATGTGGGCCTGGGCATTGTGATGGACGTTTACCACCGCTACCACATCAATTTACGCGAGCGCTTCGAGTGGTGGGCGCAAAACGACCCGCAGGCGCGAGCCCGCCTGGGAAACGCGAGGCTCGAGGGCCGCATAGCGGGCTGGCCTCTCAATACTTACCGAGCCGAGGGCCGGACCTACGCTGAGCGGGTGCTTTTCACCGGCGATGCGGCGAGCCTGGTCGACCCTATCAACGGCGAAGGGATACACACCGCTCTGGAGAGCGCCCGGCTGGCCGCCCGCGTGGCCGGCGAGGCCCTGAGGGTGGGAGAGTTTGGCGAAGCCTTTCTCTCTCGGTACGAACGCAGATGGCGGGCGCGCTTCGGTCCCGATCTACGCGTCGCGGCCCTGCTGGTGACTCTGGCCCGGAACCGCTCGCTAACGGGCCTGTGGTTGTCGGGATTGAAGATGGCAGGCGAGGCATCGCGCCGCGATCGCGCCTATGCCGCGACGCTGGTTGGCGTCCTCGCGGGCGTGGTTCCTGCCCGCCGCTGCCTGGCGCCCAGCTTCATCGCGAACATCCTGCTGCACACTCCCCGCGCCTACGCCCGCATCGCCGGCCTGCCGCCGGGGGCGAGCACGCAGGCGCTGGCCAACTGGACCGCTTCGTCTGTGCGGGAAGGTCTCGCGAGGCTGTCGGAAATGGCCCATGAGCCGGCCCAGACGGCCGAGTGGGCGAGAGATGTGCTGCGTAATGCAGGCCGCAGACCTTGACCAAGCAGCGTTACTTCGGCATCTGGGCGGTCAGGACCTGCGGATTGGATTGATCCCAATCAGCATTGGACCGAAATGGTCTTCGACAATCGCTGCCATCTCCTCAATGGGCCGAGTACCGTCTACCTGAAGAACCGCCAGGCCATGAGCTTCTGCCTGCTGCTTGACCTGCTCGGCCAGGAGCATGTCCCGATTCAGCACATTACGTCGTGCTCGTTCGGTGTCACTCACAGCGTTGGCGAAACTGGGTTTGTTGCGGCGCGACATGGAGGCTATCTTGAAATCGGGCGACGGTACCAGCCAGATGGCTTGATGCTTACTTTCGATCACAGGAGCAACGAGATCGGGCATGAGCCCAAAGCCTTCAGCAAGAATCGCAGTGTTTTTGGGCAGGGCTAAGAGGTCTTCAACGACCAGAGGCCAGCGGTCTGCAAACGATTGCATAGTGCGTTGCGCCAACACCTCGGGCTGCGGGAGCACCCACCTTTCTTCGAGGGTCGCGTTCAAGAACTCCCTGTACGTTTCCGAGCTTTCGGCCAGCCGCTAATGGTGGGGCAGGTCGGCGCGGTCGTAGTTGTAAAGCTGCAGCCCGCGACGGTCAGCTATCAGCCGCGCAATGGTCGTCTTGCCGGTGTCGGTGGCCCCGCCGATCCACAAAACATGGGAGAGGCTGCGACGCAGCCTCTCAACTTCGGTCTTTGGTGGTTTCGTCGCCGTCGTTCTGGTTGTCCTTATCTTAATCGGGTTTCAGTCCGTCCACACCCAATCACGTATCTCCGGCGTGTCTTCGAGGTGCTCCAGGGAGTACGCCAGGGACTTTGCGATGAGGCTGTCGCATATGTCGTTGATCTCCGGTCGGCGCTGGCGCATCATGGACACATTGTTCGCCACGTCGTTGATTATGTGGTAGCGGCTGACTTTGTTCATCAGCACCATGTCGAACGGGGTGGTGGTCGTGCCCTGCTCATTGAAGCCGCGGACGTGGAAGCGGTCGGGGTTGGCCCGGCCGTGGATGATCTGGTGGATGGCCCGCTGGTAACCGTGGAAGGCGAAGATCACATGCTTATCCGCTGTGAAGAGGTTGGTGAAGTCGGTCTCGTTCATGCCGTGGGGGTGGAACGCGGGCGGGAAGAGGGTCATCAGGTCGACCACGTTAACGACCCGCACCTTCAGCTCGGGGACGTTGTGGCGCAGCCACCAGGCGGCGGCTACGACCTCCATTGTTACGATGTCGCCCGCGCAGGCCAGGACCACGTCGGGCTCCTCATTGTTGTTCGCGAGCTCAGGACTGCCGGCCCACTGCCAGATCGAGGCGCCGCGCTCGCAGTGGTCGATGGCGGCCTCCATGTTTAGCCACTGAAGCTGGGGCTGCTTGTCGATCACGATAAGGTTGACGTAGTTTCGGCTGCGGAAGCAGTGGTCGGCCACGGATAGGAGGCAATTGGCATCGGGTGGGAGGTAGATGCGAGCGACGGTGCCGCGCTTGGAGAGCATGACGTCGATCAGGCCCGGCCCCTGGTGGCTGAAGCCGTTGTGGTCGTTTCGCCAGGCGGTAGAGGTGAGCAGGATGTTGAGCGAGGCGATGGATTCGCGCCAGGGGAGGTTGATGGCCTCCTGCATCCACTTGGTGTGCTGCACGGTCATTGAAGCGGACACCATGGCGAATGCCTCGTAGGTGGCGAAAAGGCCGTGGCGACCGGTGAGGAGGTAGCCCTCCAGCCAGCCCTCGCACAGGTGCTCGCTGAGCACCTCCATCACGCGACCATCGGGAGAAATGTGGTCGTCTATGGATAAGGTAGGGCCGACGAAGCAGCGGTCCTCCACCTCGAACATGTTGTCGAGGCGGTTGGAGTGGGTCTCGTCAGGGCAGAATACGCGGAAGTTGGCCTCTTTGGCATTCGCGACGAAGATATCGCGCATCATTTTGCCCAACTGGCGGGTCGACTCGGCGCGCTGGGTGGCCGGCTTGTCCACGTCTAGGCCGTACTCCCGGAAGTCCGGTAGGCGCAGGGTTTGAAGCAGCTTGCCTCCGTTGGCGTGGGGGTTGGCGCCCATGCGCCGCAGGCCTCGCGGGGCGAGGGCGATCAAATCATCGCGGAGGCTGCCGTCTTCATCGAAGTTCTCGTCGGGGCGGTAGCTGCGCATCCACTCTTCGAGGCGGGCCAGTTGCTCGGGTCGATTACGCACGTCGCTCAGAGGGACCTGGTGGGCGCGGAAGGTGCCCTCGACGGGCACGCCATCAACCTCTTTGGGGCCAGTCCAGCCCTTGGGCGTGCGGAGCACGATGAGAGGCCAGTGGGGGCGACCGCTCACGCCGTTGGCGCGGGCATCTTGCTGGATGGTGCGGATGTGCTCGTAGCAGGTGTCGAGGGTGGCGGCGAACTGCTGGTGCATCAACTGCGGGTCGTCGCCTTCCACGAAGAACACTTCGTAGCCGTTGCCTTCGAGCCGCTTCCTGACATCCTCATCGGAGTCACGCCCCATGATGGTGGGACCGGATATCTTGTAGCCGTTGAGGTGGAGGATGGGGAGCACGGCACCGTCGCGGGCAGGGTTCAGGAAGGAGGTGCTGTGCCATGAGCCGGAGAGCGGGCCGGTTTCGGCCTCGCCGTCGCCTACCACGGCGACCACGATCAGATTTGGGTTGTCGAACGCGGCGCCGAAAGCGTGGGTGAGCACGTAGCCGAGCTCGCCCCCCTCGTGGATGGAGCCCGGGGTTTGCACGCTCACGTGGCTGGGGATGCCGCCCGGCGTGGAGAACTGGCGGAAGAGCCGTCGCATGCCCGCGACGTCCTGGGTTACCTCGGGGTATATCTGAGAGTAGGTGCCTTCGAGATAGACGTTGGCGACTATGGCCGGGCCGCCGTGCCCTGGGCCAGCCAGGTAGATGACGTTCAGGTCGTTTTCGAGGATCAGCCGGTTGAGGTGCACGTATATGAAACTGAGGCCCGGCGAGGTGCCCCAGTGGCCGAGCAGGCGAGGCTTGATTTGCTCGGGGCGCAGGGGCTCGCGCAGCAGGGGGTTGGCCTGGAGGTATATCTGCCCGATTGTCAGGTAGTTGGCGGCCTCCCAGTAGCGTTGCATCTTGTCGAGCTGTTCAGCGGATAGGGGTCCCTCGACCTGCGCCTCCCGCGCCTCCTGCACAGGCCCGCCGGCCTCTTCGGTTCTTACCGCGCTAGATAGAGAGGTTTGAAAGTCATAAGGCATGGTGGGTTACTCCTTTGCTCAGTACTGAGTTTAGTACCGAGTAATGAGTACCGAGTAATACTCACTCATTACTCGGTACTCATAAGACCTGACCTCGCGGCGCCGATAATGGCGGCCTGGCGGGTGATAACGTGGATTGGCACGCGCTCCAGCACGTCGCTCAGGCGGCCCTTGCGCCGAAAAGCGTGGAGGAAGCGATCGGTTTCCAGGGCCGGGATGATGCGCCTGGGGATGCCGCCTCCCAGGTAGACGCCGCCCGTGGCGAGCACCTTGAGGGCCATGTTACCCGCCTCCGCGCCAAGGACCGCCACGAAGGTGTCGAACGTGGCGGCGCAGAGGGAGCAACTCATCGCAGGCATCAGGCGGTCGGAAGTAGGCAGGATTTTCCTGTCCGGAGTTGCCTCCTGTTGCACGGGCGAGGCATGCCTCGCCCCTACGGCTCCCTGCTGACTGAGAAAGAGCTGCATGCCGGCCTCCACTATGATGGGTGTGCGGTCCTTGACTTTCGCCAGGCGGGCGGCTATCTCGGGCGTTTCGGGCGCGTAACCGGAGTCGCGGAGGTAGTCGTAGATGGTGGGGATGCCCGAACCGCAGCAGACGCGCTCGGTGCTGACGTGGTCGCCACCGCTCACGTGCTTGCGCACGTATTGCAGCAGGCCGGTCTGCAATTCGTCCGCGGGGGCGAAGTCGGTGTGGCCGCCCTCCGAAGCGTGGGCCTCATAGGCTGCGCCGTCCCACGTGAGGTAGCCTTCACCGAGGCCGGTGCCGGGGGCGACAACGGCTAGGGCACCGCCCGGCACCGCCTGGCCCGCGTTGACAGTGTGCAGGTCGTCGGGCTGGAGCACTGGCACCGCCAGGGCTATGGCTTCGAGGTCGTTGAGGAGCCGCACTGATTGCAGGTGGAACTCGTCTTTGAGGGTCGCAGCGTCGATGGTCCAGGGGAGGTTGGTAATCTTGGCTCGCTGGCGGATGACGGGGCCGGCGACGTCGAACCAGGCCCGGTCGACCGGGTAAGAGGTCCGGTCGAGAAACTCGCGCACGATAGCCTCCAGGGATGGGTATTGCGCGCTGGGGAAGACGCCGTGGGCGAGCGGGTTCCTGGGGCCCGCCTCTGCGGAAACGATGGCAAGCTCGGTTTTGGTGCCGCCGATGTCACCGGCGAGAAGCATGGAACTGGTTCCTCCGGCTGGGGTTTCCGAACCCGCACTCACTCCCCACGTTCGCGGCCTTCCACAGTGGGCTATTCGTTGTTGTCTTCCTGGTACAACTTGCTGCACAATGGTCCGGGAGCAAGAGTATAACATTCTCCCGCGCATCCCAACAAGGCAATTTATCCTACAGGGGTTTGGGTATCGAGCTAAGTGATCAGAGCTACGTGCGAGATATCAAGTCGTAAAGGGCGCGGGCTTCGTCTGCAAGGTCCAGGAGGTAGTAGACCAGCGCTGCCTGCCGGTGGACGAACTCGTCCATTGGGCGCCCGGAGTGGCGCTCCCAGGTAGAGTGCCTGCTCTCGTCCTGCAAGTCGGCCAGCCACGGAATATAGCAGCCATACTTGAGGGCGGACAGGATGGCGAAAGCGAACCGGGCCGTGCTGCTTTCGCCTTTCCAGCCCGCGTTCCTGAGGCCGTCAATATAGCTTTCGAAGATCGTCCGGTCGAAGTGGGCAGGCTCGACCGGCTCAACTCCGAACATACCGAAGCTCGCGCTAAACAGGTCTCCCGCGTCGGTGGCGATTGCTCCCCGGCCCACAAAAGCCCAGTCGATCAAAACCAGGCCGCGCTGACCGCCCAGGCCATCGGGCGCGAACATATTGCAGCGCCAGGCATCCATGTGGCAGAGCGTATGCGGAACGCGGTCGAGCGCGTCCAGCAACAAGCCTCGGTCGTCCCATAGGCGCAACAAACGCGAGGCCACGGGAACAGGGAAAGCGGCACAGGCGAGCGGGTGCTGCCAGTTATTCGGGTCAGCGATGGCAGCTCGTATCTCGGTGCTGTGGTCGAGGAGACCGCGCGGCGAGCCCGATCTAACGAGCCATGGGAAGGCCGGCATAGGCCGCTGGTGGAGGTATGACCCATTGAAGCCGCCCAAGCGCCTGGCGGCGTCCGCATACTGCACCAGGGGCCATTCGGGACCCAGGCTCTCTTTGACATCCTCCAGCCAGAGCCATATGGACCCGTCAGTTTGCATTATGATCCCATAGCAGCGGGCCGCGGTAACGGCTCCGGGGAGGTCGTCCAGCATGCCCGATTCATATGCAAGCGCCTCGCGCTTCCAGTAGAGCTCGTGCTCCTCCTTTGCGAAGTCCTGACTGAATGGGGACGCCTCCAAACGGACTACCTTGAGCACGAGCGACCAATCTACCTGAGACCCACTATCCCACCCCGTACCGCAAAACCGGTATACACCGCCCGTAGCCGGCCCCATCCCGGACTTCAATGTTTCAACATGCCACTCCGCAAGCTCGACAGAATCGCTCCCGCCGGCCCGCTGAACGATCCCGGTGAGTGTTGATCGGTCAAGTGTCGTAAGGTCCGTCTCAAGGTTCTTCTCCAATAGCCCCATGCCCAGTTCTCCTTTCAACTGAAATATACTCGGGATCGATATTCATGAGGCTAGATGATAACAGACAGGCCCTCGGAAGTTTTCGGGCTAACGCCCGATTATTTTCCGTTGATTCCGTGGTAAAATGGATGTACACTTGTTCGGCCTCCCCTCCTGTGTTATAATAAGCGTTGGCGCTCTGACGGGAGACCTGACGAGAAAGCCCTGTGATACGCGGCCCAGGTGGTCGCGATTAAGCACGCCGCCCGACCTGCCGGGTTGTGCCCCCACCGTAATAGCTCTATGTAGCATACGTGTCGCACGGGTGCTCGGGGGAATGAAGGCGGCGGAAGATAAACATGATTACGGAGGAACCCTTTGGTAACATCGGACACGGATATGGTAATAGACGCGCCAAACCCGGAAGAGGGCGTGGCGACCATAGAAGGTGCCGACGCGCAGCCGGCGCCGGCTTCAGTGCAGGAGATAGAGGCTCAGCCGCAGGCCCAACCGCGAGCCCAGGGGCAGCGGGAGGCTCGCCCGGATAGGAACGGTTCGGGCGGAGGCGGCACAAACGAAGTCAGCATGAAGGCCTTGCTGGAGGCGGGCGTTCACTTCGGGCACCAGACCAAGCGCTGGAACCCCAAGATGAAGCCATACATCTTCACCGAGCGCAACGGCATCCACATTATCGACTTACAGCAGACGGTGTCGGGCCTGAAGGCCGCGATGAGCTATGTGAGCGACCTGGTGTCCAACGGCGGCAGGCTGCTCTTCGTGGGCACCAAGAAGCAGGCGCAGGAGGCCATCCAGGAGGAGTCCGAGCGAGCCGGGCAGCTCTATGTGAACAGGCGTTGGATGGGCGGTATGCTTACAAACTACACCACGATGCGCACCCGCCTGCGCTACCTGGCCGACCTGGAAGCTCGAAAGGCCCGTGGCGAGTTCGGGGACTTGCCCAAGGCCGAGGCCGGCAAGCTGGAGGAGCAGATAATTCGACTGAACAATCTGCTGGGCGGCATCAAAGAGATGCGCTCTTTGCCTGATGCGCTGTTCATTGTTGATCCGCATCGCGAGCGCATAGCTATCACCGAGGCCATCAAGCTCGGTATTCCCGTGGTGGCAATGGTGGATACCAACTGCGACCCGGACGAAGTAGACTACATCATCCCGTCAAATGACGACGCGATTCGGGCCGTGCGGGTCATCACCGCCAAGATAGCTGACGCCGCGATCGAGGGCCAGCAGCGCCGCGAGAGCGATCGCGCCGATATCGACTACACAATAGAGCCCGGCGAGTACAGCTTCGCCCCAGACGACGAAGAAGCATAGGCTTTTCAGTATAGTACCGAGTAATGAGTACCGAGTACCGAGTAACCATCACTCGGTACTCGGTACTCATTACTCGGTACTCAATATGATAAGGAGGTTATTACGTTGGACATTTCGGCAACTTCAGTAAAAGAACTGCGCGAGAAGACCGGCGCGGGGATTATGGACTGCAAGCGGGCGCTGCAGGAGTCGGAGGGCGATATGGAGAAGGCCTCCGAGGCTCTGCGCCAGAAGGGCCTGACCAGACACTTGAAGGTCGCGGGGCGGGCCGCCAACCAGGGGCTCATCGAGTCGTACATCCACACGGGCGGCCGAATTGGCGCGCTGGTGGAACTCAACTGCGAGACCGACTTCGTGGCCCGTACGGACGAGTTTCGCACCCTGGCCAGGGAGATTGCCATGCAGGTGGCGTCCATGTCCCCCGTTGAGGTAGGCAACATGGATGGCGAAGGGGATAAGGACGAGGAGACAGCCCTGCTCGACCAGAGCTATATCCGCGACCCTGGCAAGACTATCCGCGATCTTATCAGGGAGACCATAGGCAAGGTTGGCGAGAACATCCAGGTGAGCCGCTTCGCCCGGTTTGAGGTGGGCACCAGTAATACGGCTGACGGCGAAAGCGCAGAATAGAACCCAGGAGCCGGTTGCCGGGCGTTTGGTTTTACCTCCGCGCCTGGTGCCTGGTTGGCGACAATATCAGTTTCATACGCATGGAGGGGCAGGTCTTGTGCCTGCCCTGTTTGCAACCTTTTATGTTGGGCAGTAGACCGGCCCTGGAGGTGGGGATGCCTAGCTTGTCGCAAGGGTTCATCGGATCGTATATTCACACGGGCGGCCGAATTGGCGCGCTGGTGGAACTCAACTGCGAGACCGACTTCGTGGCCCGTACGGACGAGTTTCGCACCCTGGCCAGGGAGATTGCCATGCAGGTGGCGTCCATGGATCCGCTATGTGTCGGCAGCATCGAAGGCGACGCCGGAGATGACGACACGGTCCTCCTCGACCAGAGCTATATCCGCGACCCTGGCAAGACTATCCGCGATCTTATCAGGGAGACCATAGGCAAGGTTGGCGAGAACATTCAGGTGAGCCGCTTCGCTCGCTTCGAGGTGGGCAGAGCAACCCCTCCGGCGGGTGATCCCGAGTCTATGGCTTAGGGATTTCACAGGCTACCGTTATCGCGCAACGGGCTCTTATCACGGGTTAGATCGAGTTCGGTGACTGCGAGAGGGGACTCGCCGAGAAACTCAGATAGCTTCTTCCTCCCCGATAGCAAGTTCCTATAGTCGCTAATCGACACGACAATGGCGGTTTCTACGCCGCGCCGCGTGATAAGCTGGGGACCTTATCCTTGGTCCAGCACTCAGGACGTTGCTCTCCAGTGCATAACCTGATAGACTAGACATTACCGAAAAGCCGTGATGGAGGAACGCGCATGACCGATTTGGCGACGCCTGTGAACATGGATGCCAGCGCTGAGGAGAAAGAGGAGAATGCAGCGGCGCAGCATCGCACGGGATCCCAGGATGGCCGGTTGGAAGAGCCTCGTTACCGGCGCGTGCTGCTCAAGTTGAGCGGTGAGGCCCTGGCGGGCCAGGCGGGTTCGGGTATTGACCCGACGGTGGTAAATATCATTGCCGACCAGGTGCGGGAGGTAGTGGAGCACGGCGTGCAGATGGCTATCGTGGTGGGTGGCGGGAATATCTGGCGGGGCATCGCCGCTTCGGCAAAGGGGATGGACCGCTCGACAGCCGATTATATGGGTATGCTCGCCACCGTGCTCAACGCCCTGGCTCTACAGGACGCCTTGGAGAAACGCCACGTGTTTACCCGCGTGCAGTCGGCCATAGCGATGCACGAAGTGGCCGAGCCCTATATCCGGCGCCGGGCCATACGGCATATGGAGAAAGGCCGAGTGGTCATCCTGGCCGCCGGCACGGGCAATCCCTATTTCAGCACCGACACAGCCTCCGCCCTGCGGGCCCTGGAGCTTGGCGCCGAGGTGATCCTGATGGCCAAGAACAGGGTGGACGGGGTATACTCCGACGACCCTTTCCGCAACCCGAGCGCCACCAAGTTCGAGGAACTTAGCTACCGGCAGGCCCTGGACCTTGACTTGAAAGTAATGGACTCGACCGCCATGGCCCTCTGCATGGACAACCTCCTGCCCCTGGTGGTGTTCAACCTGCAGGAGCGAGGTAACATTCTGCGCGTCGTCATGGGCGAGCACGTGGGCACCAAGGTGAGTGTGTGATTCCGATTTTGGATTTTAGATTTTGGGTTTTGGATTAGGCGTTGAGCATAAATCCAAAATCTAAAATCCAAAATCCAAAATTCCGAAGAGGAGAGTAGAAATGACCGAGGATGTACTCAAGGACGCTGAGGAGCGCATGAAGAAGGCTATCGACGCCCTTCACCGCGACCTGTTGACCATTCGCACGGGCCGGGCCACTCCTGCGCTGATCGACCGCATGAACGTCGAGTATTACGGAGCGCCCATGCCGCTAAACCAACTTGCGACTATCTCGGCCCCCGAGCCTCGCCTGCTGGTGGTGCAGCCCTGGGACAAGAGCGCTCTTCCGGTCATTGAGAAGGCCTTGCAGAAGTCGGAGATGGGTTTCAACCCCTCCAATGACGGCCAGGTGATACGCATCCCCATTCCACCCCTCACCGAGGAGCGGCGGCGGGAGATGGTCAAGATGGTCAAGCACAAAGTAGAGGACGGCCGCGTGTCGCTCCGCAACGTGCGCCGCGACGCCCTCCACACTCTCAAGGAGATGGACAACGAGAAGATGATCTCCGAGGACGACCACAAGCGCGCCGCGGAGAAGCTGGACGATATAGTGCATAAGTTCACTCGGGAAGCCGAACACATCGGCGATGCAAAGGAAGCCGAGGTGCTGGAAGTGTAGCGTATTGCGTATTGCGTAGAGGAGGCAGGGCAGGGGTTCTTCTACCCATACCCAAGTCTGGTGCGTGAGCAATACGGAATACTCAATACGCAATAGGTGTGGTTACAGGCGTATGACTATGGGAGAGAATGTACCCCTAGACCCGAGTCCTCAGCACGTGGCTATCATTATGGATGGCAACGGCAGGTGGGCGCGCGCCAGGGGCCTGCCCCGATTGATGGGCCACCGCGCCGGCACGGAGAATATCAGGCGTATTGTGCACGCCTGCGTGGAGAACAACGTCAAGTATCTCACCCTGTACGCCTTCTCCACCGAGAACTGGAACCGCCCGACCAGCGAGGTGCAGGGTCTGATGCGCATCCTGGCTGAGGTTATCGAGCGCGAGACCCCCGAACTGGACCGGGAGGGCGCTCAGATACGCCACCTCGGACACATGGAGGGGGTGCCTCAGGCCCTACAGGAGGCGATACAGTATGCGCTGACCACCACGGAGCGCAACAACCGGCTGGTGCTCAGCGTGTGCTTCAACTACGGCGGGCGGGACGAAGTGGTGCGGGCGGTGCGCGACATTGTGGCCTCGGGCATCAAGCCGGAGGACATCACCGAGGAGACGATATCGGGGCACCTATTCACGGCGGGCCTGCCCGACCCCGACCTCATTGTGCGAACCGCAGGCGAGATGCGCCTGAGCAACTTCCTCATCTGGCAGGCCGCCTATGCCGAATACTATTCCACGCCGACCCTGTGGCCCGACTTCGGGAAGGAGGCGTTGTACGAAGCGCTGGTGGAGTACAGCCGCAGGAACCGCAAGTTCGGCGGTATCCTCCCCGAAGAGCGCGTCGAGTACGGCACAAGCGGCGACCAGACCGCCGGGCAGGCGACCTCCGAGTCTTCCGGCGAGCCCTCCCCCAGCCCCGATCCCGCGGCGGTCTAGGAGGCGATATGCCGGGTGCGGGACCTCACACTAGCGTTACGCTGCCGGCCAGGCATGGAGCGGGCTGGTCGGGCCTCGGCTGGAAACTCCCCCTGGCGCTGCTATTCGCCATCCTGTTACTTGTCTCGGTGAGCGTGCCTCTACCCGGGGGTTTGCTCTTGCTTGCCCTGGTTCGCTCCTCGATCCTGATCTGGGGCGGACTGGTGGTGTGTATAGCTGCGTCCAACCTGATGGAGGGGACGATACGGATACGGGTGGCCTGGACCGCGCTCGCTGTGGGGGCCTACGCGGCGCTGGCCATACCAGGGGTGGTGGCCGAGCCGGCACAAATGGTGGGGGCGTTGGGGCCTGTGGCGGCCCTTACGCTGGCCGCGCATCTCGGGAGGCGCGACTTGCCACGAGCCCTGCGTGACTGGGCGCTGGTAATGGGCCTGGGCGTCTATGCGGCGCTGGGCTTCGTGGCCGTGTCGCAGGTGCTGACCGCCACCGGCTTCGGGCTGTCGTTCTTCCTGCTGGTGGCCCTCCTCCCGCCGCTGGTGGCCGAGGCCCTGCTGCTCCTCCTTCGCAGGGTCGATCCCGGCAGGCAGCCCATCTGGTCGCAGTTGCTGGCAGTGGGGCTCGCGACCGCGCTCGCCGTAACCATCTTCGCCGTGGCGGGGTTGAACAGGTCCACGCCGCTGGCGGTGTGGGTGATCTTCGGCCTGGTAGCGGGGCTGTTGCTGGGCGGGGCGCTGCTCAT
Source organism: Chloroflexia bacterium (assembly GCA_045805005.1). Classification (GTDB taxonomy): domain Bacteria; phylum Chloroflexota; class Chloroflexia; order QHBQ01; family JADMIH01; genus JADMIH01. Next base: position 18,119 of record JBJMMB010000338.1, read on the forward strand.
ATCGGTGCTCACCATGCCCCTGATCGAGGCAGCCCTGCCCAGGTCCGAGGACGGGATTGCGCCGGGTCGCTGGGGCTTCGTGCGCGCCTTCATGGAACTGAGCCATGCCAGCGTGCTGATTTCGCTGATGGTGTACCTGCTGCTGCGCCTACTGGCCGGAGCGTATCTCGTTTAGGCGCGGGCGAACAGAAAACTGAATGGTGGGGCAGGGCCCAGCCCCAGAGGGGACCCCGTGCTGCCGGCCCGGTTGGCTAACCCCGGCCCTGGCGGTAAACGAACAGGGCAGGCAATGGGGGCCTGCCCCTACGGGGTTGGGTTGGTATGCGACCAGGGCGAGGCATGCCTCGCCCCTACGGGGGATTTGGGTGGTTTACCCCGGCATTGGTGGTTTATGACCAGGGCAGGCAATGGGGGCCCGCCCGTACAAGTTGTCCGGTGGACAGAAGAGGCTGTGATGAAAGCATCAATGATTACATCGACGCACTGGTTTGAGAAAGAGTTTGACTTCAACCTGCCGGTTGAGGCTTTCCCCGGCGTGGTGGAGCGCCTGCGCGGGACGCCGGCCCGGTTGGAGGAGATGGTGCGCTCCTATCCTCCCGGCATCCTGGCGATGCGGGACGGCGACGAGTGGTCGATCCAAGAGCACATCGGGCACCTGTCAGACCTGGAGGAGCTGCACGAGGGCAGGCTGGACGACTATGAGGCCGGGGGCTCGGTGCTAAAAGCGGCGGACCTGCAGAATAGGAAGACATATGAGGCGAACCATAACGCGAGGCCGCCGCG
>JBJMMB010000339.1:0-2490 GCA_045805005.1 Chloroflexia bacterium
CGGCAGGCCTATCTCCTCGCATATCTCGGCGAAGGCGAGCGCGGTGAGAGGCGTGTAGCGCGCCGGCTTGAGCACAACCGTGTTGCCCATGGCGAGGGCGGGGGCGATCTTCCAGGCGAGCATGAGCATGGGGAAGTTCCAGGGTATTATCTGGCCCACCACCCCGACGGGCACCATGCCGGGCAGCTCGGTCTCCATGAGCTGCGCCCAGCCCGCGTGATAATAGAAGTGCCTGGCGACCAGGGGTATGTCGAGGTCGCGGGTCTCGCGGATGGTCTTACCGTTGTCGAGGCTCTCGAGAACGGCGAGCAGGCGGGAGCGCTTCTGGACCTGGCGCGCGATGGCGTAGAGGTACCTGGCGCGCACGTGGCCGGGGGTCGCGCTCCACCCTTTGAAAGCTTTGCGGGCGGCTTCGACCGCGGCGTCCGCATCGGCGGCCGTGGCCTGGGCCACCCTGGCAAGGGGCTTGCCGGTGGCTGGGTTGATGCTTTCGAGGTATTTGCCCTCTTTTGGCTTGCGCCACTTGCCGTTGATGAAGAGGCCGAAGGGCTGGTGGGCCTCTATCCACTTGAGCGCAGGCTCCGGGGCCTCGGGCGCGGGCCCGTAGTCCATCGTCTCGAAAATATCCGCTACCGTCGCCATGCCGGTGTTCTCCTTTTTATGCGCTGGTTAGCTGCCCGCCAGGGGCAAGGTCTAGTTAAAGTGCCCATCCCCTGGCCCCCTTCCCAGAGGGAAGGGGGAATGTTATGAATGGATATGAATGGGGGACACCCCAAACCCCCGGCAGGGAGATCCCTGCACCCCCTTTGTTTTGGATGTAGGGATAGAGTTGGGCTCCAATCCCCATGCCCCCGGCAGGGAGACCCCTGCACCCTCATACCTCCGGACAGGGGAGCGCCCCTTTCAACCCCCGTGGACGGGAATTCGTCGTTACCCCTTTTCTGTGCTTTGAATAGAGCCTGGTTGAGGCCCCAGGCGCTTTAGCAATTCTATTTGGCCTACGTGTGTTGCCTCGTGCTCGATTATGTGCCAGATAATCCAGTCTATGGTGTAGAGATGGGTTCGCTTTTCGTGCCCTGGGCCCGGGTCGGACTCTCCTACAAGGCGCTTGAGGTCCTCGTCTGTGAAGCTTTTCAGCACGTCTAGCGTGCGCGCTCGCGTTGCGTCCAGCTTGCTAAAATACCATTCGAGGGGCCTGCCCTGCACCTGGGGTACGCTCACCCTTATGGGCATCGCCTCCGACCACTCTCCGGGGTATTCGCTGTCGGGCCTGCCGAATATATCTTCGAAGATCCATGACCATTCCACGGCGTCGATGTGGAGCAGCAAGGTGGCTATCGACTCGGTGTTCTCGTCGGGATGCCAGTCGATCTGCTCGATGCCGAGGCCCTCCACCTCGTGTTTGAGGTCGTCGCGCACTTCGGCCATCTGAGCCACGTAACGGCCCACCTGGGGCGCATAGCCCTCCACGGGGTCGCAGGTGGTGATCGATGGGTTATCTGCGGTGGGTCCGGTCATTTGCACTCCTTTTCAGAAGGTCTATCAGCCCGTCGGGGTAAAGAGGAACGCTGGCGGGCGTGTGGACGCCAAAATCGCCCAGGGACTTCCACACCGCCTTGACGGCGCCACCCCCTGCCTCGTAGCCGAAAACCATCGCCTTCCTGTATATCGCCTCATCGGCGAAGTCTCCCTCGTAGACCAGCACGATCTCGTGTGCCGGCTGGCCGTTAAATGTGAAGATATTCTCGATGGTACCCAGGTACCGGAGGTTGGTGGCCTCGACCTTGATCTCCTCGCGCAATTCCCGCACAAGCGCTTCCTGTCCGCGCTCTCCGAACTCTATGGTACCACCAAGTGGGCGATAAAAGGTCTCTCCCTTCGCGGGGTCGTACCCCTCGGCCACGAAGATACAGTCATCTTTTCTGAAGACGCCGATGGCGACTGTTTTGATGCGTGCAGGTTTCACAGCTCCACCTACTAAGGCATGGGGTGTCTGTATGACGCCGAGTAGCGCCCGGTCACGAAGTGCTCCAACTGGCGCTCGATGTCGGTGAGGAGGCTGCTGGCTCCTATGCGAAACAGCTCGGGACGCGTCCAGGCGGTGCCAAGCTCCTCCTTCATCAAGATTAGCCAATCAAGGGCCTGGCGGGCAGTGCGGATGCCCCCGGCGGGCTTGAAGCCCACCTTGTAACCTGTTCTGTCGGCATATTCGCGGATAGAGCGCACCATGACGGTGCTGACCGGCAGGGTGGCATTGGTGGCCTCCTTGCCTGTGGAGGTCTTGATGAAATCCGACCCGGCCATCATGCAGACGATGCTCGCCTGGTAGACATTGCGCAGGGTGGCCAGCTCGCCCGTGGCGAGGATGGACTTCATGTGAGCGTCACCGCAGGCCTCGCGGAAGGCTTTGACCTCGTCGTAGAGGGCCTGCCAGTTGCCTGTTAGCACGTGGGCGCGTGATATGACGATATCAATCTCTTTAGCGCCCGC